>NZ_JBHUIW010000027.1:0-84757 GCF_042682915.1 Rhodoplanes azumiensis | reverse complement strand
CGCCACCAACCGAGGCTCGCCGCATAAAGCACAATCCGTGCCGGACAGCCGTGGCCTTGTGCCGGGCATCCACGCCCTCGTAGTTCGGTCGGAGTGAAGACGTGGATGGCCGCGACGAGCCCGGCCATGACGGTGCGGAGATGTGCGGTTCTGACAAATTTGCTATTGGATTTCTTTTGCACCGCTGAACAGGCGCAGCATGACGACCCAATACGTCGCGATCGTCGAGAAGGATCCGGGCAGCGCGTTCGGGGTCTGGTTTCCGGATGTCGAGGGCTGCTTCTCGGCCGGCGAGACGCTGGCCGAGGCGGCCGCCAACGCCGCGGTGGCGTTGCGTCAGCATGCGGAGGCGCTGGAAAGCGCCGGTCGGCCGGTGCCGGCCGCGCGTGCCCTCGACGAGGTCCGGGACGACGCGGACGTGCGGGACGCGCTCGCCGCCGGCGCCGTGCTGATCGCCGTGCCGCTGCTGAGCGACGCCGGCCGCACCGTGCGAATCAACGTGTCGCTCGACAAGGGCCTGGTCGATCAGATCGACGCCGCGGCGGCGGCGCGCGGCCTGACGCGCTCGGCGTTCCTGGCCCAGGCGGCGCGCGAGAAGATCGCCGGCGTGTAGCTCCTCTCGTTTCACACGACGCGAGCCCATCGTCGTCTCACCCGAACAGGCCGTGCAGGAACCAGCGCGGGCGCGCCGTCTCGCGGTCGAACAGGCCTTCGCGATAGAGCCAGGCGCGAAACCCGGCCCGGCACTCGACCCGGAAATAGTCGCGGGTGAGGGGGCGGCCGTCGGTGTCGCGCCACCAGGGCAGCGCGATGCGCTCCGGCCCCTCGGCGGCGGCGACCTCGTGGAGCACGCGCCGCCAGCGGAACCGCAGCGGCGGCCCGTCCGGCACCTCGGCGATGGTCTCGACCGGCTCCGGCTTTTCCAACAACCGCAGCGGACGGACGGGCGCGAGGGTGTCGGGATCGTCGCAGGCGACGGCTTCGAAAAGCCGCTCCTCCGGCCCCGGGCGGGTGGCGAAGAGCCCGTGCCGTGCCCCCGCGCCCCGTCCCGTGCCCGCGACGCGAAGAATCTGGGCCGGCCGGGCGACGGCGGCGTGCTCGGGCAGGTGCGCGTCGCGCAGCACCGGACGGGTGACGCGGCGGGCGCCGAAGCGGGCCGACAGGCGGTCGATCAGATGGGCGACCTCGGCCGCAGGATCGCCGACCACGCCCTCGGCGTCGAGCCCGACCTGCCGGGCCTCGCTGCGCTCGGTCATGAGCGCGCCGAGCCGCACCAGGTCGAAGCCGAAGCCGGGATCCCACGGGTCGCCGACGGCGAGCCGGTCGGCGAACAGCCGCACCATGCGGGCGGGATCGCGCAGCGGCGCGCCGGTGCCGACCGCGATACGCACGACCCGGCCGTCGGTGCGGAACAGCGCCGCCTCGAGAATGCGGGCCCCCTCGCCGCGCGTCTCCAGCACCCGGACGAGCCGGCCGCCGAGGACTTCCAGCGTGGCGAGCACGTCGCGTTCCAGCAGCACGGGCTCGGCGAAGGTCTGCTCGGCCACGCAGGCGGGCAGCGGCCGGCGCGGCGAGATCGGCACCTCGGCGAGCCCGCGCGCCGCATCGAGGGCCTCGAGGAGGCCGTCGAACCGCGCCGCCAGCGTGGCGCGCGGCAGCGCCAGGACGTCGGCGATGCGCTTCAGCCCCACCTCGGCGAGCGAGGCGACCATGCTTCGGGGCAGCCGCAGCGCGGCGAGCGGCAACGGCGCCAGCGCCGCGTCCTGGCCGTCGGGGGGAACGAGGAGGATGGGATCCCGTCTGTCCGGAGATCCGGGCCAGGCAGCCGAAGAGCCCCCCACCCCCAACCCCTCCCCGCCATTCGCTGACGCGAACGGGAGGAGGGGAGCAGAAGCGCTGCGGCTCCCCTCCCCCCGCGAGCGAAGCTCGTGGCGGGGAGGGGTCGGGGGTGGGGGGCGCCGCGCGGCACAGACGCCGTAACGGGCAACGGCAAAAGCGCACCCAGGCGTATCGGCGATGGCGATGCGAGCCGCGAGGCCGCCGGCGGCGAGGCGGGCGTGAAGGGCGGCGGCGAGCGCCGCCTCGCCGCCGAACAGATGGGCGCAGCCGGTGATGTCGAGCAGGAGCCCGTCGGGCGGATCGAGCGCCACCAGCGGCGTGAAGCGGTCGCAGGCCTCGGCGACGGCGTCGAGCAGCGCGGCGTCGGCGTCCGGATCGTGCGGCACGACCACGAGACCGGGATGGCGGGCGCGGGCGTCGGCGACCGTGGTGCCGACCGTCAGGCCGAGCTTTTGCGCAGCGTCGCTCACGGCGGCGATGCGCTGCGCCGATCTTATCGTCTCGGCCGTGACCAGCGGCTCAGCCGCCGCGGCGGCGTGGCCGGCCCCCGTCGCGGCCTCACCTGGTCCGGCGGGCCGCGTCTGGGTGCGACCAATCCGGTCGGTCGACAGGCGCCTCAGCCACAGGGAGAGGAACCGGCGCGTCGCGCCGGGCGGGCTCGCGGAAGACATGCTCATGGTGATCCCAGACGAGGAGCCAGCGGCCGGTCGGGCCGCGGCGGTTCCGCAGGACGGAGAGGAGGACGGCGGGCTGGCCGAGGCCGCCGAAGCCGTCGGGCAGGCCGGGCGCGGCGGCGATCTCCAGCCGGGTCGCGGCCGGGCTCGCCAGCGCCGCGGCGCGGTGGCGCAGCAGCAGGCCGAGACCGCCGCCGGCCGCGGCGGCGAGCGACAGCCGGCGCAGCGCGACGAGATCGAGGGCGCGGTCGTCGAAAAACTCGCCGACCACCACGGCGAGGCCCCGGCAGGCCAGCGCCTCCTCCATGGCGAAGGCGGCGTCGCGCTCGCGCGCCACCGCGATCTCGACCAGCCGGACCGGCGACAGGCCGAGCGCCGCGACGCCCGGACCGTAGAGCCGCCCCGCCTCGCGCCCGGCGAGGTCGGCCTGGATCCACAACACCTCGCGGCGGGCGAAGCGGCGCACCGTGGCGAGCGCATGCACGGCGAGCGCCAGCACGGTGCCGGCCGCGGCGGCGAGGTCGCGTGGCGCCGCCGGCACGATTTCATGCAGGACGCCCAGCGCGATCCCGCCGCCGAGCGCCCGGTCGAGCGCCGGCACGCCGAGGGCGAGCACCGAATCGGCGGCATCCGCGGGCGCCGGCCGGTGCGCCTCGAGGGCGGCGACCCGGCGTCGGAGCGCACGCAAGATCTCGCCCGCATCGCGGGGCGGCATGGTCACGATCGGCCCTCTTTGTTCCTGATATGTTCTTATGGATTCCGGAAAGCCCGGCGCGAGTCAAGGACGCTCGGGCACGGATGCCGGGACGGTCGGAGAGGGTCGCTGGATCGTTAAAATTTTCGGACGGGCGAGGGGCGCCACGCGATTCCGCGACGTCGTCGCCGGGCGCGACCCGACGCCCCGTCGTCCTGCGCAGAAACGCGCTTGGCCCCGAGCCGGATGGATGTGCGGGTCTTCGCCCGCGCATGACGGCCGCGGGCGATCACAGCCCGCGCTTGGGGGCGCCGAGATCCTTGGCGACCCGGAGATTGCGCAGCTTGCTGCGGATGTCGGCCGAGACCAGGGGCGAGCGCCGGATCGGCGTGAAGTCGGCGGCGCGGTGCCGCGAGCCGCCGACGCCCTGGTAGACCTTCAGGCCGTCGTGCGTCGCCACCACGTCGCCGGCTCGCAGCGTCGGATCGGCGGCGATGTCGACCTTGACGAGGCCGAAGGCGTCGCGGCCGTTGCAGGTGCAGCCGTCGACCAGCTCCTTGCGATAGCGATGCGCGGTCGAGAGGCCGGCGTAGCGGCTGCCGTCCGGGGCGACCGCCTGATCGATTCCGGCGCCCTCGAACACCTTGGTGCGGCTCGCCGGGCAGAAGGCGCTGCACAGCTTGGCCGGCGACACGGCGGCGGGCGCGGTCAGCGGGAAGAAGCGGCCGTCGCACAGGCGCACGCAATAGGCCGTGACGGCCGGGGCAGCCTCGGGGACGGTCCCCCCCGGCGGCAATGCGCCGGCGTCGGGAGAGCCCGTCGGCGGCGCATAGGCCATCACCGGAGCGGCGCGCGGCGGGCTGCGCCCGAACGGGGCGCCGGTGCCGAAGATGCTCTCGAACACGCCGCCGGACGCCGCCGGCGTCCAAGCGGGCGTCCAAGCGGACGTTCGGGACTGGGCGGCCGCCGGCAGCGGCGCGGCGAGGCCGAGCAGCAGAACGGCGCCGGCCGGAAGCAGACGCATCCGGAAGACTGACTTGGATCGAGAGGGCATCGCGGTCGCCGAAAGCCCACGCGAGGCACGCGGGCGGAAAACGATCATCGAAAAGAACGAGGCGTCGCATGCGGACGCGGCGGGGCCCTGAGACCCCGCCGCTTCATCGCGAAACAGATCAGTTGATGCGGGCGCCGGCCCGGGTGTCGGCCGTGCGGGCCGACGGCGCCGAGATGCCGGCGACGCCACGCGACGACATCGGCAGCACGACCACCTTGGCGCCCGTCTTCACCCGGCCGTAGAGGTCGATCACGTCCTCGTTGGCGAGCCGGATGCAGCCCGACGACACACGCTGGCCGATGGTGTCCGGGGCGTTGGTGCCGTGGATGCGATAGACCGACGAGCCGAGATACATGGCGCGGGCGCCGAGCGGGTTCGAGGGGCCGCCGGCCATGAAGCGCGGCAGATAGGGCTGACGGGCGATCATCTCCGCCGGCGGATGCCAGTCCGGCCACTCGGCCATACGGGTGATGTGCTCGACGCCCGACCAGGTGAAGCCCTCGCGGCCGACGCCGATGCCGTAGCGCATCGCCTTGCCGCCCGGCATCACCAGGTAGAGATAGGTGTTCGGCGTGTCGATGATGATGGTGCCGGGCGCCTCGGCGCCCGCATAGGACACGACCTGGCGGCGCAGATGCGCCGGCGTGCTGGCGCGCGGCGCCGTCTCCTCGACCCGGTCGTCGCGGATGTAGCGGTCGATCGAGGAGGAGCGATAGCCGTCGGGCGCGAACAGCGACAGCGGATCGGCCTTGGCGGGCGCGGCGCTCATTCCGGCGATCCCGAGGGCGAGCGCACCGACCGCACCGATGACGAGAGAGAGCTTCGCGGAGCGAGCCATGTCCATCCCCCTGTTGTTCCCCGGCATTGACTGCCGCCGAGACAACCGGCGAAGCGCGAAAGAGTTCCCGGCCGTTAAGGAAGAAAATTAAGCATCCCTTAAAGCGACCGCAGAAAGCGGGGAGCCGCGACGTGATCAGATGAGGGTGTGACGTGACGATCCGGCGCGAGCCTCACGTCTCCTCACAAAAGTCCATGAAAGCCGCTCGGGCACGCTCTTTCACCTCTCCCCGCTGGGGAGAGGGAGCCACGCCGCACTCGCAGATCCTCGGTGCCATTCTGACAGTCCGATGCGCACCAAACAAAACGGCCGGGCGCTGGCCCGGCCGTTCCGATCAGGTCTCGTGTCGGTGCCGCGCGCGCTCGCGGACGACTCTCACATCAGCGCGGCGAGCTTCACGTTGGTCTGGCTCGGCGCCTCGACCAGGCACTTGCTGAGGATGTGGGCGAGCTGCGGCGCGGCGATCGGGCTGGCGGCCGGGTCGCAACCCTCCGGGATGCGCGGGCGGCCGGTCGGCGCGGCGGCAGGCTTGGCCGGATCGCGCGAGGAGGCGGCCGGGCCGGGCGCCGGGCGGGGCGGGATGGCGTCGGTCACCACCGGACGCACCGGGCTCTGCTGGGTCTCGCGCACCGTCACCTCCGGCAGCACGACGCCCTTGGTCACCACGGTGGCGTTGGTCAGCGGGTCGCTCTTGTAGAGGACGCGGCCGTCGCGATCGCGGTAGACGATGGCGGCATCGCGGACGCCGACCACCTCGACCGTGGCGATGATCTTCGGCTCCTGGCGCGTGGTCGCGGTCGTCGGCAGCCGATCACTTTTCCGTGTGCGATCGATCGGCGCGGCCAGCGACGCGGTGCGGGCCTGCGCCTCGGCGCTGTTGCCACCGAACACCGGCTCGCCACCGACGGCCAGCGCGGCCCAGGCGACGATCGCGGAAACACCCAAAGCAGAGAGAATCTTGGTCTTGCACATGGGTTTGCCCCATTATGCCGAGATCGCCCCGTGCGACAGACCGCCCCCGTGAACGGTCCGACGTGATAACGGCTTCTTAACCTCTTGGTTCCTTCACGGCCGCGTGAGGTTCAACCAGGGCGATTCGTGATCAGCTCGCGCCGGCCGCCGGTCGGCCACCGCCGGGGGAGCCCGGCGGTCTCGCCCGAACGGGCGAGGCGCGGCCGCCCCCGAGACCGCGTCAGCGCGCCGCCAAGACTCAGCGCGCCGCCAAGAGATGCGAGGCCGGGATCACCATGCGGCAGCGCACACCGCCGGGATCGAAGGCGAGCTCGACCTCGGCGTCGAGGGCCCGGGCGAGGTTCTTCTCGACCACCAGGGTGCCGAAGCCGCGGCTCGCCGGCACCGTCACGTCCGGCCCGCCGCTCTCGGCCCACAGGATCTCGACCGCCTCCTCGGCGTCGGCGGTGGCCGGCTTGATGTGCCATGCGACGTCGACGCGGCCGGCCGGCACCGACAGGGCGCCGTAGCGCTCGGCATTGCTGGCGAGCTCGTGCAGGGCGAGGCCGTAGCTCTGGGCGGCGGCGGGCTTGAGGTGGATGGCCGGCCCCTGGACCGAGACCCGGGCGGCGGCGCCGTCGAGATATTTCGACAGCTGCCGACGGGTGAGGTCGCCCAGCGAGGCGCCGTACCAGCCCTCCTGGACCAAGAGGTCGTGCGAGGTGGCGAGCGCCTGCAGGCGCGCCCCGAACGCCTCCAGGAAGGTCTCGACATTGCCGGCCGAGTGGCGGGCGGTCTGGCGGGCCATCGCCTGGATGACGGCGAGCAGGTTCTTCGACCGGTGGGTCAGCTCGCGCATCAGGAGGCGCAGATGGCTCTCGCCGGTCTTGCGCTCGGTGATGTCGAAGAGCGCGCAGGCGACGCCCGTGATGGCGCCGTCGGCATCGGGCAGCGGCTCGACATGCAGCTCGTACCAGCGGGTGTCCTGGCCGGCCTTGACGCTGACCTCGCCGCCCTGCGCCTTGCCGGTGGCGAGCGCGTTGCGGGCCAGCGCCCCGAACTGGGCGAGGCTCTCGGGCGGCAGGATCTCCTCGTCGGTGCGCCCGACGATCTCGGACACGTCCCGTCCGAACAAGGGGTTGGAGATCGAGGTGAAGCGCAGCTCGCGGTCCTGGGTGAACAGCGTCATGTGCGATCCGCGCAGCGCGATCTCGTAGCGCTGCAGGGCGGTGCGCAGCTCGTCGGCGAGGCGACGCTGCTCGCTCTCCAGCGACCGCAGCCGCGAGATGTCGATGGCAGCGCCGGTCAGGCCGTCGATGCGGCCGTCGCGCCCGACCGTCGGCTCCAGGTGGAGGGCGTAGACGGCGCGCTCGTGCGGCGTCACGGCGGTGAGCTCGCAGGTCTCGGCCGTGCCGGTGTCGAGCACCCGCCGCTTCACCGCGACCAGCGCCTCGCGCTCGCCGACGGGGAAGATCTCCTCGTCGCTGCGGCCGATCATGTCGTCGGCGCCACGGCCGGCCGGGTCGTAGACCCAGGTGTAGCGCAGCGCGCTGTCCTGCGAGAACGCGTGCACATAGGCGCCGCGCAGCGCCGTCTCCAGCCGCGCCTTGACGGTCGAGAGTTCGCGCGTGCGGTCCTCGACCCGGGTCTCCAGCTCGCGCTGGACGGTCTCCAGCTCCCGCAACGTCACCTCGTGGCCGGCGACCTCGCGGCGCAGGCTGTCGTTCGCCTGGGCGAGCTGGGCCGTGGACGGCGCGCGGGCGAGCTGCGGCAGCAGCGGCAGCAGCAGCACGACGGTCGCCGAGGCCAGCACCGCGACGGCGGCCCCGGCGACACCGGTCGGCCAGTCGAGCGGCGTCACGGCCGCGACGGCCGCCAGGACATGGGCGACGGCGGAGGCGAGCAGGAACAGGCCGCCGGCCCAGATCAGCGCCCGGTACTCCTGGGCGATGTCCGGGCGGCGCCGCAGGATCCACACGAGCCCGAACAGAATCCCGAGAAAGCTGAAGGCGATGAAGGCCTCGGACGCGAGCTGCAGGGCGCTCAGGATCGGGCCTCCGCCGGCCGCGACCGTCGACAGCCCCTCCGGCGCGCCGCCGAGCCGATCGACGATCCCGCTCATGTCCTGCACTCCATGCGGCGCTTCCGGCCGGTGCGATCCTGCCCCTGCGCCGCCGCCGGTCCTTGATATCGGGCAAGCCTCGGGCGGCCGTCGGTCCCCGGGGATAATGGATCGTGCGGAACGGAAAAGCGCGACCGGCCTGGCCTGCGGGAGCGGAACGCCGAGGCGCCGCCGTTGGTTTCCGACACGACCGAGGGAGGCGCGGCGTCACCGTCGCGCCCGAGCCGGCCGGGATCGAAACCGAGCGCGAAAAAAATCCGCCGAACCCTGGAACCAATCGTCGAGCGGCCGGTTGTACGTGTGACCGGCCGCCATTCCCCCTCCCCCCCCGTGCTCGGCCGGCCATTTAAGGCGTGGTTGACTCCGTCAACCACGCCTTTTCTCTTTCGACCGGGTCTCCTTCGACCGACCCATCGTCGCGAGGCGTTGTGCGGGGCGACATCCGACGGCCCGAGCAACCGGCCCGCCGAGAGCGGAACCAGCATCGGAGCCGGAGCGGGGCGGACGGAGCGGAAGAGGCTCATCGGAGGCGGGGACATCCTGCAGAAGCGGGCCGCGGGCGGGTGCTGCGGCCCTGTTCGTGGGCCCGGCACGATCCCGGGTTCATGGTCGGCCGGGGAACCGCCGGCGGCGAGACGGACAGAGACGCAGGACGACGCGCCACGACGGCGACGGACGCACCGGCGACAACCGACGTCGCGCCGGCGCCGATCACGCGCGCCGCCCGGGCGCAAGCCGGACGGCCATCTCGTGCGCTCACCTGTGCGGGAGCGGCAGTGCTGTCGACGGACGACCGACTGTCGCGTCGGGGCGCCGCACGACCCGGCCCCCGGACGGGTTCGACCGACACTAAAAAAGGGCGGCCCAGCGGCCGCCCCAAGACGAAACGATCCGGACGGATGCGCCGAAGCCGCCGCGGCCCGCTCAGGCCGGGATGCGGCGCTCGCGGCGGGTGGCGTTGCGCTCGAAGAACAACGCCTGGCTGACCACGGCCGAGACGGTCGCGGGCTGGAACGGCTTGGCGATCAGGAAGGCCGGCTCCGGCCGCTGGCCGGTGAGGAAGCGCTCCGGATAGGCCGTGATGAAGATCACCGGCACCTCGAAGGTGTCGAGGAGCTCGTTGACGGCGTCGAGGCCGGACGACCCGTCGGCGAGCTGGATGTCGGCGAGGATCAGGCCCGGCCGCTTCTTCTGGGCGATCTGCACGGCCTCGCTGTGGGTGCGGGCGATGCCGACGACATGGTGGCCGAGGCTCTCGACCAGACCCTCGAGGTCGAGCGCGATGAAGGTCTCGTCCTCGATGATGAGGACGTCGGTGGCGATCTCGGCGGCGAGCTCGCGCCCGGCCTCCTCGACGAGGCCCCGGACCTTGCCCAGATCGGTGTCGAGGATCGCGGCGGCGTCCTCCTCCGAGAAGCCTTCGAGCGAGACGAGCAGGAACGCCTGGCGGGCCTTCGGCGTGAGCTGGCCGAGCCGGCGCTCCGCCGGGCTGCCGAGATCGGCGAGGTCCGACGTGCCGTTGACCGGCAACGAATTCCAGATCGCCGTGAAGCAGCGGAACAACGCGACCTTGGGCGCGTCGGAGTCACCGAGGATCGACGGCTCCCGGATCAAGGCCTCGAGCGTGGCGGCGACATAGGCGTCCCCCGAGGCCTGGCTGCCGGTGAGCGCGCGCGCATACCGGCGCAGATACGGAAGATGATGAGCAACCAATTGCGCCGACGACAAAGTTCGAACTCCCGAAATCGAGGATCAGGGGGTCCGGCCCGTCCCCGTGCGGAGGGCCGGCACGACGAGATGCCAGAGGGAACGCCTCGCCGATATAAAGGTTCCGTAGCCGGGAACTATGGCAGGTTTCCGGAGTTGGTTCAAAGTTCGCGGGGTCCGGCGTCCGCCCGGGTGTCTGTTCACCTCGAGGTTCGGGCGATGCCGGTGTGAGGAAGTGATGAAAGAGAGAAAGTCATTGCGGCCGGAAGGAACCCTACAGGTTCGGTCGTCCTCCGCCAGGATGGATCCGACCTTGAATCGCGAGATCCAGACCAAGATCGGTCAGCAGCTCCGCGCCGTGTACGACGACATCGTCGATCAGGGCGTTCCGGACCGTTTCGCCGAGCTCTTGCGCAACCTGGACATGCAGGCCGGACGCACGAAGGTGACCGACAAGGACTCCGGCGAATGAGTCGCGACTCCACGGCGGTGACGTCGCGCGACGACGCGTCGGTGCGCGACGCGATGCTGGCCGCGGTGCCGAGCCTGCGCGCCTTCGCGATCTCGCTTTCGGCCAATGTCGACCGCGCCGACGATCTCGTCCAGGAGACGCTGCTGCGCGCCTGGGCCAATCTCGACTCGTTCGAGCCCGGCACCAACATGTCGGCGTGGCTGTTCACCATCCTGCGCAACCTGTTCCGCTCCGAGTACCGGAAGCGGCGCCGCGAGGTGCCGGATTCGGACGGCGCCTACGCCGACTCGATGAAGACCCAGCCCGAGCAGGCCAGCAAGGTCGAGTTCGAGGAGTTTCGCGAGGCGCTCGGCAAGTTGCCGCCGGACCAGCGCGAAGCCCTGGTGCTGGTCGGCGCGTCCGGCTTCTCCTACGAGGAGGCGGCCGAGATCTGCGGCTGCGCGGTCGGCACCATCAAGAGCCGCGTCAATCGCGCCCGCACGCGCCTCGCCGAGCTGCTCGCCATCGAGAGCATCGAAGACCTCGGTCCCGACCGCGAGCTGCGCGCCGTCTTCACGGCGGGCGGCAGCTGACCGGCGGTCTGCGCGGCCTGACGGCGCTCGATCCGACGCCCCTCCCGGAAGACGCTGAACCACACCCCGGAGCCCGTTTCGATGTCCGGGCGCGGCGCGTTGCGCCCGGACCGGGACACCCGCGGCGATCCGACGTGGTGCATCCGGTGCCGGTCCGGAGCCCCGGCTCTGCGACGCATCGGGCCTCGCGGCCGCCACGCGTCGTCCGGGGTGGCGTCGCGACAGGTTCGGATCGGCCGCGAGGGCCCGTCGCCTCCATGCTTCCGCCGCGAATCCGGTCCACCGGGGGTGGACGGCTCGACACGCCTTTCCGGGTTGGGCCATAAGGATCGGAGCCCGCCCGGACGGGCTCCGTGGAGGAACCCCATGGCCGACCCCGTCAGAACCGAGGAATCCATCCGCCGCGACATGCGGCTCCGGGCGCTGCTGCGGCAGCCGCTCTTCAGGCTCTTGGCGATCAACCTGGCCATCGGCCTCGTCGTCGCCGTGATCGCGGTCGCCGGCCTGCTGGCGCTCGACGCGCACCGGCTGCGCTCGCTGATCCTCGGCGACCAGTCGCCCGTGGTGGCGGTCGGGCTCCTGCTGTTCGGCTTCGCCATCACGCTGGGCAGCTGGGTGATGGGCTCGGCGATCATGCGGCTCGGCGACGACGACGACGACGACACCGGCCGCTCGGCCGCCGCGCCGGTGACCGACACGGCGGAGCCCTTGCCGGTGCGGATCGGGGCACGGGCGCGGCGGCGCTGAACGAACCGGACGAGCGAGGGCGGGGAATGCGATCGACGGAACGGCCGTGGCGCCGGACAATCGGCGTCGGCCGGGCGAGGACGGTGGCATGGCTGATGCTCGCCGCCGTGCTGATGGGGGCCCTCGCGGCCGGCCTCGACGCGGCCGCCCAGACGGCGCCGCAGCCCCAGCAATCCCCGCCGCACCAACAGCAGCCCCGGACGTCGCCGCCCGCCGCGGCGAAAAGGCCGGCCGGCCCGGCGCAGCCCGCGGCGACGACCACGGCGGCGCAACCGCCCGCCGCCAAGCCCGAGACGAAGCCCGAGACGAAGCCGGAGACGCCGGCTGCCGCGAGCCTCGAGTCGAACCGGAGCGCCCTCGAGGAGATCGAGAAGGCGCTGGCCGCCGAAAATCACTTCGAGGACACGCTCGCCGAGATGCGCCGGCGGCTGACGCCGATGCGCTCCGACCTGCGCGACACCGCCCAAGCGCTCGAGGACGAGCTCAACCAGGTGACGGCCCAGCTCAAGCAGCTCGGCGACGCGCCCGAGGACGACGAGCCCAAGGAGGACGCCGGCCTCGCCGCCGAGCGCGCCAAGCTGGAGAAGCGCCAAAGCGAGGTCGATGCCGCGCTCAAGCAGGCCCGCCTGCTGATCCAGCGCGCCGACGACGCCTCCACCAAGGTGACGGATCTGCGCCGCGGCCTGTTCACGAAGGAGCTCCTCGCGCGCAGCCCGGGCCTGTTCAACCGCACCTTCTGGGGAGACCTGTCGGAAGGAATCCCGTCCGAGGCTGGGCGCGTCGTCCAGCTCGTCCGCGCCTGGTGGCTCTACGCGGCCGCCGCGGCCGGCCGCGGCAACGTGATCGGCGCGTTCCTGACGCTCGCCGGCTTCGCCCTCGCCGCCGTCCTGCTGTTTCGCTGGCTGCGCCAACGCCTGAGCCAGGAGGGGGTGGCGGCCCATTTCGGCCGCGCCTTCCAGGCCGTGATGGTGCTCGTCGTGCATGCCGTGGCGATGCCGGGCGCCGTGCTGGTCACCGTGCTGGTGCTGGAGAATTTCGGCCTGATGCCGGCCTGGATCAAGGCGATCGGGGTGGGGCTCGCGCTCGCCGTGCTGGCGGCGAGCACGGGCCGGGCCGTCGCCCTGGCGCTGTTCGCGCCCGGCGAGCCGGGGCGCCGCCTGTTCGCCTGGTCGGACGCCGAGGCGGCCCGCGCCACCAGCCATCTCACCTGGGCGGCCCGCACGCTCGGCCTCGCGGTCTTCCTGAACCTTCTGCACAAGACGACGACGGCGCCGATCGCCCTGACGGTCGCGACCAGCGCCCTGCTGGCGCTCGTGACCGCGGCGATCGCCGTCCATTTCATGTGGCGCACCGCCCGCAGCAGCGTCGCCGCCGAGGCGCCGCCGGGCCCCGTCCAGGGCGGAATCCGGATCCGGGTCGTGCTCGCGCTGTTCGTCGCCGGCATGCTGATCCCGCTGGTCACCGGCTACATCGCGCTCTCCGCCTTCGTGGCGAGCCGGCTGGTGATCGTGCTGACGCTCGCCGGCGCCCTGGTGATCCTCGACGCCTTCGTCGACGCGTTGTTCGGGCAGGTGCTGTCGAGCACCAGCGAGCGCGGCCGCGGCGTCGCGGCGCTGCTCGGCCTGTCGAATCGCGGGCTGGACCTGATCTCGACGCTGCTCTCCGGCATCATCCGGGTCGTGCTGCTGATCCTCGTCGTCCTCGCCGTGCTCGGCCCGTGGGGCGTGTTCGCCGACGACGTGCTGAGCCGCGTCGCCGAAGCGGCCTTCGGCTGGCAGGTCGGCGGCGTCACCATCTCGATCCAGACCATCCTGGGCGCCATCGCGATCCTGTTGATCGGCGTGCTGGCGGTGCGCGGCGCCCAGCGCTGGCTGCAGACGAGCTTCCTGCCGCGCACCGCGCTCGACCCCGGCCTGCAGCATTCGATCTCGGCGCTGTTCGGCTATGCCGGACTGATCGGCGTGCTCGCCGCCGTGCTCGGCGCGATCGGCATCGACCTGCAGAAGATCGCCCTGATCGCCGGCGCGCTGTCGGTCGGCATCGGCTTCGGCCTGCAGTCGATCGTTCAGAACTTCGTCTCGGGCCTGATCCTGCTCGCCGAGCGGCCGATCCGGGTCGGCGACTGGGTGGTGGTCAAGAACGAGGAGGGCTTCGTTCGCAAGATCAGCGTGCGGTCGACCGAGATCGAGACCTTCGACCGCGCCAGCGTGATCATCCCGAACGCCGAGTTCATCACCTCCTCGGTGAAGAACTGGACGCACGCCAACACGCTGGGCCGCGTGACGCTCAAGGTGCGGGTCGCCTACGACTCCGACGTCGCCCAGGTGCGCGACATTCTCGCCGGCTGCGCCCGCGCCCACCCCTTGGTGCTGAAGGCACCGCCGCCCGGCGTCTATCTGCTCGGCTTCGGCGAGATCGGCCTCGACTTCGAGCTGCGCTGCATCCTCTCGAACGTCGAGAACGGCCTCACCGTGAAGAGCGATCTGCACGTCGCGGTGCTGCAGAAGTTCCGCGAGGTCGGCATCAAGATTCCCTACCCGGCGCACGAGGAGCGGGTGCCGGGTCCGCCTCTGCTGGCGCACGAGGCGGCGCTCAAAGAGGCCCCGACGTGACGACCTTCGCCCCTCGCCTCCCCCCTGCCCTCGCCCGGTCGTCCGCCCGGCCGCACCGGCGTGCCGCGCGTCTCGCCGCCGGGCTCGGCGCGCTCGCGCTCGCGCTGGCGGGTTGCGCCGGCGACCGCGACCCGCCGTCCGCCGAGCCGAGCTTCTACCAGAACCTCGCCAAGGGCGGGCAGCTCGACCCCGCCGCCGCCGCTTCGATGATCTCCGGCTATCGCCGCAACAACGGGCTCGGCGCCGTGACGCTCGACCCGGCCCTGATGCGGATGGCCGAGGAGCAGGCGCAGGTGATGGCGCAGAAGAACAAGCTCGATCACAACGTGGGCGGCGACTTCAAGACGCGCATCGCTCGCTCCGGCTTCGATGCCGGCGTCGCGGTGGAGAACATCTCGGCCGGCTATCACACGCTCGCCGAGGCCTTCTCGGGCTGGCGCGACTCGCCGCCCCACCGCGCCAACATGCTGTCCAAGGAGGTGACCCGCATGGGCATCGGCGCCGTCTACGCGCCGGGCACCAAGTACAAGGTGTTCTGGGCCCTGGTGCTGGCCGCCCCCGACAAGCGCGCCGACGCCGGACCGCCGGGCACCGGCGCCCCGACCGGCGCGGGCGGCCCGCACCGCTGGGGCATGCCGATGCCGCAGATGACGATCCGGTGAGACGGCGGGGGACGACATCGACCGACGACGCCGCGCTCGACATGATCCTCATGGTGAGGAGCGGACCGGAGTCCGCGTCTCGAACCCTGCGGCCACCGGAGTGGCCGTCCTCGCCCTTCGAGACGCCCGCTGCGCAGGCTCCTCAGGGTGAGGACGGAACAAGGTTCCTGCGGTCGCGCGAGCTGATCACGTGTCTCAACGCCGGCGCAATCGGTCGCGGGCCTGCTTCGCGATCGTGATCAGATCACGCCGGAGGCGCTCCAGCCGGCCCGCGACCGAGAACGACGCCGGCGCGAAGGCGATCAGCCGGTCGGCGAGCGGGCGGCGGGCGAACCACAGCCGGTCGATCATCGGGTGGTTCTCGATCGCGCAGGAATCGACCGCGTCGATGGCGGGGTCGGCGAGGAGCGCGGCGGAGAGATCGAGCGTGAGCAGGACGCCGGGCGAATGCTTCTTCAGCGTCTCGTCATAGGCGATCTTCCAGTACCACGCCTCGCGGCCGCTGATCAGCACGACTCCGGCGGCGACCGGCCGGCCGGCGAGCATCAGGCGCGCCACCATGGCGTCGCTGTCGGCGCCCGCCGCGAGGCCGGCGACGGCCTCCGTCATCAGCGCCTGCTCGGCCGGGCGCGACGCCGCCGCCGTGCCGGCGCGGCCCTTCCAGCCCTGTGCCTCGAGGGCGAAGAAGTCGGCGAGCGAACCGCGCGCCCCTGCTCCACGCACGAGATCGAAGCAGAGTTCGCCCTGCTCGGCGAGCCGCCGGCGCTGGCGGCCATGCTCCTTTGCACGCGCATCCACGATCGCGGGCGGCGCGCCGGGGGCAGACGGGCGCCGCAGCTCGGCGCGCGCATGTGCCGCGAACGATCTCTGCCGGGCACCGAGCCGCGCCACCGCGGCATCGATCGCCGCCGCGACCGGGCCGTCGGCCGGACAGTACGGCAGCAGCAGCGGCGTGCCGGGATGCGTGTCGCGAAGATGCTCCAGCGCCGCCCCGACGACGGCTATGGGATCGGCGGGATCGATCAGCGGCGTGCCGAGCGGCGCGAAGGGATGCGTCCAGCCGACCAGCGCGGGCAGCACGCCCCAGCGCGTTCGCGACCGGCGCAGCGGAAACAGGCCGACGAGCCGGCCCGCCGCGTCCCGCACGACGACCGCACCGACGTCGCGCCCGTGCAGCGCCGACGCCGCTGCCGCGACGGCGGGCGTGTAGAAGACGTTCGGCGCGAGCGCCCGCGCGGCGAGCGCGGCCCAGTCGTCGCGGCGATCGAGCAGCACCGGCAGCGTTTGCCATTCGCTCCGCAACGGCGCGCCGCCCGTCATGGTGATCAGCTCCGTCGCAGCCGGACGACGAAAACGTACAGGCCGAGCTTTCGCTTCACCATCACGAACAGCATCATCGATTCGACCACCACGGCGGCCGCGGTCGCCCAGCCGGCCCCGAAGATGCCGAAGCGCGGGATCAGCACGACGCAGAGGATCACGTTGACGGCGAGCGCCGTGGCGTAGACGACGGCGCACAGCGACTGGTGACCCGTCATGTTGAGGAGTCGCTCGGCGGGGCCGACGGCACCGCGTGCCAAGAGGCCGATCATGATGATCAGGATCAGCGGGTAGCCGGCGTCGAAGCCGGGACCGAACAGCCGCAGCAGCGGCAGCCCGAGCGCCGCCAGCACGGCCCCGAAGGCGAGCGTCGGCCAGAACGTCCAGCGCACCGCGTCGCCGACGAAGTCCTTCAGCTTCTCGCGCTCGCCGGCGACGTGATAGGCGCTGAAGCGATGCGCCACCGCGGCGCCGACCGCGTAGGAGATGAAGTGGACGAGCGACAGCGTCTTGCTGGCCGCGTAGTAGATCGCCACGTCCTGCGGGCCGACATAGAGCTGCAGCACCAGGATGTCGACGTAGAACAGAAGCAGGAAGAAGCCGTCGACGACGAAGATCGGCAGCGACGTCTTCAGCCAGTGGCGCACGTCGAAGCGGCGCGGCCCGGCCGGCACCGTGCCGGCGAGGCGCCGCCCCATCAGCACGGCCTGGACCAGCGTGACCAGCCACATGGCGGCGCCCGTGGTGGCGAGCACGGCGACGGCGTCGATGGCACCGCCCGCGACATGCAGGCCGCCCGTCACGGCGAGGATCAGCATGGGCTGGACGATGAACAGCGGCACCAGCGCGAGATCGATCCAGTCGAAGCTGCGCGCCATGCCGTCCTGGACCATGCTCAGCGTGAACGCCGGCAGGGTCGCGGCGGCGATCAGGAACGGCACCAGAAAATGAGCCGGCACGTGGCGGCCGAGCGCCAGGACGACGGCGGCGAGCAGCGCCCCGGCGATCGCGCCCTGTGCGAGACTCAGAAGGCGGGCCCCGGTCAGGAAGCCGCGCAGGCCGTCGAGATCACCGCGATGCCGGTATTCCGGAATGAAGCGCTGCGACCCGTAGGCGAGGCCGAGCGGCGCCAGCGGGCCGAGCACGCTCGCCCAGGCCCATACCGCGACATAGATGCCGAACTCGAAGCGGCCCATCCAGCGGGCCAGCAGGATCTGGCTGACGAACAGGATGCCGGCGCTCGCCACCCGGATCAGGAAGGCGGCCCCGGCGCTGCGCCGCGCCACCGAGCGGTCGCTGTCGTCGCTCCTGAAGGCGGCGATCCGCGCGGCGAGCGGCCCGACCAACCGCCGGCGCAGCCGGGCGAGCGGACCGGACTCCGGCTCGGGACCGGAGCCGCCGTGATCGGTCTCGCTCGCGGCCACGCGCCTCTCCTCGTCCGGGCTGGTGAGGAGGCGGAGCCTAGCCCAGGGCTGTTAACGTTCGGTTCGCCGCACGGTCGTTCACCGGTTCACGCCGGCCCGCGTCGGGCCACCCGGGAGGCGCGGCCGGTCACGGCGGCCGGCCGCCGTCCTCCTCGGGCCGAAATGTCGCGATGGGCGCGGCGCGTCGCCGACGCCCGGACAATCGACAGGTCGCAATCCACCAAGCGAATGATCGACCGACGGGTCGGTCAGTTGTCGAGCGCGCCCTCCGAGATCCAGCGGCGGATCGCATCCCGATCGCAGGTGGACAGCTTCTTCATGCCGTGCGGCATGCGGATCTCGGGCTTCACCCGCCAGTCGAGCAGCGCCATCAGGCTGGAGGCGTCGGGATCGCCCTTCACCACCATGGGCCCGAACTTGGTGCCCTTCATCACGCCCGCATAGGTGCGCAGGTCGAGGCCCGAGGTGTCGAAGCCGGTGCCGCCCGGCTGATGGCACTCGACGCAGCGTCCCTTGAAGATCGGGACGATGTCCTCCTTGTAACTGATCGTCGGCGGACGCTGCTTCTGCTTCGATTTCGCGCTCTGCGCGACGGCATCGTGGGAGAACGACGCGGCCGCCAGCAGGGCGACGACGGCGGTCGAGACCCGCAGCCATCTCGTCATGTTCCTCTCCTCTGTCCAACGTTGTGACACGCCAGCGCTGTCGGTCGAGGATCCGGACGGGCGGGGGTTTGTCGTGCCGGACACAGCGGAGGCGACCCCCGCGGTCTCGATGCTAGAACTGGAAAAAACAAAAACAATCAGGGAGAGCGCGCAGACCGAACGTCTCCTCCTCCGGCCCTGGCGGGACGATCGTGATCGGCCGCGCCGCCCGCGCGGCGCCCGGCCGACCGGCGGCCGGATCGGGCGCGCAAGAGACTTGCGCTCGGCGAGGCCGCGTGCTGCGGTCGTCGGACCCCCGGGTTCGAGAGCGGGAGCCCAGCATGCGATACTGGATCGGCATCGTCATGTTCGCCGCAGCGGCGGCGTTCGTCGTGTCGGGGGTGCTTCACAAGCGGCGCGTCCTCGCCGCCCGCATGGCCGCCGAAGCCCGCGGCATCGCATCGGTCCCGCCGGAAGCCTTCTCGATCGCCGCCGTCGGCGAGGGCATCCGACCCCTGATCCTGGTCTTCCTCACCGTGACGGCGGCCATGATCGTGGTGATGTTCGTCTTGCCGGGCGGAGACGAGTCGCTCTCGCTGCTCGATCTCGGCGGCGTCCTCGCGGCGCTCGCGGCCTACGGGATCTGGATGAGCCGTCGCGTCACCTATCGGATGAGCGACATCGTCAGGGCGGAGGCCGCCACCGCGGCGCCCGCCGGCGGTGGGATCGACCGCCCGGCCGAGGCGGCGGTCGGCGCAGCCGGCGCGGGGACGACGCCGGATGCCGGCCGGGCGGCGCGCGAGGCCGGCTGACGCGCGGTCCGGACAGGCAACGATCCCGCATGGACGCGACCGGCGATCCGAGCACCCTGGCGCTGATCGAGCTCGTGCTGGCCCTCGGCGCGGTGGCGTGGTTCGCGACCAGAGAGCTGCGTGCTGTGCGGCGCGACGATCCACCACCCCAGGGCCGCAGGTCCGACGCCTCGGCGCGCGACGGGTCGGGCCGCCGGACCTGAGCCACCGGGCGTCGACCGCGATGCCGGAGCGATCGCCCGGCTCACCCCGGCCCGCCGGCGTCGAGCTTCGGGCGGTGGCCGAAGATCGCGGTGCCGACCCGCACATGGGTGGCGCCGAACCGGATCGCCACGTCGTAGTCGTCGCTCATCCCCATCGACAGGAGCTCGAGCCCGTTGCGGCGGGCGATCTTCTGCGTCAGGGCGAAATGCGGCGCCGGCGCCTCGTCGAATGGGGGGATGCACATCAGCCCGCCGATCGTCAGCCCGTAGATGTCGCGGCAGGCCGCGACGAAGGCGTCGGCCTCCTCGGGCAGCACGCCGGCCTTCTGCGGCTCGGCCCCGGTGTTGACCTCGACGAACAAGAGCGGCTGGCGGCCGGCGCGCTGCACCTCCTTGGCGAGCGCCGCCGCGAGGCTCGGCCGGTCGAGCCCATGGATCGCGTCGAACAACGCCACCGCCTCCCGCGCCTTGTTCGACTGCAGCGGCCCGATCATGTGGAGCGCGACGCCCGGATGCCGCTCCCGCAGCGCCGGCCACTTGGCCTTCGCCTCCTGGACCCGGTTCTCGCCGAACACCCGCTGGCCGGCGGCGATCACCGGCTCGATCGCCTCGGCCGGGAACGTCTTGCTGACCGCGACCAGGGTGACGGTGGCGGCGTCGCGGCCGGCCTCCCGGCAGGCGGCGGCGACCCCGGCCTGCACGACGGCGAGCCGGTCGGCGGCGGTCGATGCGGCCTCGATCGGGCCGGGAGTGCGGGGCTCGGACGGAATCATGACCAGACGACTCGAATTTTAGCGACCCGGTGAAGGCGACTTTCACCCCGCCCGGTTAGCATTTTTTGCGGGGAACGGGGACGAGTCGCATGAGCCTCCTGAATCGGCCATCCGCCACACGTCGCCGCAGGGCGTGGCGCCTCAGCATTCGGGCGCGCCTGATCCTGCTCGCCCTGCTGGCGGTCGCCCCGCTGATCATCGACCGCGTCCACCTGACCGAATCGAGCCGCGTCGAGCGCACCCAGGCGGCCTATGCCGAGGTCGTCACGGTGGCCCGGCGGGCGCGGGACGCCCAGGCCGAGACCATCGAGGCCGCCCGCGCCCTGATGCAGGTGGTCGCCCGTGCCTATATCGCGAGCGCCGCCGGCACGGCCGGCAGCGCGGCCGACTGCGCGGGCTTCCTGTGGGGCTTCGCCGGTGAAGCCCCGTGGATCGCCAGCCTCTCGGTGGTCGGCGCCGACGGGCGGATCACCTGCTCGACGCGGCGCCAGGTGATCGGGCTCGACCTCTCCGATCGCGACTATATCCGCGACGTGCAGCGCACCCGCCATTACGTCCTCAGCGACTACCTGCTCGAGCGATCCTACGAGAAGTCGACCGTGCTGATGGCGTTCCCGATCGTGCGGCCGGGGAGCGACGAGGTCGAGGTGCTGCTGGCGCCGGTCGACCTGCACTGGCTCGGCCGGCTCGGCCAGGGCGTCGAGAGCCGGGTCGGGATGGCCGCCTATCTGATCGACGGCAAGGGCACGGTTCTGGCCGGGGTGCAGAGCCGCGAGCGGCTCGTCGGCCGCCGCTTCGGCGACCACCCGCTGGTCAAGACCGTGCAGGCGGCGCCCGACGGCACCGCGACGCTCGAGGGCTTCGACGGCGTGCGGCGGATCTTCGGCTACACCAGCCTGCCCGGCACCGACGCCCGCATCGTGATCGGCTACTCGGAACGCGAGGTGGTGGGCAAGATCGAGCGCGAGTCCGGGCTCGCCTATCTGCATCTCGCCTTCTTCGGCCTGATCACCGTGATCGCCGCCTGGCTGATCAGCGAGCATCTGATCGTCGAACCGATCCGCTCGCTCGCCCGCACGGCGACCCGGATCGGCCAGGGCGACCTCAAGGTCCGCACCGACCCCGGCGCCTGGGCGCCCGAATTCGCCCCGCTCGCCACGGCGCTGTCCGACATGGCGGGCCGACTCGCGGCACGCGAACGCGAGCTGCGCGCCGCCAACGCCCATTTGGAGGAGCTCGCCTCGATCGACCCGCTCTCGGGCCTCGCCAATCGCCGCAGCTTCGACGCCCGCCTGGCCACCGAATGGACGCGGGCCGGCGAGGCTGGCCGGCCGCTCGGCCTCCTGATGATCGACGTCGATCATTTCAAGCTGTTCAACGACGGCTACGGCCACGTCCAGGGCGACGCCTGCCTGCGCCAGATCGGCCGGGTCTTGGCGTCGGTCGCCGACGCCGAGACCGATTTCGTCGCCCGCTGGGGCGGCGAGGAGTTCGTGCTGCTGCTGGCCGACAGCGGGCTCGACCGCGCCGTCGACCTCGCCGAGCGCCTGCGCCTGGCCGTGCTCGCCTTGCGGATCCGCAACGAGGGGGCGCCGGCCGGCCACATCACGGTCAGCGTCGGCGTCGCGGCCCATGTGCCGAGCCCGGACAGCCGCCCGCAGGATCTGATCGAGGCGGCCGACACGGCCCTCTACGCCGCCAAGCGCCGCGGCCGCAACACCACCGTGGTCGACAGCGACGTCCGCCGCGACGATCCCCCGCTCGCCGAGGCGGGGTGAGGCGGCGAACGCCCGGCCCTCTCGCGCCGTTCGCCCGGCCCGCGTCTGCGGAACCCCCGGCGCGCGCCGGCAGCGGCCCGTGAGCGTTGACCCGGGCCGCGCAATGATGTCCAACGGGCCGGACATCTTCGCGAGAGCGAGCCGAATCTCATGACTGCAGAACGCTATAACGCCCGCGTCGCCGAGCCGCGCTGGCAGACCGTGTGGGACGAGCGCGACATCTTCGCGACCCGGAACGACGACCCGCGGCCGAAATACTATGTGCTCGAGATGTTCCCCTACCCGTCGGGGCGCATCCACATGGGGCATGTGCGCAACTACACGATGGGCGACGTGGTGGCCCGCTACAAGCGCGCCAAGGGGTTCAAGGTGCTCCACCCGATGGGCTGGGACGCCTTCGGCATGCCGGCCGAGAACGCCGCCATGGCCAACAAGGTCCATCCGCGGGAGTGGACCTACGCCAACATCGCGACCATGAAGGCGCAGCTCAAGTCGATGGGCCTGTCGCTCGACTGGGATCGCGAGATCGCGACCTGCGATCCCACCTACTACAAGCACCAGCAGCGCATGTTCCTCGACCTGCTGAAGGCGGGCCTGGTCGAGCGCAAGCAGTCGAAGGTGAACTGGGATCCGGTCGACCAGACCGTATTGGCCAACGAGCAGGTGATCGACGGCCGCGGCTGGCGCTCGGGCGCGCTCGTCGAGCAGCGCGAGCTGACCCAGTGGTTCTTCAAGATCACCAAGTTCTCGGAAGAACTGCTGACCGCGCTGGACGGCCTCGACCGCTGGCCGGAAAAAGTCCGGCTGATGCAGAAGAACTGGATCGGCCGGTCCGAGGGCATGCATGTGCGCTTCGCGCTGGATCCGACGACGACTCCGTCCGGCGAGACCGAGCTCGAGATCTTCACGACCCGGCACGACACGCTGTTCGGCGCCAAGTTCATGGGCCTGTCGCCGGACCATCCGCTCGCCAAGGCCGCGGCGGAGAAGAACCCGGCGCTCGCCGCCTTCATCGCCGAGGCGAAGCGCATCGGGACCGCGCAAGAAGCGATCGACAAAGCGGAAAAGCTCGGCTTCGACACCGGCATCCGGGCCATCCACCCGTTCGACCCGACCTGGACGCTCCCGGTCTACGTGGCGAACTTCGTGCTGATGGAGTACGGCACCGGCGCCATCTTCGGCTGCCCGGCGCACGACCAGCGCGACCTCGACTTCGTCAACAAGTACGGGCTCGGCAATACGCCGGTGGTGTGCCCCGAGGGCCAGGATCCGGCGACCTTCGTGATCACCGACACGGCCTATGTGGGCGACGGTCGGATGATCAACTCGCGCTTTCTCGACGGCATGACGTTCGCGCAGGCTCAGGCCGAGGTGGCGAGCCGGCTGGAGAAGGAGATCCGCGGCAATGCCCCGGTCGGCCGCCGCGAGGTGATGTACCGGCTGCGCGACTGGGGCATCTCGCGCCAGCGCTACTGGGGCTGCCCGATCCCGGTGATCCACTGCGAGCGCTGCGGCACCGTGCCGGTGCCGATCGCCGATCTGCCGGTGACGCTGCCGGACGACATCACGTTCGACCGGCCCGGCAACCCGCTCGACCGCCACCCGACCTGGAAGCACGTCGCCTGCCCGCAATGCGGCGCCAAGGCGACGCGCGAGACCGACACGATGGACACGTTCGTCGACTCGTCGTGGTACTTCGCGCGCTTCACCGACCCGTGGATCGGCGAGGCGCCGACCGATCGGGCAGCGGTCGACTCCTGGCTGCCGGTCGACCAGTATATCGGCGGCATCGAGCACGCGATCCTGCACCTCCTCTACTCGCGCTTCTTCACCCGCGCCATGAAGGCGACCGGCCATGCCGGGCTCGACGAGCCGTTCGCCGGCCTGTTCACGCAGGGCATGGTGGTGCACGAGACCTACAGGAAGCCGGACGGCACGTTCGCGTCGCCGGCCGAGGTGACGATCGACGGCATGGGGGAGGCACGCCGCGCGGTCCTGACCGGCACCGACGTGCCCGTCGAGATCGGACCCATCGAGAAAATGTCGAAGTCGAAGCGCAACACCGTCGATCCCGACGAGATCATCGGATCCTACGGGGCCGACACGGCGCGCTGGTTCATGCTGTCCGACTCGCCGCCCGAGCGCGACGTCATCTGGACCGAGGAGGGCGCGCAGGGCGCCGCCCGCTTCGTCCAGCGCCTGTGGCGGCTGATCGGCGACGCCGCGGCGGTGGCGGCCGAGCGCGACCTGCCGCGCCCCGCGATGTTCGGCGAAGCCGCCGTGGCGCTCCGCAAGGCGGCGCATCTGGCGTTGTCGCGGGTCTCCGAGGATATCGAAAAACTGCGCTTCAACCGCTGCGTCGCCCACATCTACGAGCTCGCCAACGCGTTCCAGACCGCGCTCGGCGCCGCCGGGGCCGAGCCGCCGGCCGATTATCGCTGGGCGGTGCGCGAGGCGGCCGAAATCCTGGTCCAGCTCTTCCACCCGATGATGCCGCACCTCGCCGAGGAATGCTGGGCGGCGCTCGGCCACGACAGGCTCGTCTGCGAGGCGCCGTGGCCCGAGGTCGAGGCGGATCTGCTGGTCGAGGACACGGTCACGCTGCCGGTCCAGATCAACGGCAAGAAGCGAGGTGATGTAACGGTGCCACGCACGGCCGGAAAAGCGGACGTGGAGGCTGCCGTTCTGGCTCTGGACGCGGTACAAAAGGCGCTCGGGGGCGCGGCTCCCAAAAAAGTCATCGTCGTCCCGCACAGGATCGTGAATGTGGTGGCTTGATCGGACGGGACTTTTCGGCACCGACCAGGGCGTTGCGACGCCGGACCGGCGGCGCGTGATGCGGCTCGCCCTGCGCGGCGCGGCCGTGCTGGCGCTCGCCGTGCCGCTCGCCGGCTGCTTCCAGCCGCTCTACGGCACCCGAACCCTCGACGGCGGCCCGTCGCTGGCCGCCTCGCTGGCCCAGATCGACATCACCCAGATTCCGGCGCCGAACGGCACGCCGCAGTCGCGGATCGCCGTCGACCTGCGCAACCAGCTCGTCTTCATGCTGTCCGGCGGAAACCCGGCCCCGCCCACCCACCGGCTCGACATCCGGTTCCAGACCACCCGCGTCTCCGTCATCGTCGACGTCGAGACGGCGCGACCGGACGTCGAGAATTTCGGCATCGCGGCGTACTACACGCTGGTCGACCTGAACACCGGCAAGCCGGTGGTGACCGACGTGGCGCAGAGCCGCGTGTCCTATGACATCCCGGGCCAGCAGCAGCGATTCGCCCGGCAGCGCGCCCTGCGCGACGCGGAGAACCGTGCCGCCACCGTCATCGCCGAGACGATCCGGTCGCGCCTCGCGTCCTATTTCGTCGCCGGAACCTGATCCATTCCGGTCACGGCCGGGCTCGTCCCGGCCAGCCACGTCTTGCTTCCCCGCCGTGGATCGAGACGTGGATCCCCACGGCGAGCGCGGGCGTGACGGGGCAGACTGTCGCCCGATTCTGGACCGGCCAGCGAGACACGTCCTCCCATGACCGCCCTCAAGGGCTCCGAGATCGACGCCTATGTGAGCCGGCCGGACGCCGGGCGGCCGATCGCACTCGTCTACGGACCGGATGCAGGCTTGGTGCGCGAGCGGGTCGAGGCGCTGATCAAGGCCTCGGTCGACGACCCGAACGACCCCTTCGCTCTGGTGCGGCTCGACGGCGACGCCGTCGAGCCCGGCCGCATCGCCGAGGAGGCCCATACAGTGCCGCTGTTCGGCGGGCGGCGGGCCGTGTGGATCAAGGCGGGGCGGAGCAATCTCGCCCCCGCCGTGGAGGCGCTCGCGGCCGACCCGCCGCGCGACTGCCGGATCATCGTCGAGGCCGGCGACCTGCGCAAAGACGCGGCGATCCGGCTCGCCTGCGAGACGGCCCGCACCGCCGTCGCCCTGCCCTGCTATGTCGACGGCGACGCCGATCTGGCCCGGCTGATCGACCAGGAGATGAAGGCGGCCGGCCTGACCATCGCGGACGACGCCAGGGTTCTGCTCGTCTCGCTGATCGGCGGCGACCGCCAGGCCTCGCGCGGCGAGCTGAAGAAGCTCGCCCTCTACGGCCACGGCCGCGGCCGCATCGAGGTCGACGACGTGATCGCCGTGATCGCCGACGCCGCGGCGCTGGCGCTCGACGACGTCATCGACGCCGTGTTCGCCGGCAAGCCGCAGGTGTTCGACGCCGAGTTCGCCCGCGCCCGCGCCGCCGGCACGCATCCGGACCGGCTGATCGGGACGGCGCTGCGCCACGCCGCCCAGCTCCACCGCACCCGTCTCGCGATCGACGCCGGCCGGTCGGCGCAGGACGCGCTACGCGAGGGATTTCGGGGGCTGTTCTTCCGGCGCGAGCCGGCCGTGCGGGCGGCGCTGGCCGCGTGGACGACGCCGCGCCTCGCCCAGGTGATGACGGACCTGGCCGAGACCGCGACGGCGGTGCGCCGCCAGGCCGACCTCGCCGACCCGCTGTGCCACCGGGCGCTCTTGCAGACCGCCCTGCGGGCCCGGCAGAAGCGTTAGCATCGCCCTCGGCTCGATCGCCGGCACTGCCCACCATGCGCCACTCACGGTGGCATGGGATCCGATAACCCACCCAGGGTTAACCGCTTGGCAGGTAAATTGCGGCAGCATCCGACCCGACGATTTAGCTCTATTAATTCGGGGGAACCGCATGGGCATGCCGGCCGTGGACGACGGGGTCGTGCGCACCATCGCCCGGACCGTGGGCGTCCTGTCGGTGGAGCTCGCCGACGTCGCCGGCAACATCGCCGACGTCGACGCCAAGGCGCAGGGCCTGACCGCCGAGTGCAAGACGCTCTCGGCCGCCGCCACCGAGCTGACTAGCTCCAACCGGCGGATCGGCTCCGCCGCGACGGCGGCCGACCGCACGATCGAAGCGGCCTGCACCGAGATGGACGCCTCGGCCCAGTCGGTCGCGACCTCGCTCGCCGAGATCAGCGCGCTCGCTGCCGCCACGGCCGGCTTCGAGAGCAAGCTGGACGGCCTGCGGGCGGCGCTCGAGCGCGTCGCCAAGGCGGCCGGCGGCATCGACGCGATCGCCCGCCAGACCAATCTTCTGGCGCTGAACGCGACCATCGAGGCGGCGCGCGCCGGCGAGGCCGGCAAGGGCTTCGCCGTGGTCGCCCAGGAGGTGAAGGCGCTCGCCAAGCAGACCTCGGAAGCGACCGCCGAGATCGCCGCGACGCTCACCATGCTCGATACGCAGACGCGCGACCTGATGGCCGAGTCGGCCGCGACGGTCGGCCGCGCCGCGACCGTGCAGGCCGGCACCGCGGCGATCCGGCAGGTGATCGACCATGTCGGGCCCGCGATGACGCGGATGCGCGGCGACATGCGCTCGATCGTCGAGGCCAACCAGGACATCCAGGGACGCTGCGACGCCCTGCAGGCGGCGTTCGAGGCGATGAGCGACAACGTCGCGCGCTCCTCCGCGGATCTGCGTACCGCCGACCAGCGCGTCCACGGCCTCTTGAAGCGCAGCGAGGAGCTGGCGCTGCTCACGGCTCGGACCGGCGTCGAGACCGACGACACCGCCTTCGTCGCTCTCGTCACCGCGGCGGCCCGCGAGGTCGGGGCCGTGTTCGAGCGCGCCCTGGACGAGAATCAGATCACCATGGCGGATCTGTTCGACGAGAGCTACGTGCCGGTGCCGGGCACCGATCCGCAACAGGTGACGACGCGGTTCACGGCGCTGTGCGACCGGCTGCTGCCGCCGCTGCAGGAGCCGCTGCTGACCAAGAACGCTCAGATCGTCTTCTGCGCCGCGGTCGACCGCAACGGCTATCTGCCGACCCACAACAAGAAGTTCTCGCAACCACAGCGCCCCGGCGATCCGGCCTGGAACACGGCGAACTGCCGCAACCGCCGCATGTTCGCCGATCGCACCGGGCTCGCCGCCGGGCGCAACACCAAGCCGTTCCTCCTTCAGACCTATCGGCGCGACATGGGCGGCGGCATCTTCGTGTTGATGAAGGACTGCTCGGCCCCCATCACGGTGCGAGGCCGGCACTGGGGCGGATTCAGAATGGGCTACACGGCCGACCGCGAGCCGTGACGATCGTAATCACGTGCACTCGAAGCCACCCCGCACTCGATCGGACACGCCACTTCGGCTTCGCGACCCCGACGGACCGGCTTCGTCCATTAACACGTCCGTAGGACTCGGCTCGTTATAAGAGCGATCGTGGCCCGCCGATCGTCCGGGTGGCGGTCCAGCTCCCTCATCGAAAGGCGCCGAAACGCCGGTCGGGGTCGCTTTCACCCCCGAACGACGCATTCTTCGCATTCCGAAGACGTCGATCCAGGATCACGGGTCATGCTCGCCAGGCTCTCCATCCGCACCAAGATCACCATCGTCGTGTCGCTCCTGCTCGTCGGCATGACGGGCATGGGACTGCTCGCGATCAGCAGCATGCGAGCCATCAACACCCGAGCGGTCGAGATCTCCGAGAACTGGCTGCCGAGCGTGCGAGCGCTGGCCGATCTGCGCGCCGGCGTCACCATCATTCGCAGCGTCGTGCGACTCCATATGCTGGCCGAGACGCCCGAGGCCAAGGCCGCGGTCGAGAAGACACTGGCCCTGAACTACGATCGCAACGCCAAGTACGCAGCGGCCTACGAGAAGCTGATCTCCTCGCCGGAGGAGCGCCGAACGTTCGACGAATGGAAGAAGCAGGCCGCGCTCTACGACGAAGGGGTCAAGAAAGTCATCGAGATGTCGCGTGCCAACGCCGGCAAGCTGCCGACCGAGGTCTCGACGTTCAACGAGACGAAGGTCTATCCGATCGGCAAGGCCGCCGACGATCTCCTCAACAAGAACATCGCGCTCAACAACGCCGGCGCCGACGCGGCCGCCAAAGAGGCGTCCGCCACATACGACCGAGCCTTCGATCTGATGATGATCATTCTCGGCGGCTCGGCACTCCTCGGCATCGGCCTCGCCGTCTATCTGGTCTTCGACGTGTCGCGTGGAATCGCCTCGGTGATCTCGCCCATGCAGGCGCTGGCGCGAGGCGATCTCGACGCCGAGGTGCCTCACCAGGGCGAGGCCACCGAGATCGGCCGCATCGCCACGACCTTGCAGATCTTCAAGCGGGCTCTGATCGACAAGAAGGCGGCCGACGCCGCGGCCGCGACCGATGCCGAGGCGAAGCTCGAGCGCGGCCGGCGCGTCGATCGGATCACGCGGAACTTCGAGGCGATGATCGGCGAGATCGTCGAGACCGTCACGTCGGCCTCGACCGAGCTGGAGGCCTCCGCCAATGCGCTCACCGGCACGGCGCAGCGCGCGCAGTCGCTGAGCGCGACCGTCGCGAACGCCGCCGAGGACGCGTCCTCCAACGTCCAGTCGGTCGCCTCGGCCACCGAGGAGATGTCGTCCTCGGTGCAGGAGATCAGCCGTCAGGTGCAGGAGTCGGCGCGCGTCGCCCGCGGGGCCGTCGAGCAGGCGCACGCCACCAACAAGCAGGTCGAGGATCTGGCCGAAGCGGCGAACCGCATCGGCGACGTCGTCGAGCTCATCAACACCATCGCGGGCCAGACCAACCTGCTCGCCCTCAACGCGACCATCGAGGCGGCCCGCGCCGGCGACGCCGGCAAGGGCTTCGCGGTCGTCGCCGCAGAGGTCAAGCAACTCGCCCAGGAGACCGCCAAGGCGACCGGCGTGATCAGCCAGCAGATCGGCGAGATCCAGGGCGCGACGCAAGGCTCGGTCGCGGCGATCCGCGAGATCGCCGGCACCATCGGAAAGCTGTCCGAGATCTCCTCGACCATCGCGGCCGCCGTCGAGGAGCAGGGCGCCGCGACCCAAGAGATCTCGCGCAACGTCCAGCAGGCCGCGCACGGCACCCGCGAGGTGTCGGCCAACATCGGCGACGTGCGGGTCGGCGCGCAGGAGACCGGCTCGGCGGCCAGCCAGGTGCTGTCCGCCGCACAGCTCCTCTCCGGCGACAGCACCAAGCTGAAGACCGAGGTCGGCAAGTTCCTGAGTGCCGTCCGCGCGGCGTGAGCATCCCGCAGCCTCGATCGACGACGCTGATCACGTCTCCCCGCGCGCCGGGGACGGGAGAGCGGCACTGTCGTGCGGAACCGTCGGCGGGATGTCGCGCCTCGGTGTCGGTGCACCGCGATACCGACGCTGTGGCGACACACGCGTCAGCCGGCTTCCGACCGGCGGATCGCGTCGTCGCACTGATCGATGTCGCGGACGTGGATGTCGAGCGTGCCGGTCTCGCCGTCGTGGTCGATCGCGACGGCAAGGCCGAGCGTGTCGGAGCTGTGCTTCTCCAGCCCGCGGGTTCCGGTGTCCTTCGGCGTCGTCGGCGCCGGGGCGTCGGGCTCGCCGACCATCGGCGCGGCGTGTCCCGTCGTCAACGCGTAGGGCTGGCAGAGGCGAAGGGCACAAGCGCCGCGCCCACGCCGAATCGAAGACGGCGGGCACTCGGAGCTTCGCCGACGTCACCCCATCGTCGTATTCCGGCGGATCGGAGACGCCCGCGGGCCGACGCGAGCGCGGTCGGTGGATCGCGTCGCGATCCGGTCGAGGCACGACCATTCTCTTCTAACGTCCCCTCGCCAGCGGGCCGAGGCACTCCATGCCACGCAGGGCATCGTCGCGCTGCGCCGCCTTGCGGGCATAGTCCCGGGCCGTGCCGAAATCGTTCAGCTGAACGTGGGCTCGACAGAGCCCGTCGTAGGGAGCCGCATAGCTGCGGTCGAGTGCGACTGCGCGATCGTACCAGACGATCGCGTCACGCGGGCGCTGAACGAGCAGCAGGGCATCGCCGAGCGCGTTCGCGTTGGTCTTCGAGGTCGGGTCCAGCTCGGCCGCCGCGCGGAAGTCCTCGATGGCGCGATCGAGGATGTCGGCCGGGACCGACATCCCCGCCAAGCGTCGCGCCTTGTAGACGGCCACGATGGCATTGCCGCGATGGCGACGCACCGGAGCGTACTGAGGCTCGGTCAGGATCGCGCGGTCGTACAGACGAAAGGCCTCTCCGTACAGCCGCAGCGCCGCCGCGACGGCGGCATCGCGCTCGGCCGGAACGCGCTTGCGGCGGGCCATGTCGACCTGGTCGTTGGCCTGCATGAAGGCCGTGTAGCCGCGATAGCTGAACGGCAGCGGCGAGGCCGGATCGACGCGCGCCGCATCGGCCAGCACCTGCTCGGCGAGCCCGTAGTTCTTCACCGCGAGAGCCTTGTAGGCCGTCTGAATCAGATCGAGGGACGCGCCCGCCGAGACTTGAGCGACCGGGACCGGCACGGACGTCACCGGGTTCTGCGAGATGGCAGACGGGGTCGGCGACGGCGGCGCGATGATGGCCGGGGCGACGAAGGAGAATCGCCCTTCGATCGGTGACGCGGCCATCCAGGGCTGCTGACGCTCGCGGGTCACCCGCATCACCGCGAGCCCGACATCGTTGAGGAGCTCGAACAGGCCGAGCCCCGGCCGGATCATGTGCTCACGCAGCGCGGACGTGTACGGGCTGTTGCCGCCCGGCGCGCCGTCGCTCGCGACATTGCCGGGCTGGGTGGCGAAGCCGATGATGGTTCCGCGCGGGGCCCGCATCTGGGCGAGACCACGCTCGCCGCCTTTCGCCCCGCGGGCGAAGGGATTGGTCCGGCAGGCGTCGAGCAGCACCATCTTGAACTGCGCGCGCGACGCTTCGAGCTGGCCCATCACGAGATCGATGCTGAGCATCGTCAAGCCGACATCGGCCTCGGTCACGGCGGTGGCGTCGGTCGGAATCAGATAGTTCGTCCCGCCGATCTGCAGGCCATGGCCGGAATAGAAGACGAGCGCGACGTCGGCGTCCCGGGCCGCGACACCGAATTCTCGCGTGGCGCGCTCCATCTGGCTCTTGTCGAGATCGAGCAGGGCACGTCCGCCGACGAGGTCGAAGCCCGCACGACGGAGGATTCCGGCGATGTCGATCGCGTCCTTGTGGGGATTCTCGAGGCTCGCTTCGTACTTGTACTTGGCATTCCCGATCACCAGGGCGACGCGCCGCTGAGCGAGCCCCGAGACGGTCGAGCCGACCAGGATGGCCAACACGAGGATCAGACGAAATGCGGCTCGCCTCGGTCCCATCGCCCTGTCCTCCTTGAGCTGCCGGGCCAGCCGAGCCGGTCCGCCCTGCGCGGGGATAGCCTCGCGCCCGCGGCCGGCGTTTTGCCGCCCCGCCGCCGACGTGTGATGCCACAGTTTAGCCTTGATCGCGGTTGTGGCGATCAGAAATACGCGATTTGCGCGATCACATGTGATTTATCATGAGCGGCGCTTCGCCGGGCGGACGGGAGCCGCCTCGGCTTCGATCGCGCGCCCCGACCCTCAGCCGGCTTCGAGCCGGCGGGTCACGTCGTCGAGCTGATCGAGGTCGCGGTAGTGGATGTGCAGCGTGCCGGCCTCGCCCTTGTGGTCGATCGACACGGTGAGGCCGAGCGCGTCGGAGAGGCGCTTCTCCAACGCCCGCGTGTCGGCGTCCTTGGGCTTCGCCGGCGTCTTCGGCTTCGGCCCCGGGCGGGGCCCGCCGGTGTCCTTGCGGACCAGCGCCTCGACCTGGCGCACGTTGAGGCCCTGCGCGACGATCCGCTTCGCCAGCGCCTCGGCGTCCGGCTCGCCGACCAGCATCTTGGCGTGGCCGGCGGTGAGCTCGCCGGCCGAGACCAGCGCCTTGACGGACTCCGGCAGCTTCAGGAGTCGCAGCGTGTTGGCGACGTGGCTGCGGCTCTTGCCGACCGTCTTCGCCACGTCGTCCTGGACGTAGCCGTAGTTGTCGATCAGCGCCTGATAGCCGGCCGCCTCTTCCATCGGGTCGAGATCGGCGCGTTGCACGTTCTCGATGATGGCGAGCTCGAGCGCCTCGCCGTCGGTCACGTCGAGGACGACGACCGGTACCTCGTGCAGGGCGGCGCGCTGCGCGGCGCGCCAGCGGCGTTCGCCGGCGATGATCTCGTAGGCGTCGGCCGCGTCCTTCACGGCGCGCACGACGATCGGCTGGATCAGCCCGTGCGCCTTGATCGAGTCGGCGAGCTCGGCGAGCTCGGCCTCGGCGAAGCTGCGGCGCGGGTTTCTCGGGTTCGCCCGGATGAAGGCGATCGGCACCTTGCGGCCGGGGCGCGGCGGCTCGGCCGCGGCAGCCGGCGCGCCGGGACGGGCGCGGGCCGCGGCGGGACCGCCCGCCTGTGACGGCTCGACGTCGCCGATCAGCGCGGCGAGCCCGCGTCCCAGTCGCGATCGCGGGGCGTCTTCGGCCATTCTGGTCTCCCGGGGTACTCGATATACTTTGTATGTGAAATGACGAGACGGCGGCTCAGCCGGCGAGCGGGCGGACGAGCGCCTTCTCGCGCTGGATCACCTCGGTGGCGAGGCGCAGATAGGCCTCGCTGCCGGCGCATTTGAGATCGTAGACCAGGACCGGCTTGCCGTAGGACGGCGCCTCCGACACCCGCACGTTGCGCGGGATCACGGTGTCGTAGACCTTCTCGCCCATGAAGGCGCGCACGTCCTCGACCACCTGGCCGGAGAGATTGTTGCGGGCGTCGTACATGGTCAGCACGATGCCGTGGATGGTCAGCGCGGGGTTGAGGGCGGAGCGCACCTGCTCGACCGTCTTGAGGAGCTGCGACAGACCTTCGAGGGCGAAGAACTCGCACTGCAGCGGCACCAGGATCGCGTCCGCCGCCGCCATGGCGTTGATGGTGAGCAGGTTGAGCGAGGGCGGGCAGTCGACCAGCACATAGGTGTAGGGCGGCTCGGTCGGATCCGCGTTGAGGGCCGTGATCGCCTCGCGCAGCCGGAACGAGCGGTCGCGCTCCTGGCCGATCTCCAGCTCGAGGCCGGCGAGGTCGAGGGTCGAGGGCGCGATCGCGAGGCGCGGCACCGCGGTCGGCCGCACGATCTCGCGCAAGGTCGCGCCGCCGGCCAGCACGTCGTAGGTCGAGACCTCGCGGCTCTTGTGGTCGATGCCGAGCCCGGTCGAGGCGTTGCCCTGCGGATCGAGGTCGATGACCAGCACCTCCTCGCCCGTGGCGGCGAGGGCGGTGCCGAGATTGATGGCCGTGGTGGTCTTGCCGACCCCGCCCTTCTGGTTGGCGATGGCGAGCACACGCGGGCGCGGCGGCGGACCCGCATGCGGGATCGGCATCGCGTCGCCGGGACGTTGGTCGGACATGTCAGTGGCTTTCGGTTCGGACCGGTCGAGCGCCGGCACGGGCCGTGCGGCGGCAACGGGGCGGGTCCATCGGTCGGGTCATCGAGCGCGCTCGAGGCCGCGGACGACGACGATCCGACCCTCCGGGCTGGTCACGCTCGGAACGAGGTCGGCCGTGATCCTCCAAGATTTAGATGCCTGGGTCAATTCGGCCTCTACATCTTGACCCTTGGCGAGCAAGGCGCACCCTGTCTTGGTCAACAAAGGATAAACGTAGCCGAGCAAAACCGGAAGCGGCGCGAGCGCCCGCGCCGTGGTGATATCGGGGACGACCGGCTTTTTTCGATCGAAGTCCTCGATCCGTTCGGCGTGGACCGTGACCGGAAGTTCGAGATCCGCGGCGACGTCGCGCAGGAAGGCCGCCTTCTTCCGCGTCGCCTCGACCAGGTGAAAGGCAGCGCCCGCGCGATCCGCGAGGGCGCAGGCGAGCACCAGGCCGGGGAAGCCCCCGCCCGATCCGAGGTCGACGAAGATCCGGGCATCCGGTCGGATCAGGCGAAGAAGCTGCAGCGAGTCGGCGATGTGCCGGGTCCACAGGGTCGGGATCGTCGACGGCGCCATCAGGTTCATGATGGCCTGCCGGGCGAGCAGCAACTCGACGAAGCGATCGAGTCGCGCCGCTGTTTCACGTGAAACGGGCGTCAGCGCGAGAGCGGCGGCGCGATCGGCCGGGTCGATGGCCGGGAGCGTCTTGGCAGGTTTCATGGACCGTGCCCACGAGCTGCTTGCCGGGGCCGTCGCCCTTCGAGGCTCGACCTGCGGTCGAGCCCCTCGAAGTGACGGGAGAAAGCGGGCCCGCACCGGCGTCCCCACGGGCGCGGGCCTGACCGCTCATGGTGAGGCGCCCGCGCAGCGGACCTCGAACCACGAGGCCAGGGTCGACAGCCCCTCGGATGGGGAGCCGATCCAGCACAGACGACCCACGATGGCCTTATGGTTCGAGACGCGGTCTTCGGCCGCTCCTCACCACGAGGATTGATGGTGTGCTCGGCGGAAACGGGCATCACCCCTGCCCCGTCCCGGTCCGTCCGCGGCCGGGCCGCCGGAGATGGGCCGCGAGCAGCATCAGGGCCGCCGGCGTGACGCCGTCGATGCGGCCGGCCTGGCCGAGGGTCGCGGGACGTGCGGCCGAGAACTTCGTCCGGACCTCGTTCGAAAGCCCGGTCACGGCCGCGTAGTCGAGGTCGGGCGGGATCGAAACGCCCTCGTCACGCCGGAACGCTGCGATGTCGGCGGTCTGGCGATCGAGATAGACGGCATATTTGGCGTCGATCTCCAACTGCTCGCCGATCGCAGGAGCGAGCGCGGAAAGCGCGGGCCAGATCCGGGCGACGTCGGCGAGCCCGATCTCCGGGTAGGACAACAGATCGAAGGCGCTGCGGCGCTGACCGTCCTTGCGCAGGGCCAGACCGTGCCGCGCGGCCTCGGTCGGCGTGACCGACAGGGATCGCGCAAGGTCGCGCGCGGCGTCCAGCGCCGCCATCTTGGCGCGATGCCGGGCCGTGCGCTCGGGCCCGACGCATCCGAGCGCGATCCCGCGGTCGGTGAGGCGCTGGTCCGCATTGTCTGCCCGCAGCGTCAACCGGTACTCGGCCCGCGACGTGAACATCCGGTACGGCTCGGACACCCCGCGGGTGACCAGGTCGTCGATCATCACGCCGAGATAGCTCTCGGCACGGTCGAACACGATCGCGGCGCCACCGCCCGCCCGCGCCGCGGCGTTGAGCCCGGCGACGAGGCCCTGACCCGCCGCCTCCTCGTAACCCGTCGTACCGTTGATCTGCCCGGCGAGAAAAAGCCCGGCGAGGCGCTGGGTCTCCAGCGCCGGCGTCAGCTCGCGCGGGTCGACGTGGTCGTACTCGATCGCGTAGCCGGGCCGCGTGATGACGGCTCGCTCCAACCCGGGAATGGTCGCGACGAGCGCCGCCTGGATCTCCTCGGGCAGCGACGTGGAGATCCCGTTCGGATAGACCGTGTCGGTGTCGAGCCCCTCCGGCTCCAGGAAGATCTGGTGCCCGTCCCGTTCGCCGAACCGGACGATCTTGTCCTCGATCGACGGGCAGTAGCGCGGGCCACGGCTGGCGATCTGCCCGGAATACATCGGCGAGCGATGGACGTTGGCCCGGATCACCGCATGCGTCGCGTCCACGGTGCGGGTGATCCCGCATTCGATCTGGGGCGTGTCGATCCGGTCCGTGAGCACGGAGAACGGCTCCGCCGGATCGTCGCCGGGCTGGCGCTCCAACGCGGCCCAGTCGATCGTGCGGCCGTCGAGTCGCGGCGGCGTGCCGGTCTTGAGGCGCCCGAGCGTCAACCCGGCGCGTTCGAGCGCCCCGGACAGGCCGAGCGCCGGCGCCTCGCCGACGCGCCCTGCCGGAATGGTCCGTTCGCCGATATGAACGAGGCCGCGCAGGAACGTGCCGGTGGTCACGACCACGGCCCCGGCGCCGAATTCCCGCCCATCGGCCAGGCGGACCCCGATCACCCGGCCGTCGCGGACCAGGAGATCATCGGCCTCGCCCTCGATGACCGAGAGGTTTCTGGTCGCCCGGATCGCGACCTGCATGGCGGCCGCATAGAGCGCGCGGTCGGCCTGACAGCGCGGGCCGCGCACGGCCGGTCCCTTGCGGCGGTTCAGAACCCGGAACTGTATCCCGCCCTGGTCGGCGACACGACCCATCAGGCCGTCGAGCGCATCGACCTCACGGACCAGATGGCCCTTGCCGAGCCCGCCGATGGCCGGATTGCACGACATGGCCCCGATGGTCGCGAACCGATGGGTCACCAGCGCCGTGCGGGCGCCCATGCGGGCGGCGGCCGCGGCCGCCTCGCAGCCGGCATGTCCGCCTCCGATCACGATGACGTCGAAGCGTGTTTCCATGGTCGGGTCGGGGGTTGAGGGCGGTGTTTCACGTGAAACACGCGAAACCCGGCGGCTAAAATGCGGCGCCGTCCCGCGCATCTATCATTTGCCGATGCAGAAATCACGAAAGATGACGTCGAGGATGTCCTCGACGTCGACCCGACCGACCAGCCGCCCGAGCGACCGCGCCGCAAGGCGCAGATCCTCGGCCACCAGCTCGTCGCTGCCGGTTCGCTGCGCGAGCGCCCGGTCGAGCGCCGCGGCGGTCTCCTCCAAGGCCACCCGATGCCGAGCCCGGACGACCAAAGCCGGCTCGCCGACCCCGACTTGCGCTTCGGCCTCGGCTTGAAGGGCCGCCAGCAGCTCGGGAATCCCGTCGCCCGTAACCGCAGAGGTGAAGAACTGCCTCCCGGCGATCCTGGATTCGGCCGGCCCTCTTGCGCCGGCCAGATCGATCTTGGTCGATACCGTCCAGGCGCGATGCCGAATATCCTCGGGTGGGACTTCTGTACGATCCTGCGCGTCCTGCACCCACAGCACCAGATCGGCCCCGCCCGCCCGCTCACGCGCCCGCCGAACCCCCTCCTGCTCGACCGGATCGTCGGTGTCGCGCAGCCCTGCGGTGTCGAGCAGTGTCACGGGCTGCCCGCGGAGGTCGAGATGCACTTCGACGACATCCCGGGTCGTGCCCGGGATCGGCGACACGATCGCCGCTTCGCGGCGGACGATCCGGTTCAGCAGGCTCGACTTGCCCGCATTGGGCGGCCCCGCGATCGCGACGACGAATCCATCGCGCAACCGCTCGCCCCGCCCCCCGTCCTCCAGTGCGCGACGAATCTCGTCGCGCAACACCGTCACCTGCGCCAGCGCCGGCGCCAGCAGTCCGGCCGGCACATCCCCCTCGTCCGAAAAGTCGAGACCGGCCTCGACCAGGGCCTGTGCCTCGATCAGCCGGCGCCGCCATCCCTCCGCCCGGTCCCCGAGCAGACCTTTGAGGTGGCTCAGCGCCTGCCGGCGTTGCGCGTCGGTGTCGGCCGCGATCAGGTCGGCGAGCCCTTCGACCCGGGTCAAGTCGAGCTTGCCCTTGTGGAACGCCCGCCGCGTGAACTCGCCGGGCTCCGCCATACGGCAGCCCGGGACGGACGCGAGCGCCTTCAGCACGGCGGCGATCACGGCGCGGCCGCCATGGAGCTGGAATTCCGCCGTATCCTCGCCCGTCTCGCTGCCCGGTCCCGGAAACCACAGCACCACGGCCTGATCGATCGCCTCCCGGCTCGCCGGCTCCCGCACCGTGGCGAGCGTCGCATGCCGGGCCTTGGGCACCCGCCCGATCAGCGCCGCGAGCGCGTCGGCTGTCTGCGGCCCCGAGACCCGCACGACGGCGATCGCCGCCGGCGGCCGGCCCGAGGAGAGGGCGAAGACGGTGTCATGGCTCTGCATCCTTCGCTCGCCTTTTGCGTCCCTCGCCCCGTTCGGGTAAAGTTACATGTAACCGAGGAGTCCCGGCGTGCCCAGAACCCCGACGAAGCGCGACTCCGAGCTCCGCCGCAAGTCTGTTCGGACCGCCGAACCCGCCTCCGCGCCCGGCAACCCGCCGTCATCCCGCGAAAAGGTCGGAGCACACCGCCGCCGCATGCGTGCGAAGGGATACCGACTCGTCCAGCTTTGGGTTCCGGACACGCGCGCCGAGGTCTTCACGACCCGCGCCCGCGCCGAATCCGCCGCGCTCGCGGCCCATCCGACAGAAGCAGAGGACCAGGCCTTCGTCGACGCCGTGTCGTGGCTCGCGGACCCGGATTCCGACGACTGCGGAACCCCGACCGATCCCGAGGATGACTGGTGGCGCCGTCCCGAGACGGCCCGGTGAGGCGGGGCGACATCTGGACCGTCGCGGCCGGGACCGGTTACACCGGCAAGCCCCGACCCGCCATCATCGTCCAGAGCGACCGCTTCGACCGAACCGCATCCGTCACCATCTGTCCCCTCACGCGCTCGGACGCTCCCCTCACCTTTGTCCGCTTCAAAGTCGCCGCATCGGCTGACTCAGGCCTGCTCGTCGACTCCTGGGCCATGGTCGACAAGATCGTCACCGTGCCGACCACGAAGCTCGGATACCGGATCGGTCGTCTCGACCGCTCGAGCCTGGTCACCCTGAACCAGGCGCTCGCCACCTTCCTCGGTCTCGCCGACTGACCCTTATCGGTTCCTTTCCCCGCGGCACCGGCACCCCTCGCCGGCTCGGCGGTTCTTCGCCACTATGCCGAAAACCCCCGGAGCCCCGATGGACACCCCTGCCTCAGACCGCACCGCGCACGAAGCGCGTGAGAACCGCCTGGCCCACGAGACCAGCCCCTATCTGCTGCAGCACCGGCACAATCCGGTCGACTGGTGGCCGTGGGGTTCGGAGGCTCTTTCGGAGGCGAAGCGGACCGGCAAGCCGATCCTCCTCTCGGTCGGCTACGCGGCCTGCCACTGGTGCCACGTGATGGCGCACGAGAGCTTCGAGAACCCGGCGATCGCGGCGCTGATGAACGACCTGTTCGTGAACATCAAGGTCGACCGCGAGGAGCGACCCGACATCGACCAGATCTACATGGGTGCACTGCACCATCTCGGCGAGCAGGGCGGCTGGCCGCTGACCATGTTCCTCACCCCGGATGGCGAGCCGGTGTGGGGCGGCACCTACTTTCCCCCCGCCTCACGCTACGGGCGTCCCGGTTTTCCCGAAGTCTTGCAGGAAGTTGCACGGCTGTTTCGGGAGGAGCCGGAGCGCATCGACCACAATCGCAAGGCCCTGATGGGGCGCCTGGCGGCCCGCGCCCGCGCCGACGCCGCCGTGACGCTCGGGGTCGCGGAGCTCGACCAGGTCGCTCGCCAAGTCGCCGGGCTGATCGACATCGGCAATGGCGGTCTTCGCGGTGCACCAAAGTTCCCACAACCCGCCTTGCTCGAGCTGCTGTGGCGGGCCGGCCAGCGGGTCGACACCGGCGCAGACCTGCTGCACCGCACCAACGTCTATTTCGATCTGGTGAATCTGTCGCTGGAGCGGATGTGCGAGGGCGGCATCTACGACCATCTCGGCGGCGGCTTCTCGCGCTACTCGGTCGACGATCGGTGGCTGGTGCCGCATTTCGAGAAGATGCTCTACGACAACGCCCAGCTGCTCGAGCTGTTGGCGCTCGCCCATGCCCGTACCGGCCATCCCCTGTTCCGCCAACGGGCGGCCGAGACGGTCGGCTGGCTGGTGCGCGAGATGGCGACGCCGGAGGGCGCCTTCGCGGCCTCGCTCGACGCCGATTCCGAAGGCGAAGAGGGCAAGTTCTACGTCTGGCGACCGGACGAGATCGCGGCTGCGGTCGGCCGTGACGACGCCGAGCTGTTCGCTCGGATCTACGACGTCACCCCGGCCGGCAACTTCGAAGGGCACTCGATCCTGAACCGCCTCGCGCTGCTCGACGAGCACGCCCGCACCCGGACCGGACGGGACTTTGCCTTGCGTCCGTTGGATGGCGATCTCGAACGTCGCCTTTTTGCAATGCGTCAACGCGTCTTAAAAGCGCGTGAACGTCGCGTCCGGCCGGGTCTCGACGACAAGATCCTGGCCGACTGGAACGGCCTGATCATCGCGGCGCTCGCCAATGCCGGCGCGCTCCTGGACGAGCCGGGCTGGATCGCCCTCGCCCGCCGCGCCTTCGACGTCATCGCCGCGACGATGACCCGCGACGGTCGGCTCGGCCATTCCTGGCGTGACGGCCGCCTGCTCTTCCCCGGACTGGCCTCCGACCATGCCGCCATGATCCGCGCCGCCCTGGCCCTGCACGAGGCCACCGGCGAGCCGGATGTCCTCGACAAAGGCGTGACTTGGCAGTCCGCGCTGGAAAAACACCACGCCGATCCCGACACCGGCGGCTATTTCCTCACGGCAGACGATGCCGAGGGGCTGATCGTCCGACCGACGTCGACCCAGGACGACGCCATCCCGAACCACACCGGGCTTGCGGCTCAGAATCTCGTGCGCCTCGCGGTGCTGACCGGCGACGACTCCTTTCGGGAGCGGGCCGACCGGCTGTTCGCCGGACTCCTGCCCATCGCGGCCGCGAACCTGTTCGGCCATATGGGATTGCTGAACGCCCTCGACTTGCGTCTTCGCGCAGCAGAGATCGTGGTGGTCGGCCAAGCCCCGCACAATGCTGCCCTCATTGGTGCAGCGCAGCGCTTCCCGTTCACAGAGCGTATTCTCCTCCAAGCCGGTGACGGATCCCGTCTCAGGACAAATCATCCGGCAAGAGAGAAATTCGCCACGGTCGCCGGGGCTGCCGCTTTCGTGTGCTTCGCCGGCCGCTGCTCCCGTCCGGTGCTGACGCCCGAGGCCTTGCAGGGCGTTCTGGCGACCGCCCGGCCTCGCACCTGAGGTGACACGGCCCCGCCCCGCTCAGCCCGACCGGCCGGTCCGGCCGAGCACGCGTCGCAGCACCACGAGCCCGGGCCGCGACGGCGCTCCGCTTCGGTCCGGCACGAAGCCGGACAGAGCGTAGAGCTCGCGGGCGATGGTCATCGACTCGCCGACCTCCAGCACCATGGCGTGGTAGCCGGCGTCGGACGCCGCGTCCACCAAGCCGGCCACCAGCTCCTCGGCGATGCGCAGCCCGCGGAACGCCGGACGGACGAACAGCCGCGTCAGCTCGCAGACGCCGCTGCGTCGCCGACGATAGGCCGCGACCCCGACGGGATCCGGCCCGGCATGGGCGATCAGCACGCAGCCGTGCGGGCGGGCGTAGCGCCCGGGCAGCCGGGACGCTTCGCGCTCCATCGTCTCGGGGGACGAGGCGTCGCCCGACCAGGCGACGTAGTCGTGGAACAGGCGCTCCACCAGCGCTCGGTCCTCGGGCCAGCGCGCCTCGCCGATGGCCAGCCGCTGCGGAACCTCGCGCATCGCCTCAGGTGTTCATCGAGTCGAAGAACTCGCCGTTGGTCTTGGTGTTGCGCAGCTTGTCGAGCAGGAAGTCGATCGCGTCCATGGTGCCCATCGGATTGAGGATGCGGCGCAGGACGTAGATCTTCTTGAGCGTCTGGTTATCGGTGAGCAGCTCTTCCTTGCGGGTGCCCGAGCGCGTGATGTCGATGGCCGGGAAGGTGCGCTTGTCGGCGACCTTGCGGTCGAGAATGATCTCCGAGTTACCCGTGCCTTTGAACTCCTCGAAGATCACCTCGTCCATCCGGCTGCCGGTCTCGATCAGCGCGGTCGCGATGATGGTCAGCGAGCCGCCCTCCTCGATGTTGCGTGCCGCGCCGAAGAAGCGTTTCGGCCGCTGCAGAGCGTTGGCGTCGACACCGCCGGTCAGCACCTTGCCGGAGGACGGAACGACGGTGTTGTAGGCGCGGCCGAGGCGGGTGATCGAATCGAGCAGGATCACCACGTCGCGCTGATGCTCGACCAGACGCTTGGCCTTCTCGATCACCATCTCGGCGACCTGGACGTGACGCGAGGCCGGCTCGTCGAAGGTCGAGGAGATCACCTCGCCCTTCACCGAACGCTGCATGTCGGTCACTTCTTCCGGGCGCTCGTCGATCAGCAGAACGATCAGATAGCACTCGGGATGATTCGCCGTGATGGCGTGGGCGATGTTCTGCAGGAGCACCGTCTTGCCGGTGCGCGGCGGTGACACGATCAGGGCGCGCTGACCCTTGCCGATCGGCGCGACGATGTCGATGACGCGGGCCGACAGATCCTTCTTGGTCGGATCCTCGACCTCCATCTTCAGCCGCTCGTCCGGATAGAGCGGCGTCAGATTGTCGAAGTTGATCTTGTGCCGCGCCTTCTCCGGATCCTCGAAATTGATCGTGTTGACCTTGAGCAGCGCGAAGTAGCGTTCGCCTTCCTTCGGGCTCCTGATCTGACCTTCGATGGTGTCGCCGGTCCGCAGGCCGAACCGGCGGATCTGCGAGGGAGAGACGTAGATGTCGTCCGGGCCGGGAAGATAATTGGCCTCCGGGGAGCGCAGAAAGCCGAAGCCGTCCTGCAGCACCTCGACGACGCCTTCACCAATGATCTCGACGTCCTTCTGCGCGAGCTGCTTGAGGATGGCGAACATCAGCTCTTGCTTGCGCATGGTCGAGGCGTTCTCGACCTCGTGCTCGTCGGCGAACGCCAGCAATTCGGTCGGACTCTTCGACTTGAGATCCTGAAGCTTCATTTCCCGCATGCGGGTTGTCCTGTGGATCGGCGGGTCAATTCCGCTCGTCGCTGGAAGGGAGATGTCGCAGGTCTTTGGGCAGACGGGCTTAGGCCTCTGGGCCCCGATGCTGCGCTTCGGCCCCGGGGGGCCTTGATCGATTGCATCTGCCTGCGTTCGGGGAGATGGCGCCAACATAGGTAAAGAGGGCGAGGCACGCAAGAGCGTTGCCTGGTGAAACGACGTGCAGGTTGCCGTTCAGAAGGGCTTCACGATCACCAGAATCACGGTCCCGACCCCCGACGACACCCCCACGGCGTTGAGAACCATGTAGAATCCGCGCCGGCTGCGGGCCTTTTCCAGGCCGCCGGGGCGGGCCAGCCGGCGGGTCTCGGCCGAGACGCTACCGTGCACGGCCGACAACAGGATGACGAGCGCGAGCTTGCCATGGAACCAGCCGCTGGCGATCCAGCCGCCCTCCCACACCAGCCAGCCGCCGAACCCCCATGTCGCCACCATGGCCGGATTGACGAGATGCCGGATGAGGCGGTGCTCGATCAGCCCGAGCATGTCGGCCACCGGACCCGGCCCTGCCCCGACATGCAGGGCGAACAGCGGCGGCAGCGCCAGCATTCCGGCCACCCAGGCCGTCACGGTGACGAGATGGGCCGCCTTCATCCAGTCGTAGAGATCGATCGGCACCAGGAGGATCAGGCCGACCGCAGCCGCGACCGGGATCAACAGCCCGATCACGGCGCGAAGGACGCGCCGGCTCGGCGAGGCGAGCTCGCCCCGTCGCGGACCGGCGCCGTCGGTCAACGGCCGCGCACCCGCGCCAGCATGCGCTCGACGTTCTCGATCGGCGCCTCCGGCGTGATGCCGTGGCCGAGATTGAAGATGAACGGACCGTCTCGGAACGCCTCCATGACGGCATCGACGCCGCGGTCGAGCGCATCGCCGCCGGCGACCAGCAGCAGCGGGTCGAGATTGCCCTGCACGGCCACCCGACTCTGGATGCGCTCGCGCGCGAACCGAAGGTCCATGGTCCAGTCGAGCCCGACGGCGTCGACCGGCACGCGGTCGACGAAGCGCTCGAGCTGAGTTCCGGCCCCACGCGGGAAGGCGATGATCTTCGCCCCCGGCACCTGCGCCCGCACACCATCGACGATGCGCTTCGCCGGATCGATCACCCAGCGGTCGAACTCGGCGGGCGGCAGGATGCCGCCCCAGGTGTCGAACACCTGCACGGCGTCGACACCGCAGCGGAACTGCTCGACGAGGTAGGTGATCGACGCCTCGACCAGGCTGTCGATCAGGGTCTGCATGGTCTTCGGATCCCGATAGGCGAGGAGCCGTGCCGGCCCCTGATCCGGGGTGCCTTGCCCGGCCACCATGTATGTCGCGACCGTCCACGGCGCGCCGCAGAAGCCCAGGAAGGTCGTCTCGGCCGGCAATCCGGCCCGGATCAGCTTGACGGCCTCGAACACGGCGGCGAGCTTCGTCTTGTCGAAGGCGCCGGCATACTGCCCGACGGTCTCGGCGGTCACCACCGGCTCCAGCTGCGGGCCTTCGCCCGCCGTGAATCGCACCGTCTGGCCGAGCGCGTGCGGCACCACCAGGATGTCGGAGAACAGGATCGCCGCATCGAAACCGAAGCGCCGGATCGGCTGGAACGTCACCTCGGCGGCGAGCGTCGGGTTGTAGCAGAGGTCGAGGAAGCTCCCCGCCTGCTCGCGCGTCGCCCGGTACTCGGGCAGGTATCGTCCGGCCTGACGCATCATCCAGACCGGAGGCACCGCCTGCCTCTTGCCGGCCAACACGTCGAGAAGCTTACGGGTCGGGGTCGTCGTCGAGACGGAGCTGGGCATATCGGGCCTGGTCATCTGCTCATTCAAAAGATTAAGTGAATCTTCATTGTTGAGTCTATTGGGGGCTGGAAAAGACTCACGACTCGGGTGTCCACACGGCATCCACCCTCGTCCACACCGTCATCCACCGTTCCGGGTCCGGAGGCAACCCCGCGGCCGAGCGCCGGGAGTCTTTGTCGCAGAGGGGCTTGGGCCGTGCGATCGACCGCCCGGGGTGATACCATTGCCGCTCTCCACATTGAAGGCGTATAAATCCGGGACTCGTTCTCCCGTCTTGTGAATATGTGATCCGGGCCGGGCCGGGACGTGCCGCACCACCCGGTGGCGGTGGCGGCGGAGGGGGGTTTTCCCCGGCCGTCCACAGTCGTCCCGAACGCCGTCCCTGGATCGCGATGAGCAAGCCGACCAGCTTCTTCCACCTGCATCTCGTGTCCGACTCGACCGGCGAGACGCTGATCACGGTGGCGCGCGCCGCCACGGCGCAGTACACCCAGGTGTCGGCGGTCGAGCACGTCTATCCGGCGGTGCGGACCAACAAGCAGCTCGACCATGTGCTCGCCGAGATCGAGCAGGAGCCCGGCGTCATCCTCTACACGCTGCTCGATGCGGCCCTGATCGACCGGCTGGAGGCGACGTGCCGGGATCTCGGCCTGCCCTGTCTGTCGATCCTCGGTCCGGTGCTGCGGCTGTTCGAGTCTCATCTCGGCGCCGAAGCCACCCCCAAGGTCGGCGCCCAGCACGCCCTCGACGCCGAGTACTTCAAGCGCATCGATGCGCTCAACTACACGATGATGCACGACGACGGGCAGATGGCCGACGACCTGGAGCGCGCCGAGGTCGTGCTGGTCGGGGTGTCACGCACGTCGAAGACGCCGACCTCGATCTATCTCGCCAATCGTGGCGTCAAGACCGCCAACATTCCGCTGGTGCCGGGCGTGCCGCTGCCGCCCGGCCTCGAGGATCTCAAGAAACCGCTGGTGGTCGGGCTGTTCGCCAGCCCCGAACGGATCGTCGCGATCCGCCAGAATCGCCTGCTCGGCCTCAAGGCCCATCAGGAGGACGACCAATATATCGACCAGGAGGCGGTCTCCGAGGAGATCACCTATTCGCGCCGCCTATGCGCCCGCAACGGCTGGCCGCTGATCGACGTGACGCGTCGCTCGATCGAGGAGACGGCCGCTGCCGTGATGGCGTTGCTCGCCGAGCGCCGCCGCCAGCTCGGCAGCGAGTAACGGACGACGCGTGATGCTCTGGCTTTCCCCGACACCGCTGGTGATCGCTTCGAAGAGCGCGGTGCGACGCGCCATCCTGGCGGCCGCCGGCTTTCCGCTCGAGGTGACGGACGCCGACATCGACGAGCGCGCCGTGGAGACGCGCGGCGGCCCGGTGGCGCCCGATCAGGCGGCGCTGCTGCTGGCGCGCGAGAAGGCCCGCGTCGCCGTGGCCCGCTTCCCCGGCCATTACGTGATCGGCGCCGACCAGACGCTGGCGCTCGGTGACCGCCGCTTCAACAAGCCGGACAGCCGCGACACCGCGCGCGAGCAGCTCAAGGCGCTCGGCGGCCAGACCCACGCGCTTCATTCGGCCGTGGCCGTCGCCAAGGACGGGCGGGTGATCTTCAGCCATGTCGAGACGGCGCGGCTCACCATGCGGCGGCTCACCGATCGCTTCCTCGACGCCTATCTGGACACGGCGGGCGACGCGGTGACGACCAGCGTCGGCGCCTATCAGCTCGAAGGGTTGGGGAGTCATCTTTTCGAGCGGATCGACGGCGACCATTTCACCATTCTGGGCTTGCCGCTGTTCGCTCTGCTCGCCTTCCTGCGCCGCGAGGGCTGCCTGGCCGGATGAGGCGGCGCCGGACGAGCCGGCCAAGGGGCGGCCAACGGGCGGCCAAGAGGGCGACGATGACCGCGACGATGCGCATCATCGGGCTGACCGGATCGGTGGGCATGGGCAAGTCGGTGACGGCCCGCATGTTCGCCGAAGCGGGCGTACCCGTGCACGACGCCGACGCGGCGGTCCATCGGCTCTACGAAAGCGACGCGGTGGCGCCGGTCGAGGCGGCGTTTCCGGGCGTCACGGTCGACGGCCGGATCGACCGAACGAGGCTCGCGGCCCGCGTGCTGAACGATCCCGCCGCCCTGAAGACGCTGGAGGCGATCGTCCACCCGCTGGTCCGCCGCGAGGAGGAGGCGTTCCTCGCCGAAGCGCGAGCTGCCGGCGTGCCTGTCGCGGTGCTCGACATTCCGCTGCTGTTCGAGACCGGCGGCGACGCCCGCGTCGATCACGTCGTCGTCGTCTCGGCACCGGCCGACCTTCAACGCGCCCGCGTGCTGCGCCGGCCCGGCATGACGGCGGAGAAGTTCGCCGCCATCCTCGCCAAGCAGATGCCGGACGCCGAGAAGCGTCGGCGCGCCGATTTTGTCGTGGACAGCTCCGGCGGCTTCGATTCCGCCCGCGCCCAAGTCCGTGCCATTCTGGCCGCCCTCCCCAGTCGGGCACCGCGATCGCGACCGCCCGACCAGACGACGGCGTGAGCGCGAGGCCAGATGACCATCCGCGAGATCGTGTTCGACACCGAGACCACCGGCCTCGACCCCCTCAAGGGCGACCGCCTGGTCGAGATCGGCTGCATCGAGCTGGTCAACCGCCTGCCGTCCGGCCGGACGTTCCACAAATACCTCAACCCGCAGCGCGACATGCCGGCCGAGGCGTTCGCCGTGCACGGGCTGTCGGCCGAGTTTCTGGCCGACAAGCCGCTGTTCGCCGACATCGTCGACGAGTTCGTCGCGTTCATCGGCGACGCGCCGCTGATCGCCCACAACGGGATGTTCGACCTCGGCTTCATCAATGCCGAGCTGGAGCGGTGCGGCATCGCGGCCCTGCCGCGCACCCGCATCGTCGACACGCTGCAACTCGCACGGCGGAAATTCCCGGGCGCCTCGAACAAGCTCGACGATCTGTGCGCGCGCTACCGCATCGACACGTCACGCCGCGTCAAGCACGGCGCGTTGCTCGATTCCGAGCTTCTGGCCGAGGTCTATCTCGAGCTGATCGAGGCCCGGCAGGTCTCGCTCGATCTCGTCAGTGCCGATGTCGCCTCGGTCGAGGTCGGCGAGACGGTGCGGCAGGTCCGCGCCCGTCCGACCCCGCTCGCGCCCCGCCTCGACGCGGCCGAGCTCGTCGCCCACCGCGCCTTCGTCGGCACGCTCGGCGACCAGGCGATCTGGAAGGACTATCTGCCGGCCCCCGAGCCCGCCCCCGAGCCGGCGGCCGAGGAGGCGGCCGAGGAGACGCGCGCGGCCGGATGAGGACGGGGCGCCAAGTCCCGGCGCAACGTCCCCACCAGACAACGATGCCCGGCACGAGGCCGGGCATCGAAGCTCGAACGCCGAAGATCGGCGCGATCAGGCCTGGGCGCTGGCCTGCTGAGCCTGGAGGTTCGCGACGCGCTGCTGGAACAGGCCGACGAAGTCGATCGGGTCGAGCAGCAAAGGCGGGAAGCCGCCGTTGATCACCGCATTGGCGACGATCTCGCGGGCGAACGGGAACAGGAGCCGCGGGCACTCGATCATCAGGAGCGGCGGCAGGTTGTCCTGCGGGATGTTCTGCAGCCGGAACACGCCGCCATAGACGAGCTCGAAGCCGAACAGCGTGTTGCCGCCGACCTCGGCCTTGCCGTCGAGCTTCAGCTCCACCTCGTAGTCGGTGTTCGACATCGGGGTGGTGTTGACGTTGACCTGCACGCTGATCTGCGGCGGTTGCCCCTGCTGCATGAGGCTGCGCGGCGCGTTCGGATTCTCGAACGAGAAATCCTTCACGTATTGCGCGAGCACGTTGAGCGACGGCCCCTGGGGCTGCGCCTGCGGGGCGGCCGCGTCGCCGCCGTTGGTGGTGGCCATGACCTCTCCTGACCGCGAGCAGGCGCCCGCGTGACCTCGAGCCGAAAATCCGTCGCCGCCGGCGGTTCCGGCGGGTGGCGCGTGGCTAACACAGCCCGCCGGACCCGACAAGCCGGGCTCCGGCGGGTCCGGGACGCGGCCGTCGGACGGGTTTCGGTCATCATCCTGATACAGTGTTCGGTCTTCCGCCGTGTTCAGCCTTCCGTGTGGGGGCGCTTGCGGCGGCGCCGCTTCGGCTCGGGCAGCACCTCCCACTCGTCCGGCGCGAGGTCGACGACGGGTCCGGCGCCCGGATGGCGTCGGCGCGTGAAGGCGGGGCCGGGCGCGCCCGGTGGCCCGCCGGTGCCGAGCAGGGTGTCGAGCCGGGTCCGCACCGACGGAACCAGCACCAGGAGGGCGGCGAGGTCGGTGAGGAAGCCCGGGATCGCGAGCAGCACGGCGGCGAGCGCCGGGATGGCCGGCACGGTCCGCTCGCTGCCCTGCGCGGCAAATCGCCCCGACAGCAGGTCGCGGACATCCTGCAGCCACCGTGGTCCTCTCCGATACAGGATCAAGATCCCGGCCCCCGAGCCGGCGATCAGCAGCACGGCCGCGCCGGAGACGCCGAAGAACGCCGAAACGATCAGGAAGGCGATCAGCTCCGCGAGCGGGAGAAGCACCAGGCCGGCCACCAACCACTTGCCGATTTTCATTGATCTTGCACCCGGAAGCAGTCACAAATCCGAGGTATGCCCGTGGGTCGACGATACGCTGCGGCGCATGACGCCGAAGAGCAACCCGAAGAGCAACCTGGCCGGAGAGGCCGTCCGCTCGACGGTCTCCGACCCGGTAACCACAACCCCGGACCGGCGGCGGGTTTCCGTGCCGCCCCTGGACCGGCAACGCGAGCGTACCTAGATCATGGCAACCCGGATCGTGGCAGCCAGGGCGTCGGCACCCGCGCGTTCGACATCCACCCGGTCGGAACTCGCCCGGTCGACCCCTTGTTAGCCACACGCCGTCCTTACGAGTCCCTGCAACGTCTGCGAGAGCGTGCGAGACGTGTTTGACATCTATACCATCATTTTTCTCGCGCTCGCCGTGTTCATCTTTCTGCGGCTGCGCAGCGTATTGGGGCAGCGGACCGGCCGCGAGCGGCCGCCCTACGACCCGTTCTCGACGCGCGACGCGGCCGCCCCGCGTGACGCCACCCGCAGCAGCGCCAACACCAACGACAAGGTGGTGACCCTGCCGACCCGCAGCGACGCGCCGACGGCACCCCGGCCCATCGAGGCCGCCGAGGCACCGGTCGCGGTGTCGCCCGACCGTCTCAAGGGCATCGCGGCGCCGGGCTCGCCGGTCGCCGCCGGGCTCGCCGCCATCGCTGCCGCCGACACCAGCTTCGACCCGCAACACTTCCTCACCGGCGCCCGCGCCGCCTACGAGATGATCGTCACCGCCTTCGCCGAGGGGGATCGCCGCTCGCTGCGCAACCTCCTCTCCAAGGAGGTGTTCGACGGCTTCGAGGCGGCCATCAAGGACCGCGAGAGCCGCGGCGAGACCGCCGAGACCCGCTTCGTGTCGATCGACACGGCCGAGATCTCCGCGGCCGAGCTGCGCGGCCGCATCGCCCAGGTGACGCTGCGCTTCGTCTCGCAGCTCATCTCGGTGACGCGCGACCGTGCCGGTGCCGTGGTCGACGGCTCCGACGAGAAGGTCACCGAGGTCACCGACGTGTGGACCTTCGCGCGCGACGTCTCCTCGCGCGATCCGAACTGGAAGCTGGTCGCCACCGAGGCCGGCCATTGACGGCCGCGACGGCGCCCCATGACCGCCGTCGCCTTCTTGCCCCGTCGTCTCCGCATCCGGTGCGGTCGAGGTCGCGCGTTGGGTGTCGCGCTTCTCTGTGCGCTCGGCCTGGCAGGTGACGTCGTCTCGGCCGCTCCGGCGGCCCGCCGAGACGATCCCGAGACTCGCGGCCACGGCCGCCCGCCGCCCGAGATGCCGCTGGTCGTCGAGGACGCGCAGCTCGAGCCGATCGACTTTTCCGATCTTCCCGGCTGGACCGAGGACGACCAGGCCGCCGCGCTCGCCACCTTCAAGGCGAGCTGCCGGCCGCTGCTGCGCGGCGATCCCGCCGCCGACCCGCGCCCGATGCGCCGCGCCCTGATGGGGCCGTGCCGCCGGGCCGTGGCCCACCGTCCCGGTGCGACCTCCGGAAGCTCCGAGGCGGCGCGAAAATTCTTCGAGCAGAATTTCCGGCCGTTGCGCATCAGTCGGATCGGCGAGCCGGCCGGCTTCCTCACCGGCTATTACGAGCCGATCGTCGACGGCTCGCGCTTCCCGACGCAGATCTTCAAGGTGCCGATGTATCGCCGGCCGCCCGACCTCGTGGCGCCCGGCGCCAAGCCGGGCCAGCCGTTCCCGAACCGCGGCCAGGCGTTCCGCGTCCTCCCCGACGGATCGAGCGTGCCGTATTACGACCGCGGCGAGATCGAGGACGGGGCGCTCTCCGGCCGGCACCTGGAGCTCGCCTGGCTGAAGGATCCGGCCGATCTCCTCACCATCCAGATCCAGGGCTCGGCCCGGGTGCGGCTGGAGGACGGCACGCTCCTGCGCGTCAATTACGACGGCCACAACGGCTTTCCCTACACGCCGGTCGGCCGCGTGCTGATCGAGCGTGGCCACATCCCGCGCGAGGAGATGTCGATGGCGCGCATCCGCGACTGGATGCGCGCCAACCCCGACGAGGCGACCGAGGTGCGTCGGCAGAACCGCGCCTTCGTGTTCTTCCGCATCGTCGGGCTCGACGTGACCCAGGGGCCGCTCGGCGGCCAGGGCATTCCGCTCACCGACGGGCGCTCGATCGCGGTCGATCGCGTGCTGCACGTCTACGGCACGCCGTTCTTCATCTCGGCCGAGCTGCCGATCATCGGCAACCGCACGAACGACCCGTTCCGCCGCACCATGATCGCCCAGGACACCGGCTCGGCCATCACCGGGCCGGCACGCGCCGATCTCTATTTCGGCTCCGGCGACGACGCCGGGCGGATCGCCGGCCGCATCCGCGCGCCCGGGCGCTTCGCTCTGCTGGTGCCGCGCGAGCTCGATCCGGTCGCGCGCGCCGCCGCGCTGCCGCTGCCGCGGCTGCGCCCGCCGCCGCTGCCGGAGAAGCCGGCCGCCAAGCGGAAGCCGTCACGCGGCGAGCCGCGCGGCGGCCGACGCGCGCAGCGACGCTGAGCCTGCGGGGCCGTCATGGTGCGCAAGCTCAGCGACGAGGAGCACCGGCTGTGGTCGGGTGTCGTCCGTTCGGTGCGGCCGCTGCATCCGGCCCGTGCCTCGGTGGCGCCGCTGCCCGCCGAGACGGCGGCGCCGGCGACGCCCGAGCCGCGCCCCGCGCCCCGAGCGAAATCCGGTGCGTCGAACGCCGCTTCGACAGGAAGGCCGGGCGCTCACGCGGTGCCGAAACCGCCGCCACTCGCTCCGATCGGCCGGCGCGACACGCGACGGCTGGCGCGCGGGACCACCGAGATCGAGGCCCGCATCGATCTGCACGGCATGACCCAGAGCGAGGCGCATGCGGCGCTGCGCGGCTTCCTGATGCGGGCCCAGGGCCAGGGCTGCCGCCACGTGCTGGTGATCACCGGCAAGGGCGGCGACGGCGAGGGATCCGGCCAGGGATTCGGGCCCGGTCAGGGCCGCGGCATCCTGCGTCGCCAAGTTCCGCAGTGGCTCCAGCTCCCGGAGTTCCGCGCCTGCGTGGCCGGCTTCGACGCCGCGGTCGGCCACGGCGGCGCCGGCGCCCTCTACGTGCGGATCAGGCGGCCGCGCTGAGGCGGCGCACCGTCTCGCCGACGTCGTGATCGTGCGCGTCGCAGCCGTGCACCTCGATGGTGACGTGCGACAGGACCGTGAGACCGGCGAGCCGCGCCTTGTAGTGCGCCGGTGGCTGCGGATCGTCGCTGACGACCGCGGCGATCACGGCCAGGTGGCCCGGCCCGACCCGCCAGACATGCAGGTCGCTGACGCGGTCGTCACCGACCTCGAGCTTGTCACGAATGGTCTTCACCAGACGGGCGTCCGGCACGCGATCGACCAGCACGCCGCCGGCGGCGCGCAGGAGGCCGACCGACCACTGCGTGATCAGCACGGCGCCGACGATCCCCATCAGCGGGTCCATCACGGTCCAGCCGAGATAGCGCGCGGCGAGCAGCGCCACGACGGCCAGCACAGAGGTCAGCGCATCGGCCAGCACATGGAAGTAGGCGGCGCGCAGATTGTTGTCGGTGTGGTGCGCGTGGCCGTGATCATGATCACCGTCGTGATGGTCGTGGTCATGATCATGATCATGATCGTCGTGCGCGCCGGCGTGTCCGGCAAAGCCGTGATCGTGACGATGATGGTGCGGGTCGAACAGCAGCCAGGCGCTGACGAGATTGACGGCGAGGCCGACCACGGCGAGGCCGATCGCCTGGCCGAAGGCGATCTCGACCGGCCTGATCAACCGCTCGACCGACTCCCACGCGACCAGCAGCGCGACCATCGCCATCACCACGGCGCTGGCGAAGCCGGCGAGCTCGCCGATCTTGCCGGTGCCGAACGTGAAGCCGGGATTCGCCGCGTTCTTGCGCGCCACCCGGTAGGCGACCGCGGCGATCGCGAGCGCCCCGGCATGGGTCGCCATGTGCCAGCCGTCCGCCACCACGGCCATCGAGCCGAACAGCGTGCCGCCGACGATCTCGGCCACCATCATGGCGCCGGTGAGCGCCACCACGGCCCAGGTGCGGCGCTCGTTGGCGTCGTGGCTCTCGCCGAGAAACACGTGGTCGTGCTGCCAGGCCTTCAACGAACGGGTGTGCATGGTCGGATCCGGACGTTGCGCATCGTGCCCGAAGTGTGCGGGCACGGCCGGCGGCGCGCAAGCCCGCGACCGCGGGCCGGGTGTGCGGTGCGTTTGTCCCGACGGCGGTTTGCGCTATGACGACGGTCCGACCCGGACCCCGCGAACGAAAAAGCCGTCGAGCCCCATGGCCGAGATCATCATCGCCGACACGACGCGCCGATACGACGGCACGCATCTGGAGACGCAGCCGCTCGGCGGCACCGAGTCGTCGGTCATTCGCCTGGCGCGCGAGCTGGCGCGCCGCCGCCACGCCGTGACGGTCTACACCAACTGCACGACGCCCGTGGAGGACCACGGCGTCATGTGGCGGCCGATCGCCGGCGCCCGGCCGGAGTCTTGCGATCTCTATGTCGCCTGCCAGCATCCGCGGCTGCTGCGCTTCGTGAAGCGGCCGAAGCGACGCGCCATCTGGGTGCTGTGGCAGCCCAACCATCTCAAGCACTACAAGCAGCTCGGCCGCGTCTGGTGGTATCGCCCGGTGCCGGTGCTGCAGAGCCTGCACCAGGTGAACATCTGGTCGCCGGTCCTGCCGCGCCGCGATCCGCAGATCCTCATCCCGCTCGGGCTGCCCGAGGACGTGCGCGGCCGCGCGCCGCTCGCCGCGCCGCCGCCGCGGCGCGCCATCTTCGCCTCCAATCCGCAGCGCAACCTCAGGCGCCTCGTCGAGATCTGGGCCGAGAAGGTGCTGCCGCGGCTGCCCGACGCGGTGCTCGACTGCTACGGCGTGCACGACATTCCGGCCGGGCGCGACGCCTGGGACGTGTGGGGGGGCTCGCTGCTGCCGGCCGACCCGTCGCCGCAGTTGCGCGCCTCGGTGCGGGTGCATCCGACCGCGACCCGCGAGGGGCTGATCGAGGCGATGCGCGCCGCCCGCGTGCTCGTCTATCTCGGCCACAAGGTCGAGGCCTTCTGCCTCTCGGTCGCCGAGGCGCAGGCGCTCGGCGTGCCGGCCGTGGTGGCGCCGGTCGCCGCCGTGCCGGAGCGCGTGCTCGACGGCATCACCGGATATCACGAGGCCGATCCGGACCGCTTCGCCGAGCGCACCATCGCGCTGCTCACCGACGACGCGCTGTGGCGGCGCCAGCACGAGGCGGCGATCCGCTACCAGCAGGGCATCTCGTGGTCCGAGTATGCCGGCCGCTTCGAGGCGGCCCTGCTCGCCGACCGCTTCCCGATCAACCGCTCGGTGCTCGCCGTCCCGCCCGGGGAGGAGGACACCCCGTCCGGGTGATGGTTCGCGGTCGTTGTGGGGGGCGCCGGAGGCGCGAACCCGGAATCCAGCCATTCGTTCCGAGCCCGTCGCTCGATTCTGGGTTCGCGGACCTCACGGTCCGCGCCCCGGAATGACACGCCCGGTCGATGTGCTGTCTACCTACAGCTTCGGCAATCCGGTCAGCCCGGCCGGCGAGAAGGCGAGGTCGAGGAGCTTCCACTCCTTGTACTTGCCGGCCGGCAGCACGCCGGTGGCCTGGCAGCGAGCGAGCGCCGCCATGGCGGTCTGCATCAGCACGGGGCCCTTGGCCGAGGCCGGAGCGGCGAGCAGCGTCGGATCGCCCGCGAGCGTGCCGTTCGGCTGGAAGGCGACACGCAGCACCACCTTGAGGCTGGCCGGGGCGCCGGCGAGGGCGGCCGGCGGCTGCCAGCACGCCTGCAGATGCGCCTTGAAGGCGGCGATCTCGGCCTCGGTCAGCGTCGCCTTGCGCTCGGTCGTCTGGTAGCCGACCGAGACGTTCATCAGCGGCGAGTCGAACCAGCTCCCCGACCCCTCGCCGTCGGATTCGGTGCTCGCGGGCTCGGCGGTCGCCACGGCGCGGGTCGGATCGGCGCCGGTCGGATCGGCGCGGGTCGGATCGGCGGAGGCGAGCTTTGGACCGGTCGCCGGATCGGGCTTGCGCTCGGGCGCGGCGGTCGGCTCGGGCGGCTGCTGCGGCGCTTGTTGCGGCGGCTCTTTCTGTGGCTCGGCCGGTTTTTGAGGCTCGGGCTGCGGTTCCGCCTTGGCCTGCCGGGTCGGCGTTTCGGCCGGCGTCTCGGCCTGTTGCGGGGCCGGCGCGTCGGGTTTCGGCGGCTCCGGCGCCTCCTCGGGCCGCACCAGCTCGACCGTGATGGGCGGCGGCGCGTCTGCCAACCCACGCCCCGGCAAGCCCGCCATCACCCCGACCAGGGCGTGCAGGATCACCGATATGGCGAAGAAGGCGAGTCGCACCGCGCGATCGCTCCCCGGGTTGAACGGCAAGGTCGGGCCGGCGCGCGTATCGCTCCGGCCGCCCGATCATGGGGCCGGAATGGCTCGCCAGGATGGCCGGGTCGAGGCCGTCGACGAATTTTCAACCCATGTGGCCGAATTGCACCGCCCTGCCCGCACCCGGTGCAGGCGCCGGCTCACTCCGTATCGGGCGCGGGCTCCCGCCGATGGCAGACGCAGCAGAGCTTGTTGCCCTCGGGGTCGCGGCCATAGGCGCCGTAGAAGGTCGGGTGGTAGTGGGCCCGCAGGCCCGGGGCGCCCTCGTCGGTGCCGCCATGGGCCAGCAGCGCCGCGTGAAACGCGTCGACCGCGGCCCGGGTCTTCGCCTCGAACGCCACCATGCAGCCGTTGCCGGGACTCGGCGGCTGCCGGTTTTGCGGCCGCAGGATCCAGAACGGCGGCTCGATGCCCGAAAAACCCTCCGGCGCGTAGCCGGCGCCGATCTTGAAGGTCTTCACCCGCACGAGCCCGAGCGTCGCCAGCACCGGATCGTAGAACGCCGTCGCGCGAACAACGTCGACGGTGCCGACCGTGACATGGCTGAGCATCTTTCGCGACTCCCGGCATGTGTGTCTGCCGTGGAGACTAGCTGGGCCGTCGGTGCGCGGATAGCGCGGGCTCGGATCTTGTTTGCGCCGGATCAGCCCCGCGGACCGCCTAGGTCCGCGCGCCCTACACCACCGCGGCCTTCATCTGCTTGTCGCGGCGGCGCTGGACCGAGGAGGGGATGCGCATCGCCTCGCGGTACTTGGCGACGGTGCGGCGCGCGATGTCGATGCCGGCGGCGCGCAGCTTCTCGACGATGGTGTCGTCGGAGAGCACGTCGTCGGGCGTCTCGGCGTCGATGAGCTGCTTGATGCGGTGGCGCACGGCCTCGGCCGAATGCGCCTCGCCGCCGTCGGCGGCGGCGATCGCCGAGGTGAAGAAGAACTTCAGCTCGAAGGTGCCGCGCGGGGTCGCCATGTACTTGTTGGCGGTGACGCGCGAGACGGTCGACTCGTGCATGCTGATCGCGTCGGCGACGGTCTTCAGGTTGAGCGGCCGCAGATGCTCGACGCCGTGGGTCAGGAAGGCGTCCTGCTGGCGGACGATCTCGCTCGCCACCTTGAGGATCGTCTTGGCGCGCTGGTCGAGGGCGCGCACCAGCCAGGCGGCGCTCTGCAGGCAGTCGGACAGGTAGGACTTCTCGGTGTCCTTCTTGGCCCGGCCGGCGACGCGCGCGTAGTAGGTCTGGTTGACCAGCACCTTGGGCAGCGTGTCGGAGTTCAATTCGATGATGAAGCTGCCGTCCGGTGCCTGGCGGACGAACACGTCCGGCACCACGGGCTGCACCGTCGTCGTGCCGAAGCGCAAGCCGGGCTTCGGGTCGAGCCGCCTGATCTCGGCGATCATGTCGGCGATGTCCTCGTCCGACACGCCGCATTTGCGCTTGAGGCCGGCGATGTCGCGCTTCGCCAGCAGGTCGAGATTGGCGACCAGCGCCTGCATGGCGGGATCGAAGCGGTCGTTCTCGCGCAGCTGGATCGCCAGGCATTCGGCGAGGTTGCGGGCGCACACGCCGGACGGGTTGAAGGTCTGCAGCGTGGCGAGCACGGCCTCGACGCGCTCGGGCGGGCAGCCGAGCTTCTCGGCGACCTCGGCCGGGTCGCCGGCCAGATACCCGGCCTCGTTGACCATGTCCAAGAGGTACTGGCCGATCATCCGCTCGGCCGGGTCGGTCACGGCGAGCGCGAGCTGCTCGGCGAGATGGTCGGCGAGCGTCGGCTCGGCCGCCACGAAGGCCTCGAGATTGTAGTCGTCGTCGTCGCGGCCGCCGTTGCCGACCGCCGACCATTCCGAGTAGCCGGCTGGGCGCTCCTCGGCGAGGCGCGACAGGCCGGGGCCGGACTCGTCGGGAAAGACGTTGTCGAGCGCGGTGCCGCCGAGCCGGTCCTCGATCGACGAACGGCTGGTGTCGGCGGCGTCCGCCATCCACTCCTCGGCGGCGTCGCGCGGCCCGGCCGGCGCTTCGGCCACGGCGGGGGCCGCGTCGGCGCCGTTCGGCTCGGGGACGCCCGGCTCGTCGCCACTGTCGCGCTCCAGCAGGGGATTGCGCTCGAGCTCGCCCTCGACATAGGCGGAGAGGTCGAGATGCGAGAGCTGCAGCAGCTTGATGGCCTGCAGCAGCTGCGGGGTCATCACCAGCGACTGGGTCTGTCGAAGCTGCAGCCGTTGCGAGAGCGCCATGGAAATCCCGGATGTCGTGTCGGTCCGGTCGTTGAAAAGCCCCGGATGTGGTCCGGTTCTTGCTTATCCAATCTGTCGGCGCCTGTACATCCGAATCTTTGCGTGGAATTTCGGATTTTCGTCGGACCGCGATCGGGCTGGCCGGGGTGCCCCCGGTCCGGATGCGCGACTCCGGCGGGGACGGAACCGCAGCTTTCGTATCACGATTTCGTGATCAACGAGTCGGCGCGACGCCGAGCCTCGCCGAAAGCCGTCACATCCGGAAGCTCTCGCCGAGATAGAGGCGGCGGACGTCGGGATTGTTGACGATGTCCTCGGTGGCGCCCTCGGTCAGCACCTCGCCCGAGTAGATGATGTAGGCGCGGTCGGTGAGGCCGAGGGTCTCGCGGACGTTGTGGTCGGTGATCAGCACGCCGATGCCGCGCTGGGTGAGGTGGCGGACCAGCGCCTGGATGTCGCCCACCGCAATCGGGTCGATGCCGGCGAACGGCTCGTCGAGCAGCATGTAGCTCGGCCGGCTGGCGAGCGCCCGGGCGATCTCGACGCGGCGGCGCTCGCCGCCCGACAGCGCGATCGACGGCGACTTGCGCAGCCGCGTGATGTTGAACTCTTCCAGCAACGAGTCGAGGTCGCGCTCGCGCTGCTTCTTGCTCGGCTCGACGATCTCCAGCACGGCCCGGATGTTGTCCTCGACGTTGAGGCCGCGGAAGATCGACGGCTCCTGCGCCAGGTAGCCGATGCCGAGCCGGGCGCGCTGATACATCGGCAGCGCCGTCACGTCGTAGCCGTCGAGCTCGATGCGGCCGCGATCCGCCCGGATCAGCCCGGTGATCATGTAGAACACGGTCGTCTTGCCGGCGCCGTTCGGCCCGAGCAGGCCGACCGCCTCGCCGCGCCGGACATAGAGGCTGACCCCCTTCACCACCTTGCGGCCGACGAAGGTCTTCTCGATGCCGTGCACGGCGAGGTACCCGTGCGCCGCCGCCTGGCGCGCCTCGTGGTCGCGTCTCTGCTGCTCGCGCTGCCACTCGGCGGCCGCCTGGCCGTCGTCGTGATAGCCGTCGTAGCGGGAATCGAGGCTCATCGGCTGCTGTCCGGAGGGGGGCGGCTCGTCGCTCCAGCCGGCGCGCGTGATGTCGCGTCCCCGCGACGACTGTTTCGGGGGCCTCGGTTTGAACCTGCCAAAAAAACCGGCCACGCGTGCCTCGACGACTCGGAGCCCATCATCGGGACGAGGGTCCCCTCCGCGTCCGCGCCGGGACCATAGCGGGTTGCACGGCCAGCGCAAACGCGGCCACGGGTCTCGGCCCGGCCGGGCGTCCGAACCATCGGGGGTGATGCTCGCACGACGCCGCGCCTAGTAGAGGCCGCTCGGGCCGGGTCGCTGCCGCGACGGCTCGCGGGCGGCATCGCGCCCGCCGGGCGACGGGGCCGGCGCGGCGGCCGCTCCGGTGGCGCCGCCGGCGCTCGGCTGGCTGCCCGGCATCAGCACGGCCTGCACGCGGCACTGGCCGCCGGGCTTGCCGCATTCGACGCGCGACACGCCTGTGGTCATGTCGACCACCAGCCGGTCGCCCTTCACGGCGTTCGGCCCCTGCGAGATGACGACGTTGCCGAGCAGTGTGACGGTGTTCGACTTCATGTCGAAGATGCCGTTGTCGCCGATCGCCACCTGGTCCTTCTGGGTGACCACGACGTTGCCGCGCGCCTCGATGCGCTTGATCTGTTGCGAGCCGCCACCGCCGGCCATGGCGCTGTTGGCGGGCGCCGGCGCGGGCTTGGCGGCCGGCTTGGCGTCGCCCTTCTGGTCCTGCTTGCCGGCATCGGGCTCGTAGAAGACGACGAGGGTCCGGCACTTCAGCGTCACGTCGCCCTGCACCAGATGCACATCGCCCGCGAAGGTCGCCGTCTTCTCCTTGTCGCGCACCTCGAGCGAGGCCGATTCGATCTTCACCGGCTGATCGCGGTTCTGGGCGAAGCCCTGCAGGGCGTTCGGGGTGTTGGAGCCGCCCGCTTGCGCCGCCGCCGGCGCGGCCGCCAGCATCGTCGTGGTCAGCGTCGCGGCGGCCGAGGCGGCCACGAACGCCGCGGCCGCCAGGCTGATACGGAGCGCCCGGGTCAGGGATCGGCCGTGCGGGCGCCGCGTCATCGCGTCCCCGCGCGGGCGCCGCTGCGTCCGGTGACGGCGGGTGAGGCCGGGGCGGCGTTCGCCTGGGGCCCGGCCGGCGGCGCCGGGCTCGACGAGCCCACGGTCGAGAGGTCGGCCCCGATGGTCAGAACCGTCAGCACGCCCTTGCTGAACCGAACCACCGAGCCGCCATCCGAGATGTCGAGCCGGTTGGCGTCGACGGTGCCGTTCGGCAGCGTCACCGTGACGGGCGCCTCGGAGACGATGGTGCCCTTCTTGACGTCCAGCACGGCCTCCTGGAGCTTCGCCTCGAAGCCCTTGCCGGTGCGCACGACGATGTTCTCGGTCAGCTTCAGGTTGTCCTGCTTGGAGTTGTAGAGGCCGTTCACGGCCGTCACGGTCACGGCGCCCTGGTCGTCGGTGTCGACCTGGGCGCGCAGATCGGTGAGCTCGAGCAGGTCCGGCCGGCTCAGATCCTGGGCGGCGGCGCGCGCCGTGAGGGCGTAGGGCTTCTGGTCGGCCGTGAAGCCGGCGAGGCGCGGCAGCTCCATGGTGATCTTCGAGCCGCTGACGACCAGCTTGCCGGGATCGATCGCCGTCTCGGTCGGCTTGAGCGGGTTGAAGAACACGGCGATCACCAGCACGCCGCCGGCGGCCACGATGCCGGCCGGAATCGCGATCCGCAGCAGGCGGATCATCCGGCTGTGCCGGGCCGCCCGGCGGAACCGGCGGTCGGCGTCGTTCTTGGGCAGCAGGCGCGCCCGCGAGGCCTCGCGCGAGGTCGCCTCGCGCGCCGTCGCGTCACGCGCGACCGCGCCGCGGCCCGACGCGTCCCGGCCCGACAGATCTCGGCCCGAATCTCGGCCCGACGGGTCGCGCGCCGGCACGCCGTCGAGGGCGCCGGCCCGGTGCGGGCCGTCTCGGTAGGGTGCGGGCACGGCGGTCAGGCGGTTCATCCCCAGCGTCTCGCTCCGGAACCCAGTTCCTGTAACCCAGGAGGCTCGTCCGGGCGATCACGAGCCGGACAGGGTCACCCGCGAATATGGCCGTCCCACGGCGGTCACCGGCATACCGCGTCCGATCGGGCCCGGCATGCCGGCACGAGCCGGCTCTCACGAATGGGCGAAGATGTCCTCCTCGGACCAGCCGGCGAGGTCGAGAATCGCCCGCACCGGCAGGAATCCGAAGCAGGCGGTGGCGAGGTCGGTGCGGTTCTCGCGCGCCAGCATCTCCTCGAGCCGGGCCTTGAGGGCGTGCAGGTGGAGGACGTCGGACGCCGCATAGGCGATCTGCGCCTCGCTGAGCTCGTCCGCGCCCCAGTCGGAAGACTGCTGCTGCTTCGAGACATCGAGGCCGAGCACGTCCTTCACGAGATCCTTGAGGCCATGGCGGTCCGTGTAGGTGCGGGTCAGCCGCGAGGCGATCTTGGTGCACCAGACGGGGCCCGGCATCACGCCCAGGCTCTTGTAGAGGACGGCGAGGTCGAAGCGGGCGAAGTGGAAGATCTTCAGCCGCTGCCGGTCGGCGAGCAGCGCCGCGAGATTGGGCGCGTTCGGGTTGTCGCGCGGAATCTGGACGACGTCGGCCGTGCCGTCGCCGGGGGAGAGCTGGACCACGCACAGCCTGTCTCGGGCCGGGTTCAGGCCCATCGTCTCGGTGTCGATGGCGACCGCGCCGGTGTAGCGGGCGAGGTCCGGAAGGTCGCCGCGATGCAGGCGGATCGTCATGGTCGTTCCAGTCCGGTTGCGCGCGGTCGTCCGGTTGCTCGCGGGCTGGGTCGCGCCGACGCGATGACAGCCACGGGCCGCGGTGTCTGAGGCCGCAGCCGGCCGGCGTCGTGACGGCGCGGCGCCGGGACTGCGCGAGGCCGGCTGTCGACGGGCCGCTGGACTGATGGACCAATGGCCTGACCGACAAGGATTTTCAGCCTCAATTCGGCCACCTGTGTAGCACACGCTCGATGCCGGTCAACGGCGCGCCAGCAAGGCGCGGCGACGCCATGGGGGAGCGGCCGCGGTTCGGCCGCCGGAGCGGCCGGCCTTTTCGGTCGGTCGAGTCGAACGGGGGCCGGTGCGTTTTCGCCGGTGGGGGACAGCATGCGCGCGTTCGCGTTGCGTGGCGTGATCGTCTTTGGAAGGTCGCCGTCGGGTGGAGCGTGGCTCCGGGCGCCACTGATGGGGATCCTGGGCGGCGCCGGGCTGTGGGTCGGGCTCGCCGGCGTGGTGCTGCCGGGGGCCGCAGCGACCGAGAGTGCCGACCGCACGGCCCGGACGGCCTCCAGAACCACCGGTCCGACCGCGACCCGGGTCGCCTCGGCGACGCCGAGCGAGGGCTTGCCGGTCGTCGTGCCGATGCCGCGCCCGCGCCCCGTCACGGCGCTCGCCGCGTCCGCGGCGCGATCCGGCGGGCAAGCGTCGTCTCCGGCACCCGGTCCGGCGAACTCCCTCGACCTTCAGGCCGGCCCGGCGCAAACTGGCCCGGCGCAACCCGGCGCCGCGAAGCCCGGCTTCACGCTCGCCTCGCTGACGCCGCCGGACGTCCCGCTGCCGCGCGCCCGGCCGGCCGGCGACACCGGCGATCCGCGCTGCGGCGGCGGCAAGCTGGTGCGCTCGGCCTATTACTGGCAGGGCACCAAGACGGCGAGCGGCCAGCGCTTCGATCCGGACGGCTTCACGGCGGCGCATCGCACGCTGCCGTTCGGGACCAAGCTGACGGTGAAAAATCCGCGCACCGGCCGGGCCGTCGAGGTGGTGGTCAACGACCGCGGCCCCTACACGCCGGGCCTCCACATCGACCTCAGCCGCGGCGCCGCCCGCGCCATCGGCCTCATGGGCACCGGCACGGTCTGCCTGATGTGAGTTTGGCGCGGCGCGGGCCGCCGGTCCGGCTCACGGCTCGGTCGCGACGGCTGCACGGCGCAGCTCGGTCTCCTCCTGGGCGAGCGTGCGGATGATCTTGGCGAAGCGCGCCGCGACCGGCGACAGCTTCTCGCCGCGCCGCCAGACGAGGCCGACCGGGCGGGGCGGGCCGACGTCCGCGAGCGGGATCACCTTCAGGCGGCCCGCCGCCGCCTCGACCTCGACGAGCCGCGGCGAGATCACCGACACGCAGGCCGAGTTCATCACGATCGACTTGATGGCGAGGATCGAGTTGGTGCTGATGCCGCGCACCGGCCAGGTCTGGCCGACCGAGGCGAACACCAGCTCCATCTGCTGGCGGAAGGCGCTGCCGCCGGCCGGCAGCACCCACTGCACGTCGGCGAGCTCGCTCAGCCGCACCGAGCTGCGCTCCGCCAGCGGATGGCCGGGCGCCGCGATCAGTGACCAGTCGACGCCGAACAGCGGCTCTTCCTCGATGTCGGTGTATTGCGGGGCGATGCCGAGCCGGCGCACCAGCACGTCGAGCTGGCGGGTGCGCAGCATCTCGGTGATCTCCTGGTCGAGCCCGTCGATCACCTTGATGGCGATGTTCGGGCTCTCGCGCATCAAGAGCTCGAGGCAGCGCGGCACCAGGTCGACGGCCGTCACCGGGGTGATGCCGAGGGCGAGCGTGCCCTCGAGCCCCAGCGAGCGCATGCGGATCTCCTCGCCGGCGCGGCCGAGCAGCGATTCGAGCGCCTGGGCGTAGAACACCAGCGCGTCGCCGAAGTCGTTGAGCCGCGCGCCTTGGCGGCCGCGCTCCAGCACCTTGACCCCGACCTGGCGCTCGAGCAGGGCGATGCTCTGCGACAATGCCGGCTGGGACATGTTGACGGCTTCGGCCGCCCCGCTGATCGAGCCGTGCCGCGCCACGGCGAGAAGCTCCAGAAGGCGGCGCGGTTCGATCTTCATCGTGGGGTCGATCCTGTCGGCGGCGAGGCCCGGGCCGCCCGATGCGGGGCGGAGCCTATACGCTTCGTCCCGGGCACGGAAGGTGGCGGCACCGCCCGGACCGCGAACCAGCGAGGGGGTAGCGGCGCGTCCCGCCGAATCGCCCGCCGGTGGGCGCGCCTTGCCGGAATGCCGGTCCGGCTGCGCACGACGCGCATGGACGACGGCTTCGGTATGCTGCACCGCAAACCGGGCTCGCCGCCCCGTCCGACCCGCCGGAACGGACGCCCACGACGTCTGCCCGGGTACCGGAAATCGTTGAAGGAACGACGGAATTCGGCCGTGAATTCCGACTGCTCCGGCGCCTGGTGCCGCCGCCTTCGGCCGATCCGTCGCCGCGGCCGGTCGTGCTGCGCCGCCCGTCGCGTCCGTAATCGTGCCCATACGCATAATCGGGTCCGATAGCGTTCCCAAAACTCCATATTGGACCTCGCTCACCGCCCGCTCCACTCTCCGGCCCGACGACGACCTCCGGTTCGAGGTCGTGATCACGAGCGTTCTCATCGTTCGGCATCACCGACCGAGGCCGGCGACCCGGCCGCTGCCGCGACCACCCCCGGTCGCGGGTCGGGGACCACCGGAAACGCCTGCATCAGGAGACGAGGCATGAAGCTAGCCACATTCAAGGTCGGGACCGAGCAGCTGGTCGGCGCCGTCGACGGCGACGAGGTCGTCGTGATCGACGTGCCGGACATGCGCACGCTGTTCGAGCTCGGCGCCCCGGTGAAGGACCAGGCCGAGAAGCGCCTGACCAAGCGCCGCTTCAAGCTCGCCGACGTCAAGCTGTGCGCGCCGATCCAGCCGAAGAAGATCTTCCACACGGCCGGCAACTACGCCGAGCACGCCCACGAGGGCGACCGCTCCAACTGGGTCGCCGCGATCAAGCCGTGGATCGTGTTCTTCCAGAACGTCGACGCGATCATCGGCCCGGATGACCCGGTCGTCTATCCGGAGCATCTGACGAAGTGTCTCGACTACGAGCTGGAGCTGTGCGTCCTGCTCGCCAAGCCGGGCAAGTTCTTCACCGAGAAGGAAGCCTCCGACTACATCGGCGGCTACGTGATCTTCAACGACATCACGGCGCGCGACATCCAGCGCCGCGAGATGGAATCGGCGAACTTCTGCTTCTCGAAGTCGATCGACACCTTCTGCCCGTTCGGCCCGTGGATCGTGACGCCGGACGAGATTCCGGATCCGTACAATCTGAACCTCGAGCTGCGGGTGAACGGCGAGAAGCGTCAGATCTCCAATTCGAGCCACATGTCGGTGACGATCCCGCAGCTCCTCTCCAAGTTCTCGCCGCTCGGCTACAACGCCGGCGACATCCTCACCACCGGCACGGTGTCGGGCGTGGCGGCGTTCAGCGCCGATCCGGAGGCTTGGTATCTCAAGCCGGGCGACGTGATGGAGGCCGAGATCGAGAAGATCGGCGTGCTCCGCAACAAGGTGATCTCCTGGAAGGAGGCCTACGGGGTCGACGCGCCGGCGTGGCAGGGCTTCTGAGGACCGGTCATGATCGATCGCACCAAGGTCTGGTCCGGCACGCTGAACGAGGTGGCCCTCGCGGGCCGCTCGAAGCGCGCCGCGAAGTTCTACGACACGACGCTGCGTGACGGCGAGCAGGCGGTGGGCGCCGCCTTCGATCCCGAGCAGAAGCTCGAGATCGCGAAGATGGTCGACGGCCTCGGCGTCGGCCGCATCGAGGCGGGCTTCCCGCGCGTCTCGGACGAGGACAAGGAGGCGATCCGAGCGATCGCCAAGGCCGGCTTGAAGGCGGAGGTGTGGGGTTTTTCCCGCGCTCTCGTGGACGACGTGGCGGCTGTCATCGAGCTCGGCCTGAAATACTGCGTCATCGAGGCGCCGATCTCCGACCCCAAGCTCGCGGCGCTCGAGGTCACCCGCGAGAAGGTGCTCGAGCGGATCAAGACCGCGGTGAAGTTCGCCACCGAGAACGGCATCCATGTCTGCTTCTTCGGCGTCGATTCCACGCGCGCCGATCTCGGCTTCTTCGAGCACGTCTACAAGACCGCGCTCGACGTCGGTGCCAAGGAGATCGCGGTCGTCGACACGCTCGGCATCGCCACCCCCGAGGCGGTGACGTTCCTGATCGGCAAGTCGCGCGAATGGGTCGGGCCGAACGTGCCGATCCACTGGCACGGTCACAACGACTTCGGTCTCGCCACGGCGAGCGCCGTGGCGGCGATCGACGCCGGCGCGGCGTGGATCCACGGCACCGTGGACGGCATCGGCGAGCGGGGCGGCAACGCCAACATCCCGGAGATCGCGCTGGCGCTCGAACTGCTCTACGGCATCGACACCGGCCTCGACCTCACCAAGGTCCGCAAGGCCTCGGAGCGACTGCGGCAGATCGCCCGTTACGGGCTCGAGCCGTGGAAACCGGTGGTCGGCGAGAACCTGTTCGTGCGCGAGACCGGCGCGGTGGCGGCGCAGTTCCACCTGCCGCACGCCATCGAGCCCTACGCGGCCTCGCTGCTCGACACGCCGCGCGGCATCGTGCTCGGCAAGAAGAGCGGTGCCGCGTCGATCACGCTGAAGAGCGAGGAGCTCGGCCTGAAGGTCGGCGACGACAAGGTTCCGGTGCTGCTCGCCGAGGTCAAAAAGCTCGCCCTGCAGAAGCGCGGCCTGCTGACCGACGCGGAGTTCGTCGAGATCGTGAAACGCCACGGCTGATCATCCCCGGCCTCGTGCAGACGAGGCGAGCCCGGCCGCACACGCGGCCGGGTTCCGGGAGATCACGCTTCGAGAAGGAACACTGAGATGGGTCGTTTCCAGGACAAGAAGGTGCTCGTGACGGGCTCCGGCCGCGGCTTCGGAGCCGTGCTGGCGCTCGCCTTCGCGGACGAGGGCGCCGACGTCGTCGTCCACTACAACTCCTCGGCCAAGGGCGCCGAAGAGGTGGTCAAGCAGATCGAGGCGAAGGGCCGCAAGGCGATCGCCGTGAAGGGCGACATCGGCTCGCATGCCGACGTCCTGAAGATCGCCGAGACTTGCGTCGGCGACTTCGGCGGCTGCGACGTGCTGGTCAACAACGTCGGCGACATGGCGCTCGATCAGAAGTCGTGGCGCGAGTTCGACGAGAAGGTGATCGAGCACACGCTGCGGGTCGACATCATGGGCACCATGTTCATGATCCACGAAATCGGCTCGCGCATGCTCGACAGTGGCCGCGGCGGCACGATCGTCAACATCGGCTCGCAAGTGGTGATCGCCGGCTCGCCGCGCGCCCCGCAATACGCCGCGGCGAAGTACGGCGTCATCGGCCTGACCAAGTCCTACGCGAGGGCGCTGGCGCCGCTGGTGCGGGTCAACACGCTCGGCGCCGCCTTCATGGAGACCGAGGCGCTGAAGAACCGCCACGACTGGAAGAACGGCCGGCGCGAGGAGGTGTTGAAGCAGACCCCGCTCGCCCGCATCGCCACCCCCGAGGACATGGTCGGCCCGACCCTGTTCCTGGCGGCCGACGATTCCAAGCACATGACCGGCCAGTTCCTCCTGGCCAACGGCGGCCTGGCGATGGTCGGCGCCTGAGCGAAGCCGTGTCGGAGCCGGGCCGCCGCGGGTCTCCCACGCGACGGCCCGCCGCCCCGACACACCCGGGACGCGCGGATGCGGAGTGACTAAGATGGACGATATCACCGCATCGACGAAAGGCGCGACCATGACTGCGACGCTCGAGGTCTCGCGGAGCAACCACGTGATGCTCCTGAAGATCGCCGACCCCAAGACCCGCAACGCCCTGTCGGGCGAGCGCTTCTACAAGGCCATCGAGGACGCGGTCCGGATCGCCAACGACGATCTCGACATCCGCTGCGTCATCGTCACCGGCGACGGCAAGGCGTTCTCGTCCGGCGGCAACGTGCAGGACATGCACGGCCGCAAGGGCATGTTCGGCGGCGAGCCGCAGCAGATCGCCGAGCAGTACCGGGTCGGCATCCAGCGCATCCCGATGGCGATGTGGAAGCTCGACGTGCCGGCGATCGCCGCCGTCAACGGCCCGGCGATCGGGGCGGGCTGCGACCTCGCCTGCATGTGCGACATCCGCATCGCGTCCGACCGCGCCGTGTTCGCCGAGAGCTTCGTCAAGGTCGGCATCGTGCCGGGCGACGGCGGCTCGTGGCTGCTGCCGCGCGTCGTCGGCTACGCGCGGGCCGCCGAGATGGCGTTCACGGGCGACCCGATCGACGCCGACGAGGCGCGCGAGATCGGCCTCGTCTCGCGCGTCGTGCCGCACGACCAGCTGATGACGGTCGCCTTCGAGATCGCCGGCCGCATCGCCGCCAACCCGCCGCACGCGCTGCGCTGGACCAAGCGCCTGCTGCGCGAATCCCAGACCGCCCGCCTCGACACGGTGCTTGAGATGGCCGCCGCCTATCAGGCGCTGTCGCACCAGACCGAGGACCACGCCGAAGCCGTCGCCGCGCTGATCGAGAAGCGCCGCCCGGTGTTCAAGGGACGCTGACGTGAGAGTGCGCGCATGACCACCGATTCGGAAAAGCCCCTGCTGCTCCTCGAACGGCCGTCCGAGGCGATCGCCGTCGTCCGCATCAACCGGCCGGAGGTGCGAAACGCACTCAATCTCGCGTTGCGCCGCGCGCTCGCCGCCACGTTCCGGGATCTGACGGCCGACACCGCACTCCGCTGCATCGTGATCACGGGCGACGACAAGGCGTTCTGCGCCGGCGCCGACCTCTCCGAATATGTCGACGCCGACCCGGTCGAGATCATCGGACGCGACATGGGACGACTGTGGGGCGCCATCGCCGACTGCCCGCTGCCGGTGATCGCCGCCGTCAACGGCTTCGCGCTCGGCGGCGGCTGCGAGCTCGCCATGCATGCCGACATCATCGTGGCCGGCCGCTCGGCGAAGTTCGGCCAGCCCGAGGTGATGATCGGCATCACGCCGGGCGGCGGCGCGACGCAGCGCCTGACGCGCGCGGTCGGCAAGTTCAACGCCATGCGGCTGATGCTGACCGGCGAAATCGTCGACGCCGAGGAGGCTCGCGCCATCGGGCTGGTCAGCCGGCTGGTCGACGACGCCGCCGTGATGCCGGAGGCGCTGCGCCTCGCCGGGCTGATCGCGTCGGCGGCTCCGATCGCCGTGCGCAAGACCAAGGAGCTGGTTCTGGAGAGCCAGAACGTGCCGCTGGAGGCGGGGCTGCGCAGCGAGCGCGCCGGTTTCCAGCTCACCTTCGCGACCAAGGACAAGCACGACCGCATGCGGGCGTTCCTCGACCGCAAGAAGACTCCGTCGCGATGACGACGGCCACGGGTGCATCACGGAGACCTCACCCGACGACGACCTAACCGACCCCCACCCCGGAGTAGATGCGATGTCTGAGACAACCGCGACCGCGGACGGCGGAGCCATGCCTGCCGCGGACGCCAAGACGACCCCGGCCTTTCGCCGGCTGGTGGTCGCGTCGTCGCTGGGCTCGGCGATCGAGCACTACGACTTCTTCATCTATGCGTTCACGGCGCCGCTGGTGTTCGACCACTTCTTCTTCCCGAAGATGGACTCGGTCGCCAGCATGATGGCCGTCTACGCCACCTTCGCGGTCGGCTTCGTGGCGCGTCCGCTCGGCGGCATGGTGTTCGGCCACTACGGCGACAAGATCGGCCGCAAGGCCATGCTGATGATGACCTTCGTCATCATGGGTGTCGCCTCCTTCCTGATCGGCTGCCTGCCGCGCTACGATTCGGCCGGCCTGTTCGCGCCGATCGCCCTCGTCGTGCTGCGCTTCCTGCAGGGCTTCGCGTTCGGCGGCGAGTACATGAACGCCGTGTCGCTGACGCTGGAGAACGCCCCGCAGAAGCGGCGCGGCTTCTTCGCCTCCTGGGTCAACGCCTCCGGCCCGATCGGCATCATCGTCGCCTCCGGCCTGATCGCGATCCTCAGCGGCGCCTACGGCAAGGACACGTTCATCGACTGGGTATGGCGCATTCCGTTCCTGTTCAGCTTCGTGCTGGTGGTGATCGGCACCTATATCCGCCACTCGGTCGACGAATCGCTGCTGCTCAAGAAGAAGCAGGAGCAGGCCGGCACCCAGAAGGCGCCGATTCTCCAGGCCCTGCGCTCGCACAAGAAGGCGATCGTGCTCGGCTGCCTCGCCAACATGGTCCACTCCTCGTTCCAGTATCTGTCGACCGTGTTCGTCATCGGCTACGCCGTGAAGACGCTCGGCATGTCGCCCGCCAAGGTCACGTCGGGCCCGATGTTCGCCAACATCGCCGAGATGCTGATGGTGCCGCTGATCGCCTTCTGGAGCGACAAGTTCGGTCGCAAGCCGTTCATGATTCTCGGCGTCGTGCTGGCGATGATCTGGTTCCCGATCTTCTTCCAGATCCTCGCCATGAAGGATCCGCTGTTCCTGATCCTCGGCCTCGTCGTCTCCATCGGCCTGATCCACGGCCTCATGTTCGCGCCCGAGGCGGCCTTCACGGCGGAGCTGTTCCCGACCGAGATCCGGGTCTCCGGCTCGTCGCTCGGCAAGCAGTTCGGCATCATCTTCGGCGGCGGCATGGCGCCGCTCGTCGCGACCTGGCTGATGGGCCAGGCCGGCGGTTCGACGACGCCCGTCATCGTCTATTTCGAGGTGATCGCGATCCTGGCCTTCGTCGGCCTCCTGATCGCCCCCGACAAGGCCAAGAAGGTTCTGGACTAGTAGAAAACCGAACCGAGAACGCGCTGGACTGGCGCGCCGAACCGGCGCACACGCGCTGCGGGGCCGGGGGATCACCCCCGGCTCCGTTCCCAGACCCCCGGCCGTCCGCGGCCGGCGAACCGGACGACGAGCATGAGCCAAGATATCAAATCGGTGGCGGTGATCGGCGGCGGCACCATGGGCAGCGGCATCGCCGCGGCCTGTGCGGCGGCCGGCTGCGACGTGCTGATCCTGGAGGCGAACGAAGGCTTCGCGGCGGCCGCCAAGGGCCGCGTCGAGGCGCTGGCGGCCGACGACGCCGAGAAGGCGCTGTTCCGCGACAAGGTCGCGGTCGGCACCATGGACAAGGACGTCGGCCGCCTATCCGCCTGCGACTGGATCTGCGAGGCCGTGATCGAGAGCCTGCCGGCCAAGAAGGCCGTGCTCGCGGCGATCGAGCCGGTCCGCCGCGACGGCTCGATCGTCTCCACCAACACGTCCGGCATCCCGCTCTCGGCCATCGTCGCCGGCGAGCCCGAGCGCCTCAGGCGCGACATGCTGGTGACGCACTTCTTCAATCCGGTGCGGGTGATGCGGCTCCTGGAGATCGTCACCGGCCCGGAGACGCGCGCGGATGCGCGTGACAAGCTCGGCGCCTTCCTGCGCGGCGGGCTGAAGAAGGGGCTGGTCACGGCCAAGGACACGCCGAACTTCATCGGCAACCGCATCGGCCTCTATTTCATCCTGTCGGGCCTGCATCTCGGCGCCAAGCACCGCGCCGCCGGCACCTCGATCGACCGCATCGACGCGCTGCTCGGCGCCCCGGTCGGCTTCCCCGGCACGGCGCTCTACGGTCTCGTCGATCTGATCGGCCTCGACGTCGTCTCCTCGATCGCCGAGAACCTCGCCCGGACGTTGCCCGCGGGCGACGCCGGCCGCGCCACCGCCTCGCTGCCGGCCGCCGAGGCCGCGATGCTCGCCCGCGGTCAGCTCGGCCGCAAGAGCGGCGGCGGCTTCTATCGGATGCAGAAGGCGGCCGACGGCGCGAAGCTCAAGGAGGTCTTCGATCCCGAAGCCGGGAGCTGGGGGCCGTCGACCAAGATCAAGCTCGACGGCGCCTCGGCCGCGCTGGAGACGGTGTTCTTCGCCGACGATGCCGACGGCGCGCTGGTGCGCGACGTGCTGGGCGGCACGCTGCTCTACGCCGCCGATCTGGTGCCGCAGATCTCCGACGACATCGTCAATGTCGATCGCGCCATGCGCTGGGGCTTCGCCTGGGCGAAGGGGCCGTTCGAGCTGATCGACCGCATCGGCGCGCAGCGGCTGATCGACTGGCTCGTCCGCGCGGGCCGGCCGCTGCCCCACATGCTGGCCGTGCTCCAGAAGGCCGGCGCGTCGCGCTTCTACGACGGCGACCGCTATCTCGGCACCGACGGCGCGATGTATCCGGTGCCGGCGGAGTGAGGCCGGCGAGGTGATCACGATGAAACGGCCGTTCCCGGGGGAAACGCGGCCGCGGCCGGTGCAGTCGCCGCACCGGCCGCAACCCGACGCCACGTCGCTCTATCTCGTGTTGATGCGGCTGCCCTGCCCCCGAACGGTACCCCGCGGGCGGCCCGGCTCCGGCCTCCGCCCGCGGACGACGAGGACCAAGCGATGAGCGACCCGATGACGTGCTACGAGACCTTGATCGTCGAGACCGTGGGGCGCGTCGGCGTCATCCGGCTGAACCGGCCGAAGGCGCTGAACGCCCTGAACTCGACACTCGCCGAGGAGCTGCGGACCGCCTTCGCGGCCTTCGATCAGGACGACGGCGTCGGCTGCGTGCTGATCACCGGGTCGGAGCGCGCCTTCGCGGCCGGTGCGGACATCAAGGAGATGGCGCCGCGCTCCTTCATCGACAATTTCAGTGCCAACTACATGGCGAACTGGGACAGCCCCGCCCGCTCGCGCAAGCCGACCGTCGCGGCGGTCGCCGGCTTCGCGCTCGGCGGCGGGTGCGAGCTCGCCATGCAGTGCGACCTGGTGATCGCCGCCGACAACGCGAAGTTCGGCCAGCCCGAGATCACGCTCGGCATCGTGCCGGGTCTGGGCGGCACCCAGCGCCTGACGCGCGCCGTCGGCAAGGCCAAGGCGATGGACCTGGTGCTCACCGGCCGGATGATGGACGCGACCGAGGCCGAGCGTTGCGGGCTCGTCTCCCGCGTCGTACCGCTCGCCGACCTGATGACGGTGGCCATGCAGGCGGCCGAGACGATCGCCGCGATGTCGCTGCCGACCGCGATGACGGCCAAGGAGCTGGTCCAGCGCGCCCACGAGCTGCCGCTCGCCGAAGGCCTGCGCTTCGAGCGCCGCGCCTTCCATGCCTTGTTCGGGACGGACGGCCAGCGCGAGGGCATGCAGGCGTTTCTGGAGAAGCGCAAGCCGCGCTTCAACCAGCCGTCGGCCGCCGTCCCGCAGGAAGCTGCAGAGTAGCAGACGTCGGTCCGCGGTCGGCTCGGCCTGCCGCGTCGCTCTTGACGCTGCTCCGACGCCGGCCGATTGCTCGTCACGACAACCCCGCCTCGTCCCGCCGTCCGGCGGCGATCATCTCCAGGAGTGCACCATGCGGCCCTATTTCGAGCGGATGCCGGCGTTCGGCAAGGCGCTCAAGGAGAACCGGATCGCGCGGACGCAGGACAGCCGGCGCGGGCTCGAAGCCGTCGAGGCGGAGCTCGCCAAGCTGCGCGCGGCGCGCCGCGAGGTCGGCATCCCGACCGAGGAGATCAACAAGCGCGGTGGCCTCACCGTCTGGCAGCGCCTCGGCTACCTGATCGATCCCGGCACCTGGCATCCGCTGCACAGCCTCTACGATCCGGAGAGCAATCCCGAAGGCACCACCAACGTGGTCGACGGGCTCGCCAAGATCGCCGGCCGCTGGGCCGTGGTGATCGGCTTCGACAACAAGGTGCTGGCCGGCGCCTGGATCCCGGGCCAGTCGGAGAACATCCTGAAGGTGACGGACCTCGCCAAGCGGCTGCGCGTGCCGCTGGTGTGGCTCGTCAACTGCAGCGGCGTGAAGATGCCGGATCAGGAGAAGTTCTATGCGGGCCGGCGCGGCTCCGGCACGCCGTTCTATCGTCACGCCGAGCTCGAGCAGACCGGCATCCCGGTGCTCGCCGGCATCTACGGCACCAATCCGGCGGGCGGCGGCTATCAGGCGATCTCGCCGACCATCCTGATCGCCCACAAGGACGCCAACATGGCGGTCGGCGGCGTCGGCATCGTCTCCGGCATGGCCCCGAAGGGCGGCTTCGACGCCGCCGTGCTCGAGGATCTGATCGCCAAGACACGCGAGATGCGCACCAAGCCGCCCGGCAGCGTCGCCACGCATTTCGAGCACACCGGCTTCTTCACCCGCGTCTACGAGGAGGAGACCGGGGTGCTGGACGGCATCAAGGAGTACATGCGCATGCTGCCGGCCTACGATCCGGAGTTCTTCCGGGTCGCGGCGCCGGCCGAGCCCGCGTTCCCGGCCGACGATCTCTATCACCTGCTCCCCTTCGATCAGGGCGAGACCTACTCGTTCGACGACATCCTGGCGCGGCTGGTCGACGGCAGCGAGACGATGGAGTTCCGGCCCGACTACGGCCCCGAGATCTTCACCGGCCTCGTCAAGATCGACGGCTTCCTCGCCGGCGTGATCGGCAACCGGCAGGGCGTGCTTCCGCGGGGCTACCCGGAATACGCCGACTACCCGGGCATCGGCGGCAAGCTCTACCGCCAGGGCCTGATCAAGATGAGCGAGTTCGTGACTCACTGCAGCCGCGACCGCATCCCGGTCGTCTGGTTCCAGGACACGACCGGCATCGACGTCGGCGACGTCGCCGAGCGGGCCGAGCTCTTGGGCCTCGGCCAGTCGCTGATCTACTCGATCCAGCAGACCGACGTGCCGATGATGCTCGTCGTGCTGCGCAAGGGCTCGGCTGCCGCGCATTACGTGATGGGCGGGCCGACCGCCAACCGTCACAATGCCTTCACGCTCGGCACCGCGGCGACCGAGATCTACGTCATGCACGGCGAGACCGCGGCGGTCGCGGCCTATGCGCGGCGCGCCGTCAAGGACAAGGACGCCGGCAAGCCGCTGCAGCCCGTCGCCGACAAGATGAACGAGATGGCGAGGAAGTACTACGAGACGTCGCGGCCGGCCTGGTGCGCCCAGCACGGCTTCGTCGACGAGATCGTCGACCTGACCAGCCTGCGCAGCTACCTCACCGCCTTCGCGGGCGCCGCGTACCAGAACCCCGACTCGCTCTGCCCGCGGCACCAGATGCTGCTGCCGCGGCTGATCCGCGGCTGATCCGGGGCTGAGTCACGCGATCCGCGCGGCCGGTCGGGCCGGTAACGGGCGGGGCGCGGCCGAGCGTCGCGCCCGCCGATCGCACCGCACCGCGAGGCTGTGGACAAGCGCCGGAACGCGGCGCTTTACGCCCTGACTCGCCACGGCAATTCGGAATGCTGCTCCGCCGCATGCGCGCCCCGCTGCAGCCCCCTGTCCTTACCACCTTCGGGCGTAATTTAATGATTCATTAACCAACGGAATTTAAGCACGGTATCGGAATGTGTTAATCATCGTTCCTGATGTGATTCGTCAGGATTTCCGCGTCCGGTCGGCCTTTTCCGTCCACCGGGCGAGACCTCGTAACGTACTGCATATTTTCCAGCTGGAGACGGACCATGGCCTCTGAATCGGCTTTCCGCGGATTCGACAGGACGTTCTGGACGCGCGCCGTCGGCGCGGTCATGCTCGTGTGCATCGCCGTCGGCTCGACCGCCGCGATGGCGGCGACCCCGGACGCGGCGCTCGTGGAAGGCTCGCAGCGGCTCCTGATCGCGAGCGTGCTGGTGTTCGCGGCGATCGGCTTCGTCGGCTACCGGATGGCCGGCGGCTACATCGAGTCGCTGAAGCACGACGTCGAGATCGCCCAGCCCGCCAACGACGCCGCCGCGCCGGTGAAGGCCGCCGCCCCGGTCGAGGTCACGGTCGTCACGTCGCGCGTCACCCCGGTGGTCGCCCGTCCGACCCCGGTGCGCGGCCGCGTCACCGCCGAGAGCCTGCCGCAGCCGATCAAGGTCGCTCCGAAGATCCCCGAGCCGCAGCCCGTCCAGCCGGTGCGCGGGCTGTTCATGCGGGCCGAGACGCCGAGCCGCGCCGCCCGCGTGGAGCCACGCGGCAGCGTCGTGAGCCGTGTCGAGCCCCGCAGCGCCGCTCCGACCCCTGTCACGAGCCCGGTGGTCGGCCGCGGCGAGGCGCGCCGCGCCGCGCCCACCCCGGTGGTGTCGCCGGTGGTGCCCCGCAGCGGCCGCACCGCGCCGGTGACGCCGGTCACCAGCAGCGTGCAGCCGCGCCAGGTCGAGCGCGTCGTGGCGCGCAGCACCCCGAGCCGCACCGAGCCGGTCCGCGAGATCGCCCGCGACGCCGTGCGTGAGCCGGTCCGCGCCGAGACGGCCCGCCGCGAGGCGCCGCGCGAGGTGGCCCGCGAGACGGTCCGCACCGCGGTCGCCCCGACCGTCGTGACCAGCCGCGTCCAGGGTGTCCGCGGCCGCGAGAGCGGCGTGCGCGCCCGCGCCTGAACGGTTCGCCGGACGGCACAGGTCCGGCGAACCGCTCGACAATCCCGGCCGCGGAGACGCGGCCGGTCGATCGTCAGACGGCGATCGTCCGCAGACGATCGCGACGTGACGATCGTCCGCACGAAGAAAGCCGGCGCCACCGCGGCCCTCGATCGGGGTGAGCCGCGGCGGATCGCCGGCTTCGTCGTTTCATGGAAGGGAAGCGACCCGTCGCGTTCGGCCGCACGCGCCGTCAGCGGCCGGCGCCGAGGCTCCGTTCCGCCTGGCGCGGCCGCATCCCGACCACCATGGTGGCCGTGAGGCGCTGCGCCAGCGCGCGCTTGGCCTGGTCGAGGCTCATTGCGACGCCGCGATCCTCCGGCGCCCGGGCGGCGTCGATCGACCAGTACCAGCGCCGGAACACGCCGTCGGCGAACGAGCTCATCACCCGGCCGACGCGGCGCTGATTGATCGTCACGACGAAGTCGTCCGGCCGCGGGCTCTCGTCGTAGACGGGCGTGTGCACCCGCTCCAGGGTGAGGCTCTGCAAGGTGTCGAGCATGATCGGGATCCCGGGCGTTGGGGTCGGCCTGCGAGCCGCGGCCCGATCGGGGTCGACGGCGGGCACGCCAGCCGGTCGGTTCGGGCCGTCGGGGGCCGGCCCTCGCCGTCACGCCTACGCCCGCCCGGGCACGCTGTAAAATATCAAGTTGTACATTTGACATAGGCTCCGCTTATGGATGCGCCCACGATTTGGGCAGCGGAGCGGCGAGCCGATCCTCCCGATCGACGGCGCGCGCCGGCGCGGCGCCCGACGCAGCGGTGCCGTCGGCGTTCACGGCGATGGGTGACGGCACACCCTGGAAGGCGCCGTCGCGCCCCGGCCGCTTTCGATCAGCTCGCCTTGGTCACGGCCGGGATGACCCAGGAGCCGTCGAGGATCGAGGGGGCGTTCTCGTCCGGCCAGTAGAGGCGAAGCATCAGGAAGAACTTGCCCTTCGGGGCCGGCAGCCAGTTCGCCTCCTTGTCCGCGCCCGGGCTCTCGGTCTGGACGTAGATCACCAGCGATCCGTCCGGCTCGAGCTTGGGGTTCGTCCGCATGCTCATCGCGTAGCGGTTGATCGGGTTCGCGACGAAGAAGTACTTGTCGTCGTACATGGTCAGCGACCAGAAGCCCTTCACGGGCGGCAGCTCGCCCTTGGCGAAGCGCAGGACGTATCTGCTCGACCCTTCGTAGGCCTTGCCGTGCGCGTCCTTGAGCGAGGTCGGATAGACGGCGTCCTGCGGCCGGTTGGCGCCGAGCCCGATCGCCGTGATCAGGGCGCGTTGCAGGTAGTCGGTGCCGTAGGTGCCGGTCTTGAGCGTGAAGCCCCAGCCGTTGATCTCGGAGACGTCGCCGCCGCTGACCTTGAAGTGCAGCATGATGCGGTCGAACGACAATTCCGGCAGCCGCCTGTCCCAGCGATGGTCGACGGCCTTCGGATCGAAGGGCTGGCCGGCGACGAGGCCGATCTGGCGGAAGCGCTCCAGCGCCGGGGCGTCCTTGGCGGCGGGCGGATTGCGCTTCATCAGGTCGGCGAGCAGCGTGAAATACGCGACCGCCGTCAAGCCGTTCACCTGGTCGCGGACCGGCGTCTTCATGTCGATCGCCGGATCGACCTTGCCGGCCGGCGGCGTCCACGGCTTGCCGCGGGCCGACAGCGGATAGAGCTTGAACTGATCCTGCAGCGCATGCACGGCGGCGTAATCCTCCGGCGTGCCGGTGCAGTAGATGCGCCCGAGCATCCAGACCAGGCTGGTCGGCGACTTCAACTGGGTGAGCCCGGCCGGAACCTGTCCGGACCAGCCCGGGCCGGTGATCAGATAGGCCTGCGCCTGCGTGCCGGTGGTGCGGGTGCCGGGCACGGCGAACACGTCGGTCCAGTCGCCGAGGAACGGCAGCAGGAAGTAGCGCCCCTTCATGTCGGGCACCTCGACCACCCACGGCTCGTCGCCGACGTCGATCCACGCCGTGGTGTAGAGCGTGTCGGCGTTGGGCGCCGTGACGTCCCGGAAGCTCGCGTCCGGGTATTGCCGCATCTTGAGGAGCTGGCCCATCGGGGCGCGCGTGCCCTCCGGCGCCGCCACGTTGGTCATCACCCGCCGCGTCATCTCCATGGTCACGAGCGGGTAGCCGAACACATAGGCGTCCGACGCGATCTTGAAGTCCTCGGCGTCGTAGATCAGGTCGCGCAGCGGCCCGTCGAAGGCCTGCGCCGGGGCGCCGAACGCGCTCGCGGCGAGAAGCGAGAGTCCGCTCAGCATCGCGTCTCTGCGGGAAACCATGGAGCACCTCGTCGACCGATCACGGCATCAATCCACCGCCGAGAGCCGTACTGATCGCCGTTCGCCGAGGGTATGCAGATCTGGACAGCGGCTGCTCGGATGACGTGCATGTGATCGCGCGACCTGCTGCCGATGGCGCTGTCCGGCGCGGGGATCGTGGTCGACGGGGTGGGCACTCGCCGGCCGGCCGAGACCCAGTCGGGGCCGGGTCAAGTCGGGAGGTCGAGGGTCTTCGCGAGCGGCCGAACCCGCTCGACACCGCCCGGCAGAGCGCCGGCCGACGAAGACAGAGCGATCACGGATGTCGCGAGATCAGACGCTCGGGGGGCCGCTTGGTGCCCAGGAGAGGACTCGAACCTCCACGGCTTGCACCACTGGTACCTGAAACCAGCGCGTCTACCAATTCCGCCACCTGGGCCCAAGGGCGCCCACATAAGGGAGCGGGTTCCGTCTTGTCAACGGCGCCGTGAGGGAAATCGACGCCGGCCTCTGCAGATGCGGCATGCGTCGGCCCGGCTCCGGCGCCCGCGCCGTCGTGACCGCCGCGTTCGACTCCTCGCGAGCCACGGTCGAGCGGCTCGCGGGGGTGCTTTCCGGGCTCGGGGGCGGCCTCTGTCGCAGGGGCGCGGGACCGACGCTCGGGCTGTGGCCATGGTCGGAGGTTGTCGCGGCGCGACGGCCTCCCCTGGACGGCCGGCCCGCCATCCCGTATGACGCCGCAAGCCCTCCGGGCCGGCGCCGGCTCGGGGCGAAAATCTCGGGAGATCCGGCCGCCATGGCGATGTCCAGCTCGACCCCCGGCTCAGACAGCCTCGTCACCATCTTCGGCGGGTCCGGCTTCCTCGGCCGGCACGTGGTCCGGGCGCTGGCGCCCGACCGCGCCCGCATGCGCATCGCGGTGCGGCGCCCCGATCTCGCCGGCCACCTGCAGCCGCTCGGCCGGGTCGGCCAGATCCACGCCGTGCAGGCGAATCTGCGCAACGCCGAATCGGTCGAGGCGGCGGTGCGCGACGCCGACGTGGTGATCAACCTGGTCGGCATCCTGTTCGAGCACGGCAAGCAGTCGTTCGAGGCCGTGCATGTCGAGGGGGCCGCGAACGTGGCGCGCGCTGCCGCCGCGCAGGGCGCGCGGCTGATCCACGTGTCGGCGATCGGCGCCGATCCCGACTCGTCCGCCCTCTATGCCCGCACCAAGGGCCAGGCCGAGGCGGCCGTGCGGGCCGCCGTGCCGGACGCGATCATCCTGCGCCCCTCGGTGATCTTCGGGCCGGACGACGCCTTCTTCAACACCTTCGCCGCGATGGCTCGCATCGCCCCGGCCCTGCCGCTGATCGGCGGCGGCCGCACCCGCTTCCAGCCCGTCTACGGCGGCGACGTCGCCGAGGCCGTGCACAAGGCGGTCGCAGGCCACGTCACGCCCGGCGTCTACGAGATCGGCGGGCCGGACGTCGCGACCTTCAAGGAGCTGATGCAGCTGGTGCTCGACATCACCCAGCGCAAGCGCTTGCTGCTGCCGGTGCCGTTCTGGGCCGCCAAGATGCTCGGCGCGGTGCTGCAGATCCTGCCCACCCCGCCGCTGACGCCCGACCAGGTCGAGCTCCTGAAGACCGACAACGTCGTCTCCGAGGCGGCGATCCGCGAGAACCGCACGCTCGCCGGGCTCGGCATCGAGCCGCACACCATGGCGGCCGTGGTGCCGTCCTATCTGTGGCGCTACCGCAAGTCCGGCCAGTTCACGGGCCGCCGCAGCCTCGCCTGATCCGGCCCGCCGGCCGCGCCCACCCCCTGCGCAGCCCGACCGGAGTGCCCGCGATGCCCCCGATCACCTGCGTGGCCGATCTGCGCACGCTGGCGCGGCGACGCATTCCGCGCGCCCTGTTCGGCTATGTCGACAGTGGCTCCTATGACGAGACCACGCTGCGGGCGAACGCGGCCGAGCTCGCCCGTATCCGCTTCCGCCAGCGTGTCCTGGTCGACACCTCGGGCCGCTCGATGGCGACGACGCTGGTCGGCCAGACCGCCGCCATGCCGGTCGCCATCGCGCCGACCGGGCTCACCGGCCTGATCCGCGGCGACGGCGAGATCCTCGGCGCCCGGGCGGCCGAGAAAGCCGGCATCCCGTTCTGCCTGTCGACCATGTCGATCGCCACCATCGAGGACGTGCGGGTGGCGACCACGGCGCCGTTCTGGTTCCAGCTCTACGTGCTGCGCGACCGCGATTTCTCGCGCGCCATGATCGAGCGGGCCCGCGCCGCCGAATGCCCGGTGCTGGTCGTCACCGTCGATCTGCCGACCCGCGGCCAGCGCCATGCCGACCTCAAGAACGGCCTCACGGTGCCGCCGCGCCTCACCTGGCGCAACGCCTTCGATCTCGCCACCAAGCCCGCCTGGGGGCTCGGCGTGCTGCGCGGCAAGCGCATGACCTTCGGCAACATCGAGGCCTATCTGAAGGACAAGGTCGGCCTGATGGGGGCCGGCGAGTGGTCGTCGAATCACTTCGACCAGACGCTCGACTGGGACGACATGGCGTGGATCCGCGACCTGTGGCCCGGCAAGCTGGTGCTCAAGGGCATCCTCGATCCGGCCGACGCCGCGCAGGCGGTGCGGATCGGCGCCGACGCCATCGTGGTGTCGAACCATGGCGGCCGCCAGCTCGACGGCGCGCCGGCCACCGTCACGGCGCTGCCCGAGATCGTCCGTGCGGTCGGCGACCGCATCGAGATCCTGTTCGACGGCGGCGTGCGCTCCGGTCAGGACGTGATGCGGGCGCTGGCGCTCGGCGCCCGCGGCTGCCTGATCGGCCGCGCCTGGCTGTACGGGCTCGCCGCAAAGGGCGAGGCCGGCGTCGCCACGGTGCTCGACCTGTTCCGCCGCGAGCTCGACATCACCATGATGCTCACCGGCACGATGGATCTGTCCTGCGTGTGCCGGGACATTCTGTACGAGCCCGCGGCGGCGACGCCACCGGACGGGCGTCCGACAGAACCCGCCGCATGAACTGCGCCGTCGCGCCGTAGCTCGCCAGCTTCTCGGCGAGCGCCCGGTGCGTGACGACAGAAAAGCCTCGGCGGCTCCAGAAGCCGGACGAGCCGCCGACCGCGACCAGCGACATGGTCGCGAATCCGCGCATCTGCGCTTGCGCGGCGAGCCGCTCGACGATCGCCGCCCCGGCGCCGCTGCCGCGCGCGGCGGGCAGGAGCGCGAGGTCGTGCAGGTACCAGGTTCCGGGCCGCTCCGGCAGGCTCCCGAGCAGGGTGTCGAGCGCCGGCGCCGTGTCGGCGTGCCACGGGTGGCTGACCAGATAGCCGGCGAGCCCGCGCGCGGCGGGGTCGGTCGCGGCCGGGTCGGCGAGCACGAAGCAGCCGTCCGGCGCGAGCCGCAGGCGCTCGGCGAACACCGACTCGTCCTCCGGGTAAGCGGGGTGGACCTCGGCCGCGACCGCCACGACGGCGGCGAGGTCGGCTTCGGCCATGGGCCGCCATCCGGCGGCGCGCGGTGGGAGCTGATCGGGCATAAGCGACGTCATGGCTGGTGGCTGGTGCGGCACTGCGCGACAGTGCCGTCCGTAATCTACCGCTGCGCGGCGTTTCGCCACTGGCGATCCTTCGCGCCGTTACCGACATGGTTCGGCATGAGCGATTTCCGATCCGACGATCCCCGCCCCGGCCGGCCCGACCAACCGCGCGTCGAACGGCCCCGCGCCGAGCCCGAGATCATCCCGCCCGGCGCGCCCGATCCGGTCCGCCCCGGCGGCGCGCGTGCGTCCGAGACCGAGCCCGAGGGCTTCCCGGGCGCCGTCTTCATCACGGTCGACGAGCAGGGGCGCACCCGCTACACCAAGATCGAGCCGCCCGGCCCCTTCGCGGTCGCCATCGGCATGCTGGTGCTCGGCGCCATCGTCGCCGCGATCCTCCTGGTGGCGCTCGGCCTGGCGCTGTTCTGGGTGCCCGTGATCGTCGTCGCGGTCGCCCTGGTGCTGTTCTCCAGCTACCTGAAGGCCGCCTGGCAGCGCCTGATGGGGCGGTGAGGGGCCGTGGTGTCGCATCGAGGGTCCGCATGACAGAGCACGCGATCATCTAAATCGCGGCTGGCGAGCAAGAAGTGTCAAATAGGCCAGAAGATCTTCCAGACTTTACAACCCCACCTCTGAATGAGGTGGTTCTTGGCGTTCAATACAATACGCCGCGAGGATACCAGCAGATCTTCGCGGGCGAAGTGTGGAGTTTGTTTCGAGACAAGTTCCCGTTTGTAGAGGAGTTACCCCCGATCCCGCCTATGTTCGAGACTTTCGGTCTTCCTCAGACTGGCAGGATCAATTTCGGGATTGTGACGGGAGCGTCGCATGATCGCTTCTGGTTCTTGGCGCCACGGAAGGAACAGTTAATTCAGTTCCAGAACGATCGCCTGCTTCACAACTGGCGAAAGATCGAGGGGCAAGACAATCAGTACCCGAGGTACGAGACGATCGTCTCAGATTTCGAGCGCGAGCTTCTCTCTCTTGAGAAATACTTCGAAAAATTCGATACGAAGACACTTCACATTACCCAGTGTGAAATATCGTACATCAATCGCATAATTGCTGTGGACAAAGCAGATTTGCGCCCGTCGGAATGGTTGAGGATCATCGATCAAGAGCCGTTCCAGCCGGATGACTTCTCGTCGACATTTCGCAAGACGATAAGAGGATCGGATGGTAGGCCTCAGGGGAGGCTCATCTGCGAAGCGAACACGGCTGTGACCGAAAGCGGGGCGCTCTTTGTCGTGCTCACACTGACAGCGCGGGGTGCTCCGGAGGGGCATTCTATTGCCGCTGCGATTGATTTTTTAAATCGTGGACGAGAGATTATCGTTCGTCAGTTTACGGAAATCACCACTGATTCGGCCCATCATCACTGGGGACGTGTTCGGTGAACGTTGCACAAGCAAACACCTCCATGGGCCGGCGCGTTGCATGCTCGCCAGCAACCATCGTTTCTTTGAACGCATCTGTCAGGACGCTGATTACTGATCCTGTCAGGCGCTGGCGCGACGAGGTCGTTCAACGGCTGAACGGCCTGACGTCTCTCTGTCCCGGTTGGGATGGTTACGCTGGTCGGCCCGTGAACTTCGAGACGGCGAATTTTGCGTTACGACTTCTGGAGGCGACGTGCGGTTTTAATGCGCCCCCACCTCAGATCGTGCCCGGGAGCGACGGCGACCTTCAACTCGAATGGCATATCGGCTCGACGGACATAGAACTACACGTTCGAGGCCCGAACGACGTTGTCGCATGGCGGGCCGTCGAAAATAGTTCCGTTGGCGAAGAATTGTTTCTTACTAATGATTTCACGACGGTGGTTGCATGGATAGCTGCAGTATCGGAGCCTTCTTGTGACGATGAATCCGCCGCCGCGTGACGACAACGGCCACGTGGTTCCGCATGATCACGATGGGATCGATGCAAGCCACGGGGTCATACGGCGCATCTCGGAATTGCAAATTGTTACTGACAAGGCGGGACAGCGGAGAATTTCGTCGCTGGCGTTCAAGCCATCCGGCGGATCAAATGGCGGGATGTCTGTAGATCTTGAAGAATCGATAAGGGCTGCCGGCCTCGATCCGTATGGCTATGTCACGACTCCGCGTTGGACCGGTTCGGTGAAATTCGTCGTCGGTGATCTCCGGAACGAAAACTTCAAGGTCGGCTTTAATCCACTTCCCGAGAATCCTCACCACGGGGAGGTCTGGGGTGATTTTGGAAGGGCAAAGCAGCGCCGATTACAAACGTTGGCACGTTGGTTCGTGCCGATTGAAGGTGTGATCATCGCTGTCAGCTAGACCGGTTTTCGCTCACGTTGGTGCATAGCCTGCGTGTCGGATGAAATTTCTG
>NZ_JBHUIW010000026.1:0-87172 GCF_042682915.1 Rhodoplanes azumiensis | reverse complement strand
CCCGGTCGGATCGAGCGCCCCGCCCCGCTCACGCCTCCCAAAACAAACACTGCCGTAGACAGGGCCATGTCCTGCCCGTCGGACGCGCGCTGGTCGAAGCCCGCGGACGGCGACGTCGCCGACCGCCGGTCGTCCCCGATCGGGCATGCCCGCGGTCCCGAGCCCTGACCCGTCATCGCGAGGAGTCCCGCGAAGCCGCGACTCGAAACCGGCGACGTCGCGTCGGCCGCACGACGTGATCCGTGCGCAGGGCCGGAGCGTCGTTGGTCCCGGCAAGCCGCTTCCCTTTTCCTCAAGGCGATCGCGTCGCGCGTGCGGAACACGGCGCGGCCGCGGAAGTCGGCCCGCCCGACCGGACCGACGGCTCAGCGATAGCCCCACCGGCAGCGCATCTTCGGCACGATCGCGCTGCCGCTCGGCCGGTTCTCGACGTCGAGCCAGTCCTCGCAGATGCGCACCAGCGGACGCCGCGGCGTCACCTCGAGCCGGGTCGGGACGCCGGCCGCGCGCCGCGCGCGGGTGACCTCGCGCTCGTCGGTCGCGGGTGGGGTGTAGTAGCCGCCGGACTGCGCCGCGGCCGTGCCGCCGCGCGACCCGAGCAGGTCCGGCACGGCGATCCCGACCAACACGACGCCGAACGCGATCATTCCGGCCGATACGCGGGTGATGCGCATGTCCGCCCTCCTGTCCCCGTCGAAACCTCGCGCAACCGCGCGCGCCGTGTCAATCTGGGGCGACGAAGATGTGGCGCCTGTGCCCGGCGCGCCGCATCACCGCGCCTCCCTCGTCCGATCCGGCAGCTTCGAGATGAGCAAGTCCCCCCTGTCCGATCCGCTCGCCTGGCGATCCGTCGCGGCACCGTCGCTGGCCGAATTCGAGATGATGGCGCGCGACGTGTTCGCGCGCCTGCCGGCACAGTTCCGCGCCATGTGCGAGGGATTGGTCATCCAGGTCGACGACTTCCCGACCGACGAGGTTCTGGACCACATGGGGCTGGAGAGCGAGTTCGATCTCCTCGGCCTGTTCCAGGGCATCGGCCTGCCGTTCCGCTCCGACAGCGCACCCGTCCAGATGCCGAACATGATCTGGCTCTACCGCCGGCCGATTCTCGACTACTGGGCCGACCACGAGGAGACGCTCGGCGCCATCGTGGCGCATGTGCTGGTGCACGAGATCGGCCACCATTTCGGCCTCTCCGACGACGACATGGCGGCGATCGAGAAGGCGGCCGGCTGAGCCGCGCGTCGCTGCGGGACGGCGCGGCGCCTCGTGGCGTGTCGCTGCGGGGGCTTCCGTCGCCGCCGTCCGCTCCCCATCTCGAAGCGACCCCCGGCGCCGTGGCGCCTTCGACGGAGACCAACCATGCCCCCGATCGCCCGCCTGCGCGCCCGCGCGTCGTCGACCCGCCCGTGGTCCGCGCGCCCGTGGTCCGCGCGTTTCTGGTCCACGCGCTCCTGGTCCACGATCGCCGCCGGCGCGCTCCTCGCCGGCCTCGTGCTGATGGCGCCGCCGGCGCTCGCCCATCACGGCTGGGGCTCCTACGACGCCGACAAGCCGATGACCGTGGAGGCGACCATCGACGAGGTCACGATCGGTAACCCGCACGGCAGCCTGTTTCTCGTGCACGACGGCAAGCGCTGGGAGATCGTGCTGGCGCCGCCCTCGCGCATGAACGCGCGCGGCGCCACGGCCCAGGTGGTCGCCAAGGGGCGCCCCGTGAAGGTCCACGGCTATCCGCGTCGCGACGGCACGGCCGAGATCCGGGCCGAATGGATCGAGATCGACGGCAAGCGCTACGAGCTGCGCTGATCGGCACCGACGCCGCCGACGTGACCGCGCTCTGGGCCGCGCTGGAACAATCCGGCCTCGCCGCGCAGGTGCGCGAGTCGACGATCCTGTATCCGGCCGCCAACGTCCTGCACGTGCTCGCCGTGCTGGTGTTCTTCGCCTTGGTCGCGGCCATGGACCTGCGCATTCTGCGCGTGCTGCGCGGTCCGCCGCCGGCCGACGTGATCGCACGCCTGCGACCGGCCGCGACCGGCGCTCTCACCGTGATCGTTGCCACCGGGGTGCTGCTGCTGCTGCCGGAGGCGACCCGGATCGTCCGGAATCCGGCCTTTCTGGCCAAGCTCGCCGTGATCGGCCTCGCCGTCGTCAATCTCGTCGCGAACGATCTCGCCCTGCGGCGCGGCGCCGACCGCTCGGTCGCCGTGCAGGCGACCGCCGGCGTGTCGCTCGTCTCGTGGCTCGTGGTCGCGGCCCTCGGCCGGCTGATCGCCTATGTCTGAGGCGTCCGCCGGCGCCGCGCCCTGCGGCCGGCCGCCGGCTTGACCCAGGGCCGACGAGCGTCCATCAAGCAGGCCGCATCCGTCGAATAGCCACGATCGCAGGACGACCCGCATGGACAAGTTCACGGTTCTCGAAGGCATCGCCGCGCCGCTGCGGACCATCAATGTCGACACCGACGCGATCATCCCGAAGCAGTATCTCAAGACCATCAAGCGCACCGGCCTCGGCGCCGGCTTGTTCGCCGAGAAGCGCTTCCGCGACGACGGCACCGAGAACCCGGATTTCGTGCTGAACAAGCCGGCCTATCGCAAGGCCACGATCCTGGTCGCCGGCGACAATTTCGGCTGCGGCTCGTCGCGCGAGCACGCGCCGTGGGCGCTGCTCGACTACGGCATCCGGGCCGTGATCTCGACCTCGTTCGGCGACATCTTCTACAACAATTGCTTCAAGAACGGCGTGCTGCCGATCCGGGTGTCGCCCGAGGAACTGGAGAAGCTGTTCGACGACGCCGAGCGCGGCGCCAATGCGCGGCTCACGATCGATCTGGAGAAGCAGGAGATCCGCGGTCCCGACGGCGGCTCGATCCGCTTCGACATCGACCCGCACCGCAAGCACTGCCTGCTCGAAGGCCTCGACGACATCGGCCAGACGCTGGAGAAGGCGAGCAAGATCGCCGGCTTCGAGGGCAAGATGAAGGAGCTGCGCCCCTGGGCGTGACGCCGCGGGCGTGATGGGCGTGACGCCGCGGGCGTGAGCGCTCTCGCGCGAGATCACGGTCCGGGTGAGGGGGCCGAGGCAAGCCAACCGGCGCCGTAAACCCTCACCCCGGAGCGCGCTGACACGCGCCCGGTCCCTCCCCCTCGGGGGGAGGGCGTCGCCTGCGCCAACCGGCTGATCACAGCCCTTCGAACAGCGCGGTGGACAGATAGCGCTCGGCGAAGGACGGCAGCACCGTCACGATGGTCTTGCCGGCGAACTCCGGCCGCGCCCCGATCTTGAGCGCCGCCGCGACGGCCGCGCCCGACGAGATGCCGGCCGGGATGCCCTCGTAGCGGGCGAGCGCGCGGGCCGTCTCGAAGGCGGTCTGGTTGCCGACCGTCACCACCTCGTCGATCACCGAGCGGTCGAGCACGTCCGGCACGAAGCCGGCGCCGATGCCCTGAATCTTGTGCGGGCCCGGCTTGCCGCCGGACAGCACCGGGCTGTCCTCCGGCTCCACCGCGATGATCTTCACGGAGGGTTTGCGGGCTTTCAGCACCTGGCCGACGCCCGTGATGGTGCCGCCGGTGCCGACGCCCGACACGAAGGCGTCGATGGCACCGCGGGTGTCGTTCCACACCTCCTCGGCCGTGGTGCGGCGGTGGATGTCGGGGTTCGACGGGTTCTTGAACTGCTGCGGGATGATGGCGTTCGGCGTCTCGGCCGCGAGCTCGGCGGCACGGGCGACGGCGCCGCTCATGCCCTGTGCGGCCGGTGTCAGCACCAGCTCGGCGCCGAGCAGCGCCAGCATCTTGCGGCGCTCGATCGACATCGACTCGGGCATCACCAGGATCAGCCGGTAGCCGCGCGAGGCGGCCACGAAGGCGAGCGCGATGCCGGTGTTGCCCGAGGTCGGCTCGATCAGCACCGAGTCGGGCGTCAGCCGGCCCTCCGCCTCGAGGGCGTCGATCATGGCGACGCCGATGCGATCCTTGACGCTCGCGATCGGGTTGAAGAACTCGAGCTTGGCCAGGATGGTGGCCTTGACGCCCTGGAGCTGCGGGAGGCGGTCGAGCCGCACCAGCGGCGTGTCGCCGATCGTCTCGGTGATCGAATCGTAGATGCGTCCGCGACCCGCGGTCCGGAACTCGGACGACGACTCCGGCTTCAGCGCGGCTTCGGCCATGGCAGTTCTCCACTGGACAGTTCGAACGACGATGTCTCGGTGTGCGGGCCGCCGGCCCGGCACTTCGACAGCCTGGATAGAATAACGATCCTGCCGCGACAATCTGCGGACCGAAAAACGAAAAATCCTGCTCCGCCGCGCGAGGGGCAGGGGATTTCGGTCTCGCCGGGCGGGGCTCGGCAGACGATTGTCCCGCCCCTCCGAAACGCCTGCGCGGCGCACTCGGATCCGCCCGGACGGCGCGGTCCCTCGGAACCCGCCGACGGGCGCCGGCACGGTGCTACTCGACGACGATCTTGACCTTGTCGCCCGGCTTCACCGTGTCGGTCGGCCCGAGCCCGTTGAGGACGCGGAAACGCTCGACCTGGCGGTCGAGCAGGGCCATGCGGCCGGCGAGCTTGTCCACCGTGTCGCTCGGCCGCACCGTGACGACGCGCAACCGCAGCGGTCGCGCGTTGCGCGCCTCGGCGAGCGACAGCCGGCGGATCGAGCCGACCGATTCGCGGAACGCCCGGTCGATCTCCGGCGTGCGCGTCTTGCTCGCGAAGACGAAGCGGTAGACCTCGGCGCCGTTCTTCACCAGCACGATGCGGAAGAACCACGGGTCGCCCTTGGCGGTGGCCGTCACGGCTTCGAAGCCGCCGGCCGAGGTCTCCTCGACCGAGCCCGGCTCGATGTTCTCGATCCAGCCGGCGTTCAGGTAGCCGGTCAGGCTCTGGTCCGCCGCCGGCCGCACGATGTCGAGCCGCAGCGCCTGGTCGCCGCCGGCGCGGCTGCCGAGCACGGCCTGCGCCGTGTTCTCCAGCGTGAAGCCGTCCGGCGCCGTGAAGGCGAAGCCGAGCTTCGGGTGGATGAACCGCCGGCCCCGCACGAACCCCTCGATCGGATCCTCGCCGTAGACGAGACCGTCGATCGCCGCCAGGAAGGCGTCGCGGTCGCGCGATCCGGCGGGGTGCTGGCGGGCGTTGGCGAGCGCGTTCTCGATGCGCTCCGGAGTCGCCGGATGCGACGAGAGGAAGTCGAGCGAGCGCGGGTCGCTGCCGCTCGCCGAGCGCAGCGCCGAGAAGCGGCCCATCGCGGCGAGGATGCGGGGGGCGCCGTGCGGGTCGTAGCCGGAGCGTGACGCGATGCCGACCCCGATGCCGTCGGCCTCGAACTCCTGGGCGCGCGAGAAGCTCGCGAGCGCCAGCTTGGTCTTGGCGAGCGCCAGCGCGCCCGTCGTGTCGGTCGGGTCGGCGGCGGCGCTCGCCATCGCGACGCGGCGCGCCTGGTCCTCGCGGATCGCCGCGTGGCGGGCCAGCACATGCGCCATCTCGTGCGCCAGCACGGCGGCGACCTCGGAGGTGTCGTTGGCCAGCCCGATCAGCCCACGGGTGACGTAGAGATCGCCGGTCGGCAGCGCGAAGGCGTTGACGGCGGGCGAGTTGAGGATCGTCACCTTGTAGCGCAGGTCGGGCCGCTCGGAGGCGGCGACCAGCTTGTCGACCAGGCCGGCGAGCGTCGCCTCCAGCTTGGCGTCCCGATAGGCGCCGCCATAGGAGGCGAGGATGCGGCGGTGCTCGCGCTGCGCCGGGGTCAGGGGCTCGGCGACGGCGGCGCGGCGCGGCTGCGCCGTGCTGCCGGTCTGGTCGTCGAGCGTCGCGATCCAGGACGAGCAGCCGGGCAGCGCGAGGCCGAGCAGCAGCGCCGCGACGAGCCGCGCCCGCGCGCCGCGCCACCGAGCCGAGTTCCGGCCGCGGATTTCGTCCGACCTCACCGCTCCACCCCTGTGACACGGCCCCCGCCGTGCCGCGTCATCGTATACCGCCGTCCCGCGGCCGATTTTATGGCCCCATCCGGGGCGGTCGCGGGCGGTCCGGTCGCCGCTCCGGCGCCTCGTGCATCCCGGGCGCATCGCCTCCGGGCGCGTCGAGCGCCAGCTGCTCGGCCCGCAGGATCTCGATGCGCGGTCCGCCGCCGCGCTGCTCCACCACGCCGCGCACCTCGACCCGGCGGCCGGCGAGCCGGCCGGGGACGAGCCCCGCTACGGCGAGCGTCCGCTCGATCCGCTTGGGGATCGTGGCGGCGAAGCCCTCCGCCCAGCGACGGCCGAAGTTCAGATAGATCGTCCCGCCGCTCTCGCGGACCGAATCGACCGGCCCGACCACCACGGCGAAGCGACCGCGCCGCTTCAGAATTTCCGCCGGCTGCGCAGCCGGCACCGCAGCATAGACGGGGTCGGCCCACAGGCCAAGATTGGCGGCCCGGGCGGCCCGCTCGGCCGCCCGCAGGGCCGGCCGGCAGGCCTCGTCCTCGACCCGGGCCGCGACCCGGGCATGGCCCTGCGCCAGGAGGGCGAGCTGGAGCGTGCCGAGCCGGAGCGGGCCGGGTGGGTCGCCCGCGACCGTCACCCAGGCGACCGTCCGGCCCCAGCGGTCGGGAATCGGCGTTCCTTGCGCCAGGACGACCGGGCGGCCCTCGACCAGGCCGGCGAGGGCGGCGCGCGCCGTCCGGCCGGCCGGCGTGTCGGCGGACGCCGGCGCGAGCCCGGCGAGCAGCACCTCGCGCCCGTCGGCGAGCAGCAGCGTTCGTGCGTCCGGCACGGCGGCGACGGTCGCCCGGGCGACGGTCGCGCCGGCGCCGGTGGCGGGCTCGATCTCGGCGAGGCCGCAGGAAAGGCCGGCAGGCTCGGCGACGGCCGGCGCCGGGCGGACCGCCGGGACCATCGCGAGCGCCGAGGCCATCGCGAGCGCCGCCAGGGCCGCCGTCGCAGCCCGGGCCGACGGTCGCGGCCGTGGACGAGGCAGGGGCACGCGCGGTTGCTCCGTGATCGGGGACGCCGTGCGGCGGGGCGCGTGCCGGCCTCGCATCGCCGTTCGCCGCGCCCCTCCGGGACGCATCGCCACGCCGCATCCGGCAGGATGCACGCCGCCTGCGATTATGCTAGTCGGGGGCCGACGGTCCCGTAGCTCAGCCGGATAGAGCAGCGGTTTCCTAAACCGAAGGTCACAGGTTCGAGTCCTGTCGGGACCGCCACCGGCCGGCGAGAATTCCTTTGGAGGATCCCCCTGACGGCTCAGGCGCGGTCGCGCTGGCCTGTCGGCTTGCCGACCGTGCGCCGCGCGGCTTTGCCGCCGCGGGCGGGCTTGCTCTTGCCGGGGCGGAACGGCTTGTCCTTTCGGAACGGCTTCTCCTCGCGGAACGGCTTCGCCTGCCGCGACGTCTGGCCTTTTCGCGACTCTCGGCGCCACGGCGTCTCGGCGCCTCGCGGCGTCGTCTCGGGCGCGGCCGGGCCGTCGGCGGACGGCGCGGGCTCCATCGCCCCGCGCGCGTGGCGGGATCGGTCGGCGCACCGAGGTCTGCCGCCGTGCGGCCGGGTCCGGCCGGCGGGCCGGTCGGGCCGTCCGGAGAAGGCCTGCGGGCCGTCGGGCAGCGGCTCGAGGCGGATGTTCGATTCCTTGTCGGGCCGGGCGATGGCGGCGGCGAACAGCTCGGCGGCGTCGGCGGAAATCTCGAATTCGCTGTGGCTGTCGCAGATCCGGATGGCGCCGACGGCGCGCTTGTCGATGCCGCCACGACGGCAGATCATCGGCAGCAGCCAGCGCGCTTCGGCGTTCTTGTCGCGCCCGACGCTGGCCCGATACCAGACGCTGCCGCCCGCGAGGCCGGCGTGCCGCCTCGGCCGGGCGTCGATCGGATCCCATGCGGTGTCGGACGCGTCGGCGTGCGCCCCGGCCATGCCCGCGGGCGCATCCCTCCACGCCTCGTCGCGATCACGCCGCGACCGGCCGGCGCGCTCGCCGGGGTCGACGATGTCCTCGGGGGAGGGCAGGCCGGCGCGAAGAATCCGGGCCAGTGCGGTCGCGAGCTGCTCGGGGCTGCGCTTCGCGAGCAGCGCCTGCGCCCAGAGCAGGTCGTCCTCGCTCGGCTCCTCGGCGAGCCTGGCGTCCTGCAGGACGCGCTCGAGGTCGAGCCGGCGGATCTCCTCCGGCTGCGGCGCGCTGCCCCACGTGGCGTCGATGCCGGCCTGGAACAGCATCGTCTCGACGCGGCGGCGGCGGGCGTTCGGCACCAGCAGGATGCTGACGCCCTTGCGGCCGGCCCGGCCGGTGCGGCCCGAGCGATGCTGAAGGACGGCCGGATCGTTCGGCAACTCGGCGTGGATGACGAGGCCGAGATGGGGCAGGTCGATGCCGCGCGCCGCGACGTCGGTGGCGACGCAGACGCGGGCGCGCCCGTCGCGCAGCGCCTGCAAGGCGAGGGTCCGCTCGTTCTGGGCCAGCTCGCCGGACAGCGCGACCACCGAGAATCCGCGTTCCAGCAGGGCCGCCTGCAGGTGCCGCACGGCGTTGCGGGTGTTGCAGAACACGAGCGCGCCCGGCGACTCGAACCAGCGCAGCAGGTTGACGACGGCATGCTCGACGTCGTGCGCCGCGACCCGGACGGCGCGGTACTCGATGTCGGCATGCCCGCTTTCGTCGCCGGCGACGTCGATGCGCACGGCGTCCTTCTGAAATTGCCGGGCGAGCGCGACGATGCCACGCGGAAGAGTCGCCGAGAACAGCAGCGTGCGGCGGCTGTCCGGCGTGGACTCGAGGATCAGCTCCAAGTCCTCGCGAAAGCCGAGGTCGAGCATCTCGTCGGCCTCGTCGAGCACCACGGCCTTCAGGCCCGAGATGTCGAGACGGTGCCGCCGTAGGTGGTCGCACAGCCGCCCCGGCGTTCCGACCACGATGTGGGCGCCCTCGGCCAGCTCGCGCTGCTCGCGGCGCGAGTCGGTGCCGCCGACGCAGGAGAGGACGCGGGCGCCGGTGTGGCCGTAGAGCCAGGCGAGCTCGCGCTGCACCTGCAAGGCGAGCTCGCGTGTCGGCGCCACCACCAGAGCGAGGGGGGCGGCGCCGGGCTCGAAGTGCTCCGCGTCGCCCAGCAGGTCGTCGGCGATCGCCAGCCCGTAGGCGACCGTCTTGCCGGAGCCGGTCTGCGCCGACACCAGGAGATCGCGGCCGACGGCGTCGTCGGCCAGCACGGCGGCCTGCACCGGGGTCGGATCGTCGTAGTTGCGCGCGGCGAGGGCGCGGGCGAGCGGCGGACGGGTCGGCAGGAATGTCACGGGAGGTCGGACCTGGGTTGGATAGAGGCCGCGGGCGGCTCGGCGGTGGAGGAGCGAGCCGGTTGGATCGCGCGACATCGGCGATCCGAGGTGGCGATCCGAGGCGGCGACGTGGGTCGGCAGCCGTCGCGTTGGAGGGGCGGCTGCTCGCCGGGCGCCCTTGTAGCAGGCCTCGGCCGTGTCCGCCACGTCCGCCGCCGCCCGCCTCGCTACGGGGTCGTCGCGCCGGTGGACGCCGCCGCACCGGGCGCCCGGATCGAGGTCGCTTCCGCCGCCGCCGGCACGTCGTCCTGCGGGCCGGAGGTGAGGAGGCGGCCGAGCCGGCGTCCGAGCGTCTTCTGGAGGTCGTCCATCAGCGTGAACACGCTCGGCACCACGACGAGGCTCAAGAGCGTCGAGGTGATCAGGCCGCCGATCACGGCGACCGCCATCGGGGCGCGGAAGCCACTGTCGACGTCGAGGCCGAGCGCCACCGGGATCATGCCGGCCGTCATGGCGATGGTCGTCATCACGATCGGCCGCGCACGCTTGTGGGCGGCGTCGAGGAGGGCCGCGTCGCGCGGCATGCCGGCCCGGATCGCCTCAATGGCGTATTCGACCAGCAGGATCGAGTTCTTGGCGACGATGCCCATCAGCATCAGGACGCCGATCACGGCCGAGATCGACAGCGCCTTGCCGGTGACGAGCAGCAGCGTCATGGCGCCGCCGACCGCGAGCGGCAGCGCCATCATGATGGTGAGCGGCTGCATGAAGCCGCCGAACAGCACCACCATCACGACGTAGACGAGCAGCACGCCGGCGCCGAGCGCCACCGCGAAGCTGACGAACAGCTCGACCATGATCTCGGCGTCGCCGGTCTTCTGCTCGCGCACCGAGGCGGGCAGCTCGCGCATGATCGGCAGCGCGTGGATCTGCGTGAGCGCCTGGCCGAGCGGCAGGCCGTTGAGCTCCGCCTCGATCGCCGCCTTGCGGGTGCGGTCGAGCCGCTGGATGGTCGCCGGGCCGCTGGCGAGCCTGATCTCGGCGACCGCCTTGAGCGGCACGCTGGCGCCGCTGGTGGTGGAGACCCGCAGGGTCTCGATGGTCGGCAGGCTCGCCCGCGACGCCGGGTCGATCTGCACCCGGATCGGGATCTGGCGGTTCGGCAGGTTGAACTTGGCGAGGTTCTGGTCGGCGTCGCCGAGCGTCGCGATGCGGGCCGTGGCGGCGATCGCGGCGACCGAGACGCCGAGCTCGGCGGCGCGCTCGGGCATCGGCACGATCTGGATTTCGGGTCGCCGCAGGCTCGCCGTCGAGGCGGCGGTCGGGAACGACGGCAGCGTGCGCATCTGGCGCTCGAGCGCGGTGGCGGCGCGGTCGAGCTCGACCGGGTTGTCGCCGACGAGCGTGATCGTCACCTTGGCGCCGCCCATGCCGTCGGCGCCGAAGCGGAAGCGGGTGCCGGGAATCTCGGCGAGCAGCGGCCGCAGCGCCGTCTCGATCTGCTGCTGGGTGAGGGGGCGCGAATCGGCTGGCACGTAGTTGATGTAGACGATGGCGTTGCGCGGATCGCCGCCGACCGAAGGGGCGCCCGGCCCCTGGCCGGCCGCCGCGACGCCGATCGCGGCGAACACGCTCGTCACGTCCGGCCGCGCCTTGGCGATGTCGGTGACGCGCTTCACCACGGCCTCGGTCTGGGCCAGCGTCGCGCCCGGCGGCAGCTCGACGCCGAGCGCCGAGCGGCCGGTGTCGCGCGCCGGCATCAGATCGGAGGGTACGAGCGGAATGAGCGCGATCGAGCCGGCGAAGATCGTGAGCGCGCCGATCACGGTGAGCCAGCGGTGTCGGATCGAGGCGGCGAGGAAGCGCAGATAGGTGCGCATCACGATGCCGTCGCGCGGGCCCTTCTCAGGCTTCACCTTGAGAAAGTAGGCGCCCAGCAGCGGGGTGAGCATGCGGGCGACGACCAGCGAGAACAGCACCGCGACCGACACGGTGACGCCGAACGGGAAGAAGAACTGGCCCGGGATGCCGGGCATGAAGGCGACCGGCACGAACACGGCCACGATGGTCAGCGTCGTCGCCACCACGGCCAGCCCGATCTCGTCGGCGGCGTCGAGCGCCGCCCGGTACGGCTTCTTGCCGTCGCGCATGTGGCGGACGATGTTCTCGATCTCGACGATCGCGTCGTCGACCAGGATGCCGACGACCAGCGACAGCGCGAGCAGGGTGACGCCCGACAGCGCGAAGCCGAACGCCTTCATCACGAAGAAGGTCGGGATCAGCGACAGCGGCATGGCGAGCGCGGCGATGAAGGTCGCCCGGAAGTCGCGCAGGAACAGGAGCACGACCAGCACGGCGAGCGCCGCGCCCTCGACCAGCGTCTCGATGGCGCCGCGGTAGGATTCTTCCACGAACCGCACCGTCGACGACACCCGCCGGATCTCGACGCCGGGCGTCGCCTGCTCCAGCGCCTCCAGCCGGGCCGCCACCTTCTTGGCGACATGCACCTCGCTGGATCCGACGGTGCGCAGCACCTCGAAGGCGACCACGGGCTGGTTGTCGAGCTTGGCCGACTGGCGCTGCTCTGCCGCCGTGTCCTCGATCGTGCCGAGCTCGGAGAGGCGCGCCTTGCGGCCGCCCGGCAGCGTGATCAGGCGGGCCCGCAGGTCGTCGACCGTCTCGGCGCTGCCGACCGTGCGGATCGACTGCTCGCTCGCCCCCAGCGTGCCGCGCCCGCCGGGGCTGTTGAGGTTCTGGTTGCGGAGCTGCGTGTGGACGTCGACGGCCGTGATGCCGAGCGCGACGAGCCGGGCCGGATCGAGCTCGATCCTGATCTCGCGGTCGACGCCGCCGACCCGGTTGACCCGGCTGACGCCGGCGATCGACAGGAGCGCGCGGGCGACCGTGTCGTCGATGAACCAGGAGAGCTGCGCCGTCGACATCGCCGGCGCCCGCACCGTGTAGGTGACGATGGCGCCGCCCGAGATGTCGACCCGGGCGACGATCGGCTCGAGAATGTCGGCCGGCAGGGTGGCGCGGGTCTGGGTGACCTTGTCGCGCACGTCGTTGACGGCGCGGTCGACGTTCTTGCCGATGTTGAACTCGACCACGGTGTTCGAGGCGCCGTCGTAGACCGTGGAGGTGATGTGCTTGATGTCGCCCAGCCCGGCGACCGCGTCCTCGATGCGGCGCGTCACCTGCGACTCGAGCTCGGCCGGCGCGGCGCCCGGCTGCTGCACCGTGACCACCACGGCGGGCAGGTCGATGTCGGGATTGTTGTTGATGCGCAGGCCCGGATAGGCGACGAGGCCGGCCATCGTCAGCACGACGAACAGCACCACGGTGGCGACCGGGTGGCGGATCGCCCAGGCCGAGATGTTGTTGCGGCCGTGGACCACCGCCCGCGCCGGGCGGGGCGCGGCCGGATCGCCCGTCCCGGGATCGCCCGTCCCCGCGTCGTCGTTCGGCGGCGTGCTCATTCGGGCGGGCGCGCGTCGGCGCTGTCGATGCGGACGAGGTCGCCGTCGTTGAGGAAGCCGGCGCCGGCGAAGACGATGCGCTCGCCGCGCCCGAGGCCGCCGCGCACCTCGACCCAGCCGTCCTGGCGGGTTCCGGTGTCGAGGAGCTTCACGGCGACGCGGCCGTCCGGACCGACCGCGAAGGCGGCCGGCCGGCCGTCGCGGAACACCAGCGCCTCCTGCGGCACGGCCAGCACCTCGGCGCTGCCGGTCACGATCTCGGCATTGGCGAACATGCCGGGCTTGAGCCCGCTGTCGGCGGGCAGCGCCACGTAGACGGTGCCGAGCCGGGTCGCCGGATCGACCACCGGCGCGACCAGCCGGACGCGCCCGGCCACCACGGTGTCGCCGTGCACGACCTTCACGGGCTGCCCGACCGCGACGCTCGCGAGATCGAGCTCGGGCACCTGCGCCTGCAGCTCGACGCGGCCGTCGCGGATCATCTTGAACAGCTCGGCGCCGACGCTCGACACGGTGCCGACCAGCGCGGTGCGCTTGGCGACGATGCCGTCGGTCGGCGCCCGCACCACGGTCTGGGCGATGCGGGCCTTCACCTCGTCGCGCTGCGCCCGGATCATGCCGAGCCGCGCCTCGGTGGCGCGCGCCGTCATCTGGCGCTGCTGGAAGGTCGCCTCGGCGATGTTGCGGCCGGCCTGCAGCTCCTGGGCGCGGCGCAGCTCCGCTTGCGCGTTCAGGGCATTGGCCTCGGCCTCCAGGGCGGCGGCCTCGTACTGGGCGTGCTGCGCCTGCAGGATCGCATCCTCGAACCGGGCCAGCACCTGGCCCGCCGTCACCCGGTCGCCCTCGTCGACCGTGACCTCGACGATGCGCAGCCCGGCGATCTCGGCCGCGACGGTGAGCGGCTGCCAGGCGGCGACCGAGCCGGTGCCGACCACGCTGCGGGTGATGCGCCGCGTCTCGACGCCGGCGACCGAGACGGTGAGGGCCGGCCGCGCCTCGGCGCGGGCCGGGACGGCCGTCGAAGACTGCGCCGGCGCGGAGGCGGGCGCGGCCGCATAGGCGGCGAGGCCGGCGGCGATCAGCACCAGCGGCAGCGCGATCGTCACGGTGCGCCAGTGCCGGCGTGCGCCGGCCGGTGCGGGGATGCCGTCCGTGTGGGAGTTGGCGTCGGCGCCGGTCGGGCGGTCGGTCGGAAATCGCTCGGTCACGTCGAAAATCTCTGCTGGTCCCGGCCGGTCGGGGCCTGGTCGCCCACGCCGGGACATACGCCCGACCAAACCATCCAAAATTGTGTCGATTCGACGGTGCAGGCCGCCGATTCGGGACCGTCTTCGAGCGGGCGGAGCTGCGTCGGCCGGCGCCGGCCGTCGGGGGCGTTGCGTCGGACGCGGCTTGCGGCCATCGTCGCGATCCCGCACATCGGGGATCGCGATCGTGACGAGCCGCCCGCCGGCTCGCTGGTCGCGGTCGCCGCGCCGTCCCCCAGCACGAGGCCCTCGTGTCGTCCGCCGATCGTTCCGACGCCGTGAAGGGCGCACCGTCCGCCGAGCCTGCACGGGCCGCCACGGCGCCGGCCCATCCGGCAGCAGCCGTCCTGCGCCGCTACGCGCCCGGCCTGGTGCTCGCCGCCGCGGTGGCGCTCGCGGCGCTCGCCGCCGAGCCGCTGGTCGGCCGGGTGCTGCCGATCCCGGCCATGGTGATCGCGCTCCTCGTCGGCGTCGCCTTCAACCGCGTCGCCGCGCGGCCGCTGTTCGAGCCGGGGCTGACCTACAGCGTCAAGAAGCTCCTGCGCATCGCCATCGCGCTGCTCGGCACCCGCATCGCGCTCGGCGACATTGTCGCACTCGGCGTGCCCGTCGCCTTGCTGATCGTCGCCGCCATGGCCGCGACGATCGCGTCCGGCGTTTGGCTCGCCCGCCTGCTCGGGCTCGACCGGCGCTACGGCGCGCTGGCCGGTGCCTCGACGGCGGTGTGCGGCGCCTCGGCGGCGCTTGCCACCGCGACCGTCGTCCCGAACTATCCGAGCAAGGCCGCCGACGTCGCCTTCACGGTGATCGCCGCCAACGCCTTCTCGACCCTGGTGATGATCCTCTATCCGCCGCTCTGCGCGCTGCTCGGCCTCGACGCCCAGGCGACCGGCATCATGCTGGGGGGCACGGTCCACGACATGGCCCAGGTGGTCGGCGCCGGCTACGCCGTCTCCGAGCCGGTCGGCAACACGGCCGTGATCGTCAAGCTGTTCCGCATCTTCCTGCTGCTGCCCGTGGTGCTGATCGTCGGCTGGTGGCTGCTGCCGCGCGACGGCGCGCAGGTGCACGCCAAGGTGCCCGTGCCGGTGTTCGCGCTGGTGTTCCTGGCGCTGTGCCTCGTCAACAGCGTGGTGCCGGCGGTGCCGGGCGCCGCCGCCCTCTATGCGCCGGTGAAAACGGCGTTTCACGTCGCCTCGACGGCCGGCCTGTTGCTCGCCATCTCGGCGCTCGGCCTGCAGACCTCGCCGGCCGCGATCCTGCGCATCGGCTGGCGGCACGTCGCCGTGTTCGTCGGCGCGACGCTGGTCATTCTCGCCGTGGTGACGGGCGGCCTGCTCGCGCTGCACTGACGGCCGGCCCTGCACTGACGACGACGCGACCACCGCGACCCGACCATGCGACCCGGAGGAGAGACCATGCCCAAGATCGACATCGACGCCGTCCCGCTCGACACCGGCATCGGCTATCCGGCGCAGTTCCGCGGACCCGTCGAGGGCCGCGTCCGCCAGCGGCTCGGGCGGGCCGCCGGGCTCACCCGTTTCGGCGTCAACCTGTGCCGCCTGGCGCCCGGCGTCGCCTCGTCGCTGCGCCACTGGCACAGCGACGAGGACGAGCTCGTCTACGTGCTGGAGGGCGAGGTGGTGCTGGTCGAGGACACCGGCGAGACGGTGCTGAAGGCCGGCGAGGCCGCCGCCTGGCCGGCCGGCACCGGCCTCGGCCACTGCCTGGTCAACCGCTCGGATCGCGACGCCGTGGTGCTGGAGATCGGCAACCGCGCCGCCACCGACACGGTCGAGTATCCGGGGCTCGACCTCAAGATCGAGCGCACCGAGGGCGCCGGCCGCTACCTGCACCGCAACGGCGAGCCGTACTGAGCGGCCCGCCCCCCGGCGCGACCCTGGCTCGGCGCGCAAGCCGCAGGCGGTGGCCGGCCTGCTTGCGCGGGCTGGGAGCATCAGGACGCCTCTTCCGAGGCGTCTTATGGTACCTCAACTAAAAATTGCAATTTGAGGAGCGGCGTGTTAGCCTTTTAGCTATTGTCATACTTCCGTTTCGGGGGCTGTTGTGCAGAAGCTCGCCGTTCTTTTCATTGCACTCGTCATTACCGCCACGCCGACGGAAGCTCGTCGTGGAAGCGTTGACGGCGGCTGTACCTCTGACGATCCCGACGTGCAGATCGCGAGCTGCACTCGAATCATCGAACGCGGGTCGCGGGAGACCATGTTGACCCGCGCTATTGCCTTTACGAGTCGGTGTCTCGCCTACTCGAAAAAGCGGATGTACGATCGCGCCATCGCCGACAGTGAAGAGGCTGTGCGGTTGCAGCCGACATTCGCGCCGGGATTCACCTGTCGCGGTACGGCCCGTGCGGAGAAGGGCGAGCACGAGCGAGCGGTCCGCGACTTCGATGAAGCAATCCGCCTCGATCCCAAATCTGTCTGGGCCTACAACGGTCGCGCTACGTCCCATCTTCAGATGAGGAACTACGATCGCGCAATCGCCGACTTCGGCGAAGCGTTCAGGCTCAATCCAGGGTATCCCGGCCACGTATACAACCGTGGGAATGCTTATTTGGCGAAAGGCGAGACCGATCTCGCTCTTCGAGATTACGACATAGCGATCGGCCTGAATCCGAAGTCCAGCTGGTTTTGGTCCGCGCGGGGTAATGCGTTTGTGTTAAAGGGGGATATTGAGAGGGCGATCGAGCATTACGACAGCGCAATAAGGTTGGATCCGAAATACGTTGCAGGCTATTATTATCGTGGTCGGGCTTATGTGAAGAAAGGCGAGCCCGAGCGAGCGGTCCGTGACTACGATGAAGGACTTCGGATTGCACCGACCTCGGCCTTGATGCTTGCTGGCCGCGGCGCGGCCCACGTCGAGCGTAAAGATTACGAAAGTGCAATTAAAGACTTCGATGAGGCGATCAGTCTGGATTCGAGCTTAGGTGATGCATATGTCGGGAAAGTTAGTGTATTAATCCTGCAGAATAAAGCCGCACAAGCTCTTTCGGTCATCGAGGGTGTCGTCCTTCGCCATCCTGACAGCTCGCAACTGCAGAATGCACTTGCTTGGACTCTCTTCAAGTTGGGTCGCGACCGAGAAGGACTGCCGGCCGTCGAACGGGCGATTATGCTCGATCCGACGAATGCCGCCGCCTTGGACACCCGGGCCAACATCAGAGAGGCCATGGGCGACCTCGAAGGGGCATTGGACGACTTTAGGGCAGCCCTCGCCATTCATTTCATCGCCGAGTCGCAGGCAGGTGCGGAAAGAGTCGCAGCCTTGTTGGCGCGACAGAAGCAAGCCACGATGGTGGTGGAAAGGCCGTCGCCGCCGAGCCCGTCGCCCGGTCCTGTCTCGGCGATTGCCGAGCGCGGCCCGCGGGTGGCGCTGGTGATCGGCAATGGCGACTATGCGGCCGTGACGACGCTGCCCAATCCGCAGAACGACGCGCGCGACATGGCCGGCGCCTTGCGCGACCTCGGCTTCAAGGTGATCGAGGGCTACGATCTCGATGGCACCGCGATGCGGCGCCGCATCGGCGAATTTGGCGCGGCGCTTCCCGGCGCCCGCGTGTCGCTGTTTTACTATGCCGGCCACGGCCTGCAGGTTGCCGGCAAGAACTACCTGCTGCCGGTCGACGCCAAGCTAGAACGGCCGTCCTCACTCGGCGTCGAGGCGGTCGAGATCGGCACCGTGCTGGCCGACATGGAGGCGGAGAAGCGGGTCAATCTCGTGTTTCTCGATGCCTGCCGCGACAATCCGCTGTCGCGCAGCCTCGCCCGCTCGCTCGGCACCCGCTCGGGCAGCGTCAGCCAGGGGCTCGCCCAGCTCAATGCCGGCATCGGAACGCTGATCGCGTTCGCCACCAGCCCCGACACCGTGGCGCTCGACGGCGACGGCCGCAACAGCCCGTTCACGGCGGCGCTCCTTAAGCACATCCGCACGCCCGCGCTGGAGATCCGGTCGATGCTGACCCGGGTGCGCGCCGACGTGATCAGGGCGACGGGGGACCGCCAGGTGCCGTGGGACCACTCCTCGCTCACCGGCGAGTTCTTCCTCAGGGCCGAGCGCTGAGGCTGCGACGGACGCGCGACGCCGGCGGCGCGTCCGGGCCCGCTCACCGGCGCCCGGCCGGGCGAGGTCGGCCCGCGCCGCTTGCGCGCGCCCGCGGCAGTGGGCAAGATCGGTCCCCCGACAACACCAAAAAGACGTTCGGGATGGAAACAGCCTGTCGCTCGCGACGCCCGGGAGGAGCCCCCGCATGCGTGTCTCACGTCGATTCGTCTCGGCCGCGGTCGTGTCCGCCGCCGTCGTGTCCGCCGCCGTCGCGCTCGGCCTCACGGCTGTCGCGGCGCCCGCGCGCGCCGACGTGAAGATCGGGGCGGTGCTCTCCACCACCGGGCTCGCCGAATATCTCGGCGCGCCGGAGAAGCGGACCCTGGAGCTGTGGGTCGAGGCGATCAACGCGGCCGGCGGCGTCAACGGCGAAAAGCTGAACCTGATCCTCCACGACGACGGCGGCGACCCGGAGACGGCCCGCAAGCTCGTCGAGCGGCTGGTTCGCGACGACAAGGTGGCGGCCGTGATCGGCGGCACCACCACGGCGACCACGCTCGCCATGATCCCGGTCGTGGAGGCCGCACAGGTGCCGTTCGTGTCGCTGGCCGGCGCCGTGCAGATCGTCGAGCCGGTGCGCAAATGGGTGTTCAAGACCCCGCACACCGACCGCATGGCCTGCGAGAAGATCTTCGCCGACCTCAAGCGCCGCAAGCTGACCACCATCGCGATCGTGTCGGGCACCGACGCCTTCGGCCGCTCGATGCGCGAGCAGTGCGTCAAGGCGGCGCCCGGCGCCGGCATCACGGTGGCGCACGAGGAGATTTACGGCCCGGCCGACACCGACGTCTCGGCCCAGATGGCGGCCCTCAAGCGCACGCCGGGCCTGCAGGCCGTCGTGGTGGCGGGCCACGGCCAGGGGCCGGCGATCGTCACCCGGGCCTATCGCCAGGCCGGGCTGACCCTGCCGCTCTACCAGAGCCACGGCGTCGCCTCGAAGCAGTTCATCGCGCTCGCCGGCCCGGCCGCCGAGGGTGTCCGCCTGCCGGCCGCGCCGCTCCTGGTCGCCGACAGGCTCGCCGACGGTGATCCGCAGAAGGCGGTGCTGCAGGACTACGCCAAGACCTGGCAGCGGAAGACCGGCCAGCCGGTGTCGGCCTTCGGCGGCCACGCCTATGACGGGCTGATGCTGGTGGTCGAGGCGGCCAAGCGGGCCGGCGGCTTCGACCCGGCGAAGCTGCGCGACGCGCTCGAGGCGACGCGCGGCCATGTCGGCACCGGCGGCATCGTCACCATGTCGCCGACCGACCACACCGGCCTCGACCTCTCGGCGCTGCGCATGCTCGAGATCCGCAAGGGCGACTGGGTGCTGCTCTCCGAGCAGGGCTCCTGAGCTTTTCTCAAAGGTCTGGGCCGAAACGAGAATTGCTCCAAACGGGGCGGACTTTGACCTAGGACAAAGCCGCTCGGGCGCCCCCCCGCCCAATCTGCGCGCGGGGACCGGCGCCGGGTCGGTCCCGCGGCGGTGCGACCCGTGACGCGACCGGTGTGACGCCACACCCGTCGCGAGGAGTCGGGCGGCCGCCATCCCGTTTCGACCTGCCGCGGCCGGCCTCGTCCGGGCTCGTGTGGTCGGCACCCGCGAGGACGTTCATGCTCGACCACGACATCATCAGCGCCCTCAAGCAGGTGCTCGATCCCGAGATGGGCATCTCGATCGTCGATCTCGGCCTCGTCTACCGGGCCGACTGGACCGCCGAGGGCATCGTCGTCGACATGACCACGACGGCGCCGACCTGCCCGTTCGGCGAGGTGATGGCGCGGGCCGCCAAGGCGGCGCTGCGGCGCGCCTTCACCGAGACGCCGCGCGTCCAGGTCCGGCTGCTGTGGGATCCGCCCTGGAGCCCGGAGCGGATGACAGAGGAAGGCCGCTTCGCGCTCGGCTGGGAGTTCGGCGAGCCGTTCTCCGACACGCGGCACTGACCCGTATCGACGGCGCATCGCCTGTCGACGCGCCGCTCTCCGTGCGGCCGGCACGGCGTGTCCCGGCTCTCCGGGAGGCGTCGCGATCACGTTTGTGTACAAATGATCGCACCCCCCGTCGAACCGGTTGCCCTCGCCGGTCCCGGGATGGTTGACTGGCCGCGCCGCGGCACGCGCGGTCCGCCGTGGCGAGCGGCCGGCACGTGCCTCCACTGATCTGCCGATCGATCGACCGGACCCGTGCGGCGGGCCCGGCCGTGCTCCGGCGCGGGTGGCCGGGGTGCGGGCGACCACGTCATCCACCCTGGCACGTCAACACGGGACTCCGATGCATTTCGATCTGACCGACGAGCAGCGCATGGTCCAGGAGACGGCGCGGCGCTTCGCCCTCGAGGACATCGCGCCGACCCTGGCGGAGGAGGAGAAGGCACACGCCTTCAAGACCGATCGCGTCGCCCGCATGGGCGCGCTCGGCTTCTTCGGCTGCGCGCTCTCGGAAGAGCTCGGCGGCACCGGCATGGGCTTTCTCGAATCCGTGCTGATGGCCGAGCAGATCGCCAAGATCTCGGCGTCGTGGCGGCTGCCCTTCAACATGCAGAATCTCGGCCCCGCCTTGACGGTGGCGAAGTTCGGCACGCCCGAGCAGAAGCGCCGCTACATCCCGGGCTGGGTCGCCGGCACGCAGCTCGGCTTTTTCGCCATCACCGAGCCGAACACCGGCTCGGACGTCGCCTCGATGAAGACGCATGCGATCGACAAGGGCGACCACTTCGAGGTCCACGGCAGCAAGATGTGGATCTCGCAGGCGCATGTCGGCGACGCCGGGCTCCTCTACGCCTACACGGACCGGACGGCCGGCAACAAGGGCCTCACCGCCTTCCTGATCGAGCCGAAGGCCTGGGCCGGCGTCTCGGCGCGGGCGATCGAGACCAAGCTCGGCCTGCACTGCGCCCCGACCGGCGAGTTCGTCTTCGACGGCATGAAGGTGCCGAAGGAGAACGTGCTCGGCAAGCCGGGCGACGGCTTCCGCATCTGCATGTGGCAGCTCAACCAGACGCGGATCGGCTGTGCGGCCGGCGCGCTCGGCGTCGCCGGCGGCTGCCTCGACCTCGCGGTCGACTACGCCAACGGCCGCACCCAGTTCGGCAAGCCGATCTCGCAGCACCAGATGGTGCAGGCCCAGATCGCCGACATGGCGGCCGAGCACGCCGCCGCCCAGCTCCTCGTCTACCGGGCCGCCTGGCTGAAGGACCAGGGCAAGCCGAGCCAGTACGAGACCTCGGTCGCCAAGCTGTTCGCCTCCGAGGCGGCCGTGCATGCCGCCAACGAGTGCATGAAGATCTTCGGCTCGTTCGGCTTCTCCACCGAGTATCCGGCCGAGCGGTTCTATCGCGACGCGAAGTCCCTGCAGGTGGTCGAGGGCACCTCGAACATCCAGCGCATGATCATCGCCGGCATGGCCTGCGGCTTCACGCCGAACCGGGAGTGACGGGCGCCGGCGGCCAGGGCGGCGCGGCCGCCGCGCCGTGACCTTCGGTCCATCGAACCAAACACGCCGTCCGGAGTTCTAAGAGTCGATGCTGCGGCGGGCGATTCTCGCCCGTCCCGTCACGCCATGGAGGCTTCGATGCGGTCCGCCCTCCTCGCCCTTGCGGCACTGTGCGCCGTCGCGGCTTTCACCCCGTCCCCGGCTCGCGCCCAGCTCGGTCCGATCTATCCTTGGTGCGCCGACTATGGTGGCCGCGGCGGGGGCGGCACGAATTGCTATTTCTCCAACCTCTGGCAATGCCAGCAGGCGATCAGCGGCAATGGCGGTTGGTGCTACCGGAACCCGTTCTCGGCCTACGGGTCGGAGCAGCCGCGCGACCGCCGGCGCACCCGTCAGGACTATCGCCCGTACTGATCCGGCCGACCGGTCGGATCAGTCGGGCCGTCGGTCTCGCCGATCTCCGTGCCGCTCGTCGGCGGACGCACAGCGCCGCCCGCAGGGCGGCTCCGCACGCGCTCGTGATCGCGGCGCGTGCCGCGGCCTGCGGCGCCATGCTAGCGTGCCCACCGTCGAATCGGCGCAAGGAGGTCGCGATGCGCGCGCTTCTCGTGACGGCGGGGCTCGCCGCCGCAATGGTCGTCGCCGGCGCACCTGCGAGCCGCGCCCAGGTGCCGTCCTCGGTCGGGCCGATCTATCCCTGGTGCGCCCAGTACGGCGGCGCCTGGGGCGGCGGCACCAACTGCTACTTCGCCAATCTGTGGCAGTGCCAGCAGGCGGTCAGCGGCAACGGCGGCTATTGCTACGAGAACCCGTTCTCGTGGGGCGTCAACACGGCGCCCCCGCCGCGCAAGGCCCGCAAGAGCCGGGCCGGCTGATCCGGCGGGCGCGGTGGACGACGCGGCGGGCGGCATGATCCCTGTGCTGGTGCGGCTCGCCCTCGGCGCCGTCCTGGTCTATGCCGGCCTCGTGCTGGTGCTCTTTCTCGCCCAGCGCACCCTCATGTATCCGGCCGAGACGCGGCGGACCGCGCCGGCCGCGGCCGGGCTGCCGCAGGCCGAAGAGATCACGCTTTCGACCGCCGACGGCGAGCGGATCGTCGTCTGGCACGTCCCGCCGCGCGGCGACGAGCCCGTCATCCTCTACCTGCACGGCAATGGCGGGGCGCTGCGTCACAGGGTGCCGCGCTTTTCCGCTCTGACCCGCGACGGCGTCGGGCTCGTCGCCGTATCGTTCCGCGGCTATGGCGGCTCGACCGGGTCGCCGAGCGAGGCCGGGCTGATCGCCGACGCCGAGACCGCCCACGCCTTCGCGGCGGAGCGTTACGGCACGGGCCGGATCGTCGCGTTCGGCGAATCGCTCGGCACCGGTGTCGCCGTGGCGCTCGCCGCGACCCGGCCGGTGGCGCGGCTCATCCTGCAGGCGCCTTACACGTCGACGGCCGACGTCGCCCGCATCGCCTATCCGTTCGCGCCGATCGGGCTGTTGATGAAGGACCAGTTCCGCTCGGACCTGCGGGCGCCCTCCGTCACGGCGCCGGTCCTCGTCCTGCACGGGACGCGGGATTCGGTGATCCCGATCAGCTTCGGCGAAGCGCTGTTCGCGGCCTTCCGCAGCGACAAGCGGCTCGTCCGCCTGCACGGCGGCGACCACGAGGATCTCGACGCGTTCGGTGCGCTCGACGCCGTGCGGGCGTTCCTGGCGGGGGAGTCGCAGGCGGCGGAGTGATGCTGCACGGCCATTCCGGGAGACGCGCACCGCGCGACCCCGGACTCCCGCGACATGCTCCCGGCTCCCGGCCGGAGTCCGGGTTCGGACCTTCCGCCCGCCCCGGACCGACCGCGAGCCGATGCGGGTGTCCGCTCAGTTGAACGTCGTGTAGACCTTGCCGGGCTCGCCGCCGACGCGTCGAAAGCCGTCGGCGGCCGCCTGGTAGCCCTGGCGCAGGGCGAGGGCGCGGGCATAGGAGCCGGCGGCCTTCTCCTTGTCGTTCATCCGCTCGTAGGCGAGGCCGCGGCTGGTCCAGGCCTGGACGTTCTCGGGCTCGAGCTCGACCGCGTCGTCGAGGTCGCCGGCGGCGGCCTTCAGGTCGCCGACCGCCAGATAGGTGAGGCCGCGGGCGATGAACGGCTCGGCCTGCTGCTGCGACAGGCCGATGGCGGTCGAGAAGTCGTCGATGGCGAACTGGTACTGGCGCTGGCTCTGATAGAGGAGCCCGCGATTGTAGTAGGCCTGGGCGTTGTCGGGGCGGATCTGGACCGCCTTGTTGAAGTCCTGCAGGGCGCGCAGGAGCTCGCCCTTGTCGCGATAGGCCATGCCGCGGCCGACATAGGCGACCGCATAGGCCGGGTCGATCTGCAGGGCGCGGTCGTAGTCGGCGAGCGCCTGGTCGAGCTTGCCGGTCTGGCGATAGGCGAGGCCGCGATTGGCGTAGGCCTGGGCGTAGTTGGGGTCGATCTGGATCGCCTTGTCGAAGTCGGCGAGCGCGTCCTGGTAGCGGCCCGACTGCCCCAGCACCGAGCCGCGCATGTTGTAGGCCTGCGGGTCGTTCGGGTTCTTCGACAGCACCGCGGTGAGGGAGGCGAGATTCGCCGGCGAGGCCGCCGAGGTCGCGTCGTCGACCATGGTGGTCGGCATGTTCATGATCGTCGAGCAACCGCCGAGCGCCAGCGCGCCGGCCGCGAGGCCGATCAGAACCGTCTTTCTCATCAGCGATCCGGCGCGGGAGGCGCGGAGCCCGGGACCGGCGCTGCGACGGCGGTTGGACCAGCCGAGACTTTCGCTACCGGAACCCATGGTCTTCCTCGTGACGCGCATCGACACGGCCGCGGGACGGGGCGGCCCAGCCCTGGGTCACGGACAATCGCGGCGATCTTGCGGCGGTGGCTCGGTCGGGCGCGAATAGCCGCGCGGCGTCGGCACCCCGTCACGCGAAACAAGCGGGCGGCCGGGCCACCCGCTCGCGAAACGCCGTCCGGTCTCGACCGGCCAGCGCGCGGATCAGCGCGGCGCGCTGCTGCGGAATCCACCGCCGGCGCCACCCCCCATGCCGGGACGGGCGCCGGGGCCGCCGGCCCGCGGAGCGGGCTTCGGCTTGCCGGGGATCAGGCCCTCGCGCTGGGCGCGCTTGCGGGCCAGCTTGCGGGCGCGGCGGATCGCCTCGGCCTTCTCCCGCGCCTTGCGCTCGGAGGGCTTCTCGTAGTGACCGCGCAGCTTCATCTCGCGGAAGATGCCCTCGCGCTGCATCTTCTTCTTCAGCGCCTTGAGGGCCTGGTCGACGTTGTTGTCACGAACGAGTACCTGCACGAAGCGTCCTCTCGAAGGTCTTGTCGGTTGATCTGGCGGGCCGTCCGCCAGCGGTCGAACGATCGCGCGGGCTCCCAGGTGGGCGGGCGTTTAGCAGAATATCCGGGCGAAGTCCATCATGCGTCGCGCCATTTTGGACGAGGGACGTGGCTGATCAACGGCTCGGCCGCCGGCGCCGGACCGCGCGGGAGAAAAGCTCCCGCACCTCCCGGCGTTCCGACGGTGTGAGATCGCGCCCGAGCTCGGAGCGGCACGCACCGAGGAGCCGGGAATCGAACTCCTGTGGAACGCCCCGTCGGGACGACCAGTACGACAGGACGGCGTCGATCTCCGCCTCGCCCAGCCCGTCGACCATCCGGACGGCCTGCCGTGCGAGCACGCCGTCGCCGGCGTGGATCGCACCCCGCTCGGGCGTCTCCTCGAGGCGAGCGGACGATCCAGGTGCCGTGGTCGTCGGCTCCGGCTGGCGAACCCGAAGAAAGCCCGATACCAGCGTCCTGTCCCATTCGGCGGTCGTATCGGCTTCCTGCTGCAGGGCTTTCGACTGGGAGCCGCGGGCCGGGGTGATGCCGATCAGATGAACGCGGACTCCATAATTCTGGGCGATCTATACCCCGACCCGAACGTCCTCGTCGCCCGACAGCAGAACCGCGTCGCAGATCGCCCCGAGCCGGGCCAGCTCGATCATGTCGGTGACGATCAGGGAATCGACGCCCTTCTGCTCGCCGGCGCTGTTCAGGAGTCCGAGCCTGAGCTTGACGTTGTCGAGATGCGCGATCCCGTCCTGTTCGATCGTCAGGCCTTTGAAGCTGGCTCCGTCGTACCAGTAGGCCCGCAGGAAGTCGCAGCCGGACGCCCGCTCGCAAGCGAAGTTGGTGATTGCGGCAATTGCGCGTGGCGCATCCAGAACGAGCGACGATCGTGGTTGGCGGGCGCCGGTCAGCGCGACGGAGCCTTGGGCGAACAGATATCCGGGTCGACAAACGCTGCCACGCGGTTCACGCGCGTCCCCAAATAGAAAGGGCCCCCGCAGGGGCCCTTCGTAGGCCCGCGACGACCGGAGAAATTTAGAGATCACCACGGGGTGGTGCCTATATAAGCCCGCAACCCTGCAGGCGCAAGCGCGCTCGTCAGTCCACGAACACCCGGTTCACGTGGCCCATTTTTCGCCCCGGCCGGACGATCGGCTTGCCGTAGAGATGCACGGCGGCGCCCGGGACCGTGAGCCAGGCCTGGTGGTCGTCGACCTCGGCGCCGATCAGGTTGATCATCTCGGCCCGGCCGTGGCGGACCGGCACGGCGAGCGGCCAGCCGGCCACCGCACGGATGTGCTGCTCGAACTGCGACACCGTGCAGCCGTCCTGGGTCCAGTGGCCGGAATTGTGGACGCGCGGCGCGATCTCGTTGACCAGCACGCGCCCGCCGGCGCCGCCGCTCTCGGCCACCCAGAACATCTCGACGGCCATCACGCCGACATAGCCGAACGCGTCGGCGATGCGCCCGGCGATGTGTCGCGCGGCCTCGGCGATCTCGGCCGGCACGGCGGCCGGCACCCGGGTCACCTTGAGGATGTGGTCGCGGTGCTCGTTCTCGCACAGGTCGAAGGCCTGAACGGTGCCGTCGAGGCCGCGGGCGACGACCACCGACACCTCGCGCTCGAACGGCACGAAGGCTTCGAGAATCGCCGGCTGCCGGCCGATCTCGTCCCAGGCCGTGCCGGCATCGTCGCCGGCCCGGATCGTCACCTGGCCCTTGCCGTCGTAGCCGAACCGCCGCGTCTTCAGCACGGCCGGTCGGCCGAGTGCGGCGAGCGCCGCGTCGAGCGAGGCGCGGTCGTCCACGGCGGCATAGGGGGCGGTGGCGATGCCGAGCGCGGTCACGAAGTTCTTCTCGGTGAGCCGGTCCTGGGTGGTCGCGAGAATCGTCGGGTCGGGCAGCACCGGCTTGCGGGCGGACAGGAACGTCGCCGTCTCGGCCGGGACGTTCTCGAACTCGTAGGTGACCACGTCGACGTCATTGGCGAAGCGGTCGAGCGCCTCCTTGTCGGTGTAGTCGGCCTCGGTGACCCGGCGCACCACGTCGAAGGCGCAGGACTGCGGGTCCGGGCACAGCACGTGGCACTTGAAGCCGAGCCTTGCGGCGGCGAGCGCCAGCATGCGGCCGAGCTGGCCGCCGCCGAGAATCCCGATGGTGGCGTCCGGCCCGAGCGGACGCGGCGCGACGATCACGCGGAGGCCTCCTCGGACGGCGCCTCGGCGACCGACTCGGTCTGGCGGCGGCGCCAGACGTCGAGCCGGTCGGCGAGATCGGCGTCGTGCAGCGCCAGGATCGCGGCGGCGAGCAGAGCCGCGTTGACGGCGCCGGCGCGGCCGATGGCGAGCGTGCCGACCGGCACGCCGGGCGGCATCTGGACGATCGAGTAGAGCGAGTCGACCCCCGACAGCGCCTTCGACTCGACCGGCACACCGAGCACCGGCAGCGGCGTCATCGCGGCCGTCATGCCGGGCAGGTGGGCGGCGCCGCCGGCGCCCGCGATGATCACCTGAAAGCCGTCCGCCTTGGCGCCCTTGGCGAAGGCGATCAGCCGGTCGGGCGTGCGGTGGGCCGAGACGATGCGGGTCACATGGTCGACGCCGAGCGCGGTCAGCGTCTCGGCGGCGTGCCGCATGGTGGCCCAGTCGGACTGGCTGCCCATGATGATGGCGACCGGGCTCGCGGCCATGGCTCTCTCGGACAATGGCTCTCTCGGATCGGGAACAGGACCGCCGGGCGGTCGACGCGCGGTTTTATCCACTGGGGTTTCGGGCGGCAAGCGAGCCGGTCGGCGGCGCGTGCCGGAGTGGACGCTGCTTCGGCCCGAGTCGCGAATCACGTACAGCGGAGAGCATCACAGGGCGTGCGGCGACCGGCTCATGCGGGGCAAGACGGCGGGACGGCAGATGCGGCGGACCGGGTCGGCCGGCGGCAAGACCGCGCCGCCGCGGGCGCCCGAGGAGCCGTCGTCCCCGGTGGCGAGCGGCGCCGGGCCGGTGCGGTCGCAGCCGGGACGGCTGGCGGACGAGGCCGACCGGCTCGGGGCCGGCGTCGCGACAAAGCTCGCCCGCGAGGTCGCCCGCCTGGAATCCGAGCTCGCCGCGATGCGGGACCGCCTCGCGGAGCTCGAGGCGCATGCCGACCGCGACCCGCTGACCGGCCTCCTCAACCGCCGCGGCTTCGAGCGCGAGCTGTCGCGCGCGAGTGCCCATGTCCAGCGCTACGGCGGCCGGCTGGTGCTGGTCTATCTCGACCTCGATGGCTTCAAGCCGATCAACGACACCCACGGCCACGCCGCCGGCGACGCCGTGCTGCAGACCGTTGCGGCGGTGCTGCAAGGCCATGTCCGCGCCTCGGATCTCGTCGCCCGGCTCGGCGGCGACGAGTTCGCGGTGCTGCTGTGGAACCTCGCCGACGCTGACGCGCAGGCCAAGGCGACGGTTCTGGAGGCGATGATCGCCGCCGCCCGGGTGCCATGGGGGGAGGGCGAGATCGCGGTCGGAGCCTCGGCCGGCACGGCCGCCCTGACGGCTCCGGAGGCCGTCGCCGAGGCTCTCGCCCGTGCCGACGCGGCCATGTACACGCGAAAACGCCGGCGCGCCGGCCGGAGTGGCTAGCCCGTCAGGCGATGATGTCGGGCGTCATCTGGTCTTCGATGAAGGAGATGCGGTCCTTCAGCCACAGCTTGCGCTTCTTGAGGCGCTGCACCTGGAGAATGTCGGAGCCGGGCGTATCCTGCAGGACCGAGATCGCGACGTCGAGGTCGCGATGCTCCTGGCGCAGGCGCTCGAGCTGTCCCTTGAGGTCGGCTTCGTTCTCGTTCATCGGACCGCGTTCGCCACCGGACGGTCGGTCACCGGACCGTCGGGGACCGTGGGACCGCTGCACCGGCCGCGGTCCAGTCATGCCCGGGTCGAACGTGATCGCGGCCTGTCGCCGCATGTATCGCCCGGGAGCGTCGTTTTTTCAAGGTTCCCAAGGTCGCCCGCCGCGGTCACGGCAACGATCACGAAACGGTGTCGTGCGAGACGGTGTCGATCCTCGTCGACACCAAAGTGTCATCGTGGCAGACTGTCAATGTCAGGCAGCAATCTGACATGAGGAGAAAAGGCACATGGCCACGCTCTCGCTTGCTGAACTCGAACAACGGCACCGGATGCTGGAAGCGGAACTCAACGAAGCCCTCCAGCATCCGTCAGTCGATGATCTCCAGCTCGCCGAGTTGAAGCGTCGGAAACTGCAGCTCAAGGACGCCATCGTTCGGATGCAGCACCTGAGCAGCGTACACTGAGGATTAGTTCGGAATAATTCATCGTTGTGTTTGGTAGAGCCGCCGGCTCTCGGAAACGAGGCCGGCGGTTCTGTTTTCGAAGGGCCACCCGGCGGTGGCCGGTGTGCGGATCGTCTCCGCATCTGTTGCGATCGACCGTGCGATCGACGGCGCGATCGACGGCCGGGGGCGGTCAGATCTTGCGCAGCTCGGCCGCCGCCCGCGCCAGGATCTCGACGATGCGGGCCTCCGCCTCGGCGTCGCGGCCGAACCGTTCGGCGGCGATGTCGCGCAGATTGTCGACCGCCGCATCGACCAGGCGGGACACCCGGGGACCGCGCTCGCCGTCCTCGCGCTCCGCCCGCTGCCGCCAGCGCTCGGCCTTCTGGGCGATCGCCGCGAGACGCTCCGCCACGGCGTCCACCACGGCCTGATTCTCGGCCAGATGGGCGCGGCCATCGTCCGTGATGGTGTACAGCTTCTTGCTGCCCTCGGTCTGCGCCGTGACGTGCCCGGCCTCCTCCAGGAAGGTCAGGGTCGGGTAGACCATGCCGGGGCTCGGCGCGTACCAGCCGCCGGTCTTCTCCTCCAGGATCTTGATGATCTCGTAGCCGTGGCGCGGCTGCTCGGCGATCAGGGCGAGCGCCAGCAGGCGGAGGTCGCCCTGCGCCAGCATGCGCCCGATGCGGGCGACGTCGCCGCCGCCGAAGCCGCCGCCGAAGCCGAACCCGCCGCCGAAGCGGCCGCGTCCGAAGCGGCCGCCGCCGCCGTGCCGGCCGGCCGCCCAATGGCCCGGGTGCATGTCGTCGCGCCCGCCGTGATGGTCGTGATGGCGCGGTCCGCGGCTGTCCCGGGGGTCACAATGATGTCCGTGCATTTCGTTCTCCGTGTTAAGATATATCTTGAGATAGAGCGTGCTTCGTTATAGCGCAAGATATATCTTACATATTTTCAGGTTGCCGCAGTCCGTGCGCTTGCGCAGGCGCTCGCGGACTGGTTCGCTAAGCGTGCGAGGAACTCACAAGGAGATAAAAATGCGCGGGGATGTCTCGCGGCGCCGGGGGCTGGCGCTCGCGATCATGTCGTTGTTCGGTCTCACGGTTTTCGGTCTGCCGGGGGCGCTGTCCGGCGGTTCGGCGGTGGCTCAGGACGCGGCCTTTCCGACCCGGCCCGTCACCCTGATCGTCCCGTTCCCGGCCGGCGGCGGCAACGACGCCACGGCCCGGGTGGTCGCCGACAAGATGTCGGGGGCGCTCGGCCAGCAGGTGATCATCGACAATCGCGGCGGCGGCGGCGGCAATATCGGCACCCGGGCGGTCGCCCGCGCGCCGGCCGACGGCTACACGCTGCTGCTCGGCTACACCGGGACGCTGTCGATCAATCCGAGCGTCTATCGCAATGCCGGCTACGACCCGCGCAAGGACTTCGCCCCGATCGGCATGATCGGGGTGTCGCCGAGCGTCTTCGTCGTCCATCCCAAGGTGCAGGCGACCTCGATCGCCGAGTTCATCGCCCTCGCCAAGGCGAGCCCCGGCAAGCTCGATTATGCCTCGTCGAGCGCCGGCACGGTCGGCCATATCATGGCGGAGCTGTTCGCCAAGGAGGCCGGGATCAAGCTGTCCCACATCCCCTACAAGGGGACGGCGCCGGCCTTGAACGACCTGATCGGTGGCCACGTGGCGATGATGATCGTCCCGATCGTCCCGGTGCTCGGCAGCGTCAAGGGGGGCACGCTGCGCCCCCTCGGGGTGACGAGCAAGACGCGCAGCGCGCTGCTGCCGGACGTGCCGACCGTCGCCGAATCGGGCCTGCCGGGCTTCTCGGCCGAGCTGCAATACGGGCTGCTGGCGCCCGCCGGCACGCCGCCCACCGTGGTGGCGAAGCTCAATGCGGCACTGAACGCGGCGCTCGCGAACCCCGACGTGAAGGCCCGATTCGCCGCCGAGGGCCTGGAGCCGCGGCCGATGACGCCGCAGCAATACGCCGACTATATCGACACCGAGGAGAAGACCTGGGGCACGCTGGTGCGCGCTCTCGACATCAAGGTGGAGTGAGGCCACGCCGGCCGGCGCCGGCGCGCCGTCTTCGCTCCGTCGGTGCGTCGTCGGTGCCGGCCCTTGTCGTTCGAATACAGGTCCAGACGCCCCGGGGAGACCGTCGACACTCCCTCGTCGGCATTCCGGACGCCGCGAAGCGGCTGTCCGGAATCGGGAGAGGGCTATGGGTTCCGGGCTCCGGCCTTCGGCCGGCCCCGGAACGACCAGAATCGGAATTTCAACAGCCTGCTGGGGAGCCGGTGAAAACGTTTTCACCGCCTTTCGACGAGCTGCCGTTCCGTGTCGACGCCGGGCCGGTTTCGCATCGTGTCGCCCGGCCGCGATGGCACGAGCGACCCAAGACAAGACGATCACGACAACCAGACCGACAACAAGCAGGAGACGACCATGCGTGCGGATCACCCCCGTCGCCGCACCCTCGCGGCGATGCTCGCCCTCGCCGGCCTCGCGCTGGCGGGACCGGCCCCGTCCGCGTCGGCGCAATCCGCCGGCGCGACCCCCACGGCGGCCGGCGAGGCCGCCGGCTGGCCGGCCCGGCCCATCACCCTGATCGTCCCGTTCCCGGCCGGCGGCGGCAACGACGCCATGGCCCGGATCGTCGCCGACAAGCTGTCCGGCGCGCTCGGCCAGCAGGTGATCGTCGACAATCGGGGGGGCGGCGGCGGCAATATCGGGACGCGGGCGGTCGCCCGCGCGGCGCCGGACGGCTACACACTGCTGCTCGGCCACACCGGGACCATCTCGGTCAATCCGAGCCTGTTCGCCACGGCCGGCTACGACCCGCGCAAGGACTTCGCCCCGATCGGCCTGATGGCGACCATGCCGGTGGTGCTGCTCGCCCATCCGTCCTTCCCGGGCAAGACCGTCGCCGACGTGATCGCCGCCGCCAAGGCGGCCCCCGGCAAGGTGAGCATCGGCACCTCGGCGGTCGGCACCGGCGGCTACATGACGGCGGAGCTGTTCAAGGCGAGCGCCGGCATCGATGCGACGCTCGTGCCCTACAAGGGGACCGGCCCGTTGATGAACGACCTGGTCGGCGGCCACGTCCCGATCGCCTTCGGGATCCTGGCGCCGGCGCTCGGCAACATCGAGGCGAAGACGCTGCGGGTGATCGCCGTGATGAGCCGCGAGCGGTTCCCGCTGCTGCCCGACGTGCCCACCGCCGACGAGTCCGGCCTGCCGGGTTTCGAGTCGGTCCTGCATTACGGCCTGCTGGCGCCGGCCGGCACGCCGGTCCCGATCGTCGCCAAGATCAACGCCGCCCTGCAGGCGCTGGTGAAGACCGAGGACGTCGCCAAGCGCATCCGCGCCGAGGGCGGCGCGCCGCTGACCAGCACGCCGGACGAGTACGCCGCCGACATCGACCGCGAGGAGAAGAAGTGGAGCGCCTTGGTGCGTCGGCTCGGGCTGAAGGGGGATTGAGCAGAGCGCCGTCACGACGGACCTTGCCCGGGGCATCCCCCTCCTCATCCCTCCCCCACAAGGGGGGAGGGAGCAGCGCCGGGCTGATGCCTCGCGCCTTTGCTCGATTTCGAGTCCGATCGGCAGGGCTTCGCAACTACGGCACCTCGCGTCCAGCGTTTCCTCACCCCTTGTGGGGCCGGGAGCGGGGTGTACGGCCCATCCGGATCGGCCGCCGACGATCGGTCGGTTCCCGCCGCGACGCGAGGCCTCACGCCTCCTTCGCCATCTCGCGCAGCTTGAACTTCTGGATCTTGCCGGTCGAGGTCTTCGGGATCTCGGTGAACACCACGTGGCGCGGGCACTTGAAGGCGGCGAGGTGCTCCCGGCACCAGGTGATCAGATCCTCGGCCGTGGCGCTCTTGCCCTCGCGCAGCTCGACGAAGGCGCAGGGCGTCTCGCCCCACTTCTCGTCGGGCTTCGCCACCACGGCGACGGCGGCGACGGCCGGGTGCTTGTAGAGCGCGTCCTCGACCTCGATCGACGAGATGTTCTCGCCGCCCGAGATGATGATGTCCTTGGCGCGGTCTTTCAGCTGGACATAGCCGTCGGGGTGCATGACGCCGAGGTCGCCGGAGTGGAACCAGCCGCCCGCGAAGGCCTCGTCGGTCGCCGTCTTGTTCTTCAGGTAGCCCTTCATCACGACGTTGCCGCGGAACATCACCTCGCCGAGCGTCGTGCCGTCGGCCGGCACCGGCACCATGTGGGCCGGGTCCATCACGACGAGGTCGTCGAGGCCGACGTAAGGCACGCCCTGGCGCGCCTTGAGGGCGCCCCACTGGTCGATCGGCAGCGCGTCCCAGTCGCGGTGCCAGTCGTTGATCACCGAGGGGCCGTAGGTCTCGGTGAGGCCGTAGAGATGCGTCACCTCGAAGCCGGCCTCCTTCATGGCGACCAGCACGGATTCGGGCGGCGGTGCCGCCGCGGTGAAGAACTGCACCGGGCCGGCGAGCGGCCGCTTCTCGTGCGGGGCGGCGTTGAGCAGCGTCGACATCACGATCGGGGCGCCGCACAGATGGGTGACGCCGTGCGTCGCCATCAGCTCGTACATCAGGCCGGCGCGCACCTGGCGCAGGCACACATGGGTGCCGGCGACCACCGAGATCGACCACGGGAAGCACCAGCCGTTGCAGTGGAACATCGGCAGGGTCCACAGATAGACCGGGTGCTTGCCCATGCCGCAGTTGACCACGTTGCCGGTGGCGGTGAGCGCGGCGCCGCGGTGATGATAGACGACGCCCTTGGGATTACCGGTGGTGCCCGACGTGTAGTTCAGCGAGATCGCGTCCCACTCGTCGCCGGGATGTTTTCGCACGAAGTCGTCGCTGCCCTGCGCGACGACGTCCTCGTAGTCGAGCGTGCCGATGCGCTCGCCGGCGCCCGTGAACTCGGGATCGTCGTAGTCGATCACCAGCGGCTTCACCGTGGCGGCGTCGAGCGCCGGCTTCATGACGCGCGAGAACTCGCGGTCGGTGATCACCACCTTGGCGTCGGCATGGTCGAGCGAGAAGGCGATGATGGCGGCGTCGAGCCGGGTGTTGAGCGTGTTCAGCACCGCCCCCGTCATCGGCACGCCGTAGTGGCATTCGAGCATGGCCGGCGTGTTGGCCAGCATCACCGAGACGGTGTCGCCGCGCCCGATGCCGTGCTTCGCCAGCGCCGAGGCGAGCCGTTTTGCACGATTATGAAAATCCCGATACGTCCGGCGCAGCGGCCCGTGCACCACGGCGAGGTGGTCGGGATGGGTGCGGGCGGCCCGCTCGAGGAAGACGAGCGGCGTCAGCGGCTGATGGTTGGCGGGATTGCGGTCGAGATCGGTGTCGTAGGCGTTCGCGGCCATCGGGCAATGCGCTCCCTGGAAAACCGTCCCACGTTAGCGAAGCCGCCGAAGCCCTCCAATACGCCGCTCGGCGGAGACGATGTCGCGGCCCGCCGGGCGCGGCCGGCTCGTCGCGGCGCATCGACCCGACGCCGCGGCCTCAGCCGCGGCCGAAGACCAGATGCGCGCCGCCCTGCCAGATCAGCGAGACCGAGATCAGGAAGATCAGCGCGTAGCTGATCTTGTAGAACAACTCGGTCGGGGTGCGGCGCACCAGCCAGATGCCGAGGAAGTTGGTGGCGACCGCGAGCGGCAGCAGCAGCACCGACGTGCCCAGCGCCTCGCCGGTGAACTGGCCGAGCGCGAAATAGGGCAGCACCTTGAGGGCGTTCACCACGGCGAAGAAGATCGTCGTGGTGCCGACCAGGCGCAGCTTCGGCAGCTTCTGGGGCAGCACGAACACCTGGAAGGGCGGGCCGCCGCCCTGCGACAGCGTCGAGGTGAAGCCCGACAGGCCGCCCCAGAACACGCCGGCGGCCGGATTCGGCGCCTTGCCCGCCTTGGGCGGCCGGCCGAACCAGACGTTGAGCACGAAGCCGAGCCCGATCAGCCCGACCGCGATGCGGATCATGTCGTCCGACACATGCGCCGCGATCGCCCAGGCGATCCCGACCCCGATCGCCGCGCCCGGCAGCAGGATCTTCAGGTTCCACGGATCCCAGTCGCGGCGATAGACCCACACCGAGATGAGATCCTGGACGATGACGATCGGCAGCAGGATGGCGGCGGCCTGCAAAGGCGGCGCGTAGAGCGCGAGCAGCGGCGTCGCCATGGTGCCGACGCCGGCGAAGCCGCCCTTGGAGAGGCCGATCGCGGTCACGGCCGGCAGGGCGACGAGGTAGAAGATCGGGTCTTGGATGATGTCCACGGTCGACAGGCGGCGTGAGGCGGGAAACGGGGGCCGCGCATCAAAGCCGATCCGGTCGCGTCACGCCAGCATGGATTAGTCCGTGCGGCTGCGCGGCGCGCCGATGCTGCGATCCGCCCGTGGCGACCGGCCGATGGCGATCCCGGATGTGGCGATCCGCCGCCCGTCCGCCGCGCCGCCGCCGCGCTCGACGACCAAAGGCTAAGGGGCAACACTCTTGCAAACCGGTGCGAGTGCGGCACAATCGCGGCCAAAAGCCCCCGGGACAGAAACACGGCAGCCGCGTCCGGCTCCTGCGCTCGCGCGTCGGAGCCGAAGGGCGTGCCGATCAGGAGGAAGCGACGTGACGAATTCCGCATCCGCATTGCATCTGGAGACCGCCCGGCAGGACACCGGCGCCGGCGCCACGCGTTATCACGAGGTCTATGCGCAGTCGCTGAAGGATCCGGTGGCGTTCTGGGGCGAGGCCGCCGAGGCGATCGACTGGTACGAGAAGCCGAAGACGATCTTCGATCCGAACCTCGGCCCCTACGGCCGCTGGTTCGTCGGCGGCGTCTGCAACACCTGCTACAACGCGGTGGACCGTCACGTGCTGAACGGCCGCGCCAACCAGCCGGCCATCATCTACGATTCGCCCGTCACGGCGACCAAGCGCACGATGACCTACGGCGATCTGCTGCAGGAGGTGCGCACGCTCGCCGCCATCCTGCGCGACTTCGGCGTCGGCAAGGGCGACCGCGTCATCCTCTACATGCCGATGGTGCCGGAGGCGCTGATCGGCATGCTGGCCTGCGCCCGCATCGGCGCCATCCATTCGGTGGTGTTCGGCGGCTTCGCGGCCAAGGAGCTCGCCACCCGCATCGACGACGCCAAGCCGAAGGTGATCCTCACCGCGAGCTGCGGCATCGAGCCGGGCCGCGTCGTCGCCTACAAGCCGCTGCTCGACGCCGCCATCACGTTCGCCTCGGAGAAGCCGTCCGCCGTGCTGGTGCTGCAACGGCCGCAGACCCAGGCCGAGCTGATTCCCGGACGTGATCACGATTGGGCGACGCTGCGCGCCACCGCGCTCAAGTCGGGCCGCGTCGCCGAATGCGTCCAGGTCGCCGCGACCGATCCGCTCTACATCCTCTACACGTCGGGCACCACCGGCAAGCCGAAGGGCGTGGTGCGCGACAACGGCGGCCACATGGTCGCGCTCAAATGGACGATGCCGAATCTCTACGACGTCGCCCCCGGCGAGGTGTACTGGGCGGCCTCCGACGTCGGCTGGGTGGTCGGCCACTCCTACATCGTCTACGCGCCGCTGCTGCACGGCTGCACCACCATCCTCTACGAGGGCAAGCCGATCGGCACGCCGGACGCCGGCGCCTTCTGGCGGGTGATCGCCGAGCACAATTGCGTGACCATGTTCACGGCGCCGACCGCCTTCCGGGCGATCAAGAAGGAGGATCCGGACGCCAAGCACCTCGAGCGCTACGACCTGACGAAGCTGCGGGCGCTGTTCCTGGCCGGCGAGCGCGCCGACCCCGATACCGTGATGTGGGCCGAGCGCATCCTCGGCGTGCCGGTGATCGATCACTGGTGGCAGACCGAGACGGCCTGGGCGATCGCCGGCAATCCGGTCGGCCTCGGCCGGCTGCCGGTGAAGCCCGGCTCCCCGACCGTCGCCATGCCGGGCTACGACGTGCGCATCGTCGACGAGGGCTGCCACGAGCTGCCCGCCAACAAGATGGGCTCGATCGTCGTCAAGCTGCCGCTGCCGCCGGCCTGCCTGCCGACCCTGTGGCAGCAGGACGACCGCTTCGTCGAGAGCTATCTCCACGAGTATCCGGGCTACTACAAGACCGCGGATGCCGGCTTCAAGGACGAGGACGGCTATCTCTACATCATGGGTCGCACCGACGACATCATCAACGTGGCCGGACACCGGCTGTCGACGGGCGGCATGGAGGAGGTTCTGGCCTCGCACCCGAACGTCGCCGAATGCGCCGTCATCGGCATCAAGGACGAGCTCAAGGGCGAGGTGCCGTGCGGCTTCGTCGTCCTCAAGGCCGGCGTCGACAAGAAGCCGAGCGACATCGAGCAGGAGATCGTCAAGCTGGTGCGTGACAAGATCGGCCCGGTCGCCGCGTTCAAGATCGCCATCTGCGTCAACCGCCTGCCGAAGACGCGCTCCGGCAAGATCCTGCGCGGCACCATGAAGAAGATCGCCGACCACGACCCGTGGACCATGCCGGCCACCATCGACGACCCCGCGGCGCTCGACGAGATCGACGCGGCGCTGAAGGGCCACGGCATCGGCGGCGGGTGAGGCTGCGCGGCGGCGACGCGTGATGCGCCATCCCTCTCCCTCCCCCGCCTGCGGGGGAGGGTCGGGATGGGGCCGTGGCACGGAGGCCACCGGAGCGCGTGGTCAGGACGGCCGGGGCGCGCCCCGGCCTTTTTTCGTTCCGGTCGATCGATCGGGCCTGGTCCGGTCGCCGCATCCGCGGTCCCGGATCGATGGCCCGCGTCAGACCTCCACCTCCACCTCGGCCCCGGCTTCGACCGCGTCGCGCAGCGACCAGGTTTCCCACGCCGCCACCACGATCAGCACCAGGTTGCCGGCGGCGGCCAAGGCGAGCGGCGACATCAGCACGGCGGCCGGCGCCAGCAGTGCGAGCAGGCCGAGCCCGATCATGTGGGACAGCGCCGGGCGGCCGAACAGGATACGCTTGAACAGAAGATTGCCGAGCAGGAAGAGCGCGTTGCCGCCGATCACGGCGGCCACGGTCTCGACATTGGCCGGGCCGGTCGGATGCGCCAGCACCAGCTCGTCGCTGACCGCCGAGACGATGATGCCGGCGACCGGCAGCAGGTGCACATACGTGTAGGCGACGCGTGCGAGCCGTCCCGGATCGTCGGCCTCGGCGATCCGCTCGGTGCCTTTCTCGGCCCCCATGTTGAAATAGATCCACCACATGGCGACGCTGCCGACGAACGCAGTGACCGCGGCCGCGATCGTCGGGGCCGTCCACTCCATCTTGCCGAAGGTCGCGCCGGTGACCAGGATCGACTCGCCGAGCGCGATGATCACGAACAGGGCGCAACGTTCGGCGAGGTGATGGCCTTCGACGTCCCAGTCGCCCGACACGGAGCGGCCGAGCCCGGGTGTCCAGAAGCCGGTGGCCGGCGCCGAGAACTCCAGCACCAGCGCGGCCGCCCAGGCCGCGAGCCGCATCTCCCCGTCGAGGATCGCGCCGGCGATCCACAGCGGAGCGCTGAGCACCGCCCAGGCGGTGATGCGTTGGAAGTTGAGAAAGTTGCCGGGGCTGGCTCGGCGCGTCGCCCACAGCATGAAGAGCGGCCGACCGAGCTGCATGGCCAGGTAGGCGCCGACGAAGATGTGGGCCCGCGTCTCGAATGCGAGCGGCAGCGAGGTCGCCAGCACCAGGCCGGCCAGCATCATCGCGAACAGCAGGATCCGCACCGGCACGGTCTGCGGATCGACCCAATTGGTCACCCAGGAGGTGTCGATCCACACCCACCAAACGGCCGAGAGCAGCATGGCGACGTGCAGCACGCCGAGCGGCGTCGGCTGCTCGAGCAGCAGATGCGAGAGCTGCGTGACTGCGAAGACGAAGACGAGGTCGAAGAACAGCTCGACATAGGTGACGCGCTCGTGGTCGCCGCTGCGGATGCGCAGCACGCCGGCACGCGGCCGTGCAGAAGTCATGCGGGGGTCACCTTCCGACCCTTCGGTTCGCCGAAAGGGTAGCATCACCGCCGGCGAAACGCCACCACGGGTGGCGACGCCGCGACCTCGCCGTCAGCGGCCCGCCGCCAGCACCCGTCGTCACGGCGCGGCCGGCGCGGCCTCACGGCGGCGGCTTGATCTTCTTCAGGATCAGCACCGAAAGATCGCCCGTCGGGGTGAAGTCGGTCTTGCGCATCTCGAACGTGGTCGGGCCGATCTTTTGAACGCCGGTGCCGCAGAAGCTGATCAGGCTGTCGGGATCGCCCTTGTCGACGACCAGGCGAAAGTCGCGGATCGGGCCGGACCAGTTGGCGCCGGTGGAGAGCACGTAGTCGATGCGCTGCTCCGAATAGGGCGGGCCGAACTCCGCCTTCGCCGTTTTCCGGGCGCGCTCCAGGGTCGCGAGAAGATCGTTCTCGATGCAGTATCTCTTGATGTGCGCGACGATCTCCGGATCACGCGCCATCGACGGCGCGCCGAGCGAGGTCTGCACGCTGGCGCCCACGCTCGGCGTGTAGCGATGCTCGATCACGGTCTCGCCGCGGGCCGGAAAGATTTGCTGCCAGTAGAAGGTCGTCTTCAGGCTCCAGCGCGGGGCGAGGTGCCGCTCCATGCCCTTGCCGGCGTCGTACTCGTCCACATAGGCGAGGTCGAGCTTCAAAAGCTCGTCCCATTTGTCCTTGGGCAGCCGGTCGAGCGCCGCGCCGGTCGCCTCCAGATGCGGCGCGAGCGGCACCCCGAGGCGCCGCAGCAGGGCCGTGCGATCGACGCCGTCGGCGCCGGTGACGCGCTGCTCGACATCGGTGCGGACGGGCGCGCCGTTCACCGTGGTCGAGAAGCCGAGCAGGTTGACCGGATCCTCGGTCGGCACCGCGATGTTCTGATCGGGGCCGTCGACCTTGATGTCCGGCATCGGGAAGGCGACGTGGACGGTGACGTCCTGGGCGCTGCGGTTGAAGAAGCGGTAGCGCACCTTGATCTCGGTGGCGGAGACGAACAGATCCTCGGCCAGCATCTGAATGGCGTCGTTCTTCACGAACACGAGTCCGCCGGTGGCGAGCTCGGCCGTGGAGTCGTTCGCCCGCGCGCCGCCCGCGGCGAGGCCGAGCGCCAGCGTCAGCGTCAGCGTGACGGCGTGTTTGGTCCGCATCGTCGTGATCTCCGGAAACGAGAAGCTCGTATCGGGCCGTTCTATCACGTCTCGCCGGCGCGCCCCCGCCCCTCCGCTCTTGCCCGCGAAGGCGGGCATCCAGGGCGCCACGTCGTGTCGCCCTTGGGTTCCCGCCTTCGCGGGGACGAGCGGATCGACGCGTCGCCGGACCGCGTCCAGGCCGCGGCTACGCCAACCCGGCCGCGCGGGCCGCGGCGGCCACCGCCATGCCGACCATCACGGCGAGGAAATCGTTGCGGGCGATCCACATGGTGAGCACGCCGGCGCCGACTGCCGCGGCCGCCACGGCGCCGCCGTTGACGACGATGGGCAGCACCGTCGCGGCGACGATCGAGCCGGGCAGGGCGGCGAGCATGCGCTGCACGCGCGGCGTCAGCGGCACCCGGCCCATCATCCAGAAGCCGCCGGCCCGCATCGCATAGGTGACGAGCGCCATGGCCGCGACGGCGATCCACACGCCGAGATCGCCGTCGGCGAGGCCACTCGCGGCGAGGCCCGCGGTCGCCGGATCAATCGCGCCGGTCATCGACGAGCCCCCCGGTGATCGCTCCCGCGAGCGCGCCCGCGACGATGAAGGTCCAGCCGCCGAGGAGCCGCTCGACGACGAGCGCGACGGCGCCGGCGACCATCCAGGGCAGCGCGGCGCGCCGCCCGCGCCACAGCGGCACCAGCATGGCGCCGAAGAACACCGGCATCACGAAGTCGAGACCCCAGCGCCGCGGGTCGGCGATCAGGGTGCCGAGCGCGAAGCCGAGCTGGGTGAAGCCGAGCCAGAACGAGGCGAGCAGCACGCTGGCGCCGAAGAACACGCCGGCGTCGTTGCCGCCCTCGGCGCGGTAGCGCATCGAGACGATCCAGCTCGGGTCCGAGGTCAGATGCAGGACCGGATAGATCCACGGCGGCATGGCGCCGAACCACGGCCGCAGCGTCGCCGTGATCAGCAGCATGCGGGCGTTCACGGTCAGCGCGATCAGTGTCAGGCCCAGAACGGTGCCGGGAGAGAACTCCTTCGGCCACAGCTCCAGCACGACGAGCTGCGAGGCCGACGCGAACATGGTCACGCACATCGCCAGGTTCTCGCCGAAGGAGAGCCCGACACGCGCCGCCGAGGCGCCGGTGGCGAGCGCAATCGCCATCATGCCCGGCATCACGGGCAGCGCGAGCCGCATGCCGTGCAGAAAGCCGGCGCGGGTGACCGGCACCGGACCGGCGGGGGCATCGGAGGTCGGAGGCGGACGGGCCGTCATGTCGGGGTGGAGCTCGAACGTGGAGAGCTGACGAAGAGTGCCGAGCAGCAGGAGCGGTGAGTGCGTCACCTCTCCCCGCAGGCGGGGAGAGGGACGTCGCAGCGCCGGGGGGTCGGCTCGAGGCGCTGCGAACGATCCTCGCCGCGTGCCTGCGGCTCAAAAGAAAACGCCCGCGACAGGCGGGCGTTTTCGCGTCGTTGGCTCTCGCCCGGATCAGCCGGTCGGCTGGGGCTCCATGTCGCCGGCGCCGGCTTCGGGCCGCGGCCGCGGCTTGCCGGCGGTGGGCACGGCGGATCCGCGCGGACCCGACGGCTCGATCGCCGACTCGCGGTTCGGCCGCTTGCCGTTGAGCAGATCCTTGATCTCGTCGCCGGTCAGCGTCTCGAACTCGATCAGGCCCTTGGCGAGCGTCTCGAGCTGGTCGCGCTTCTCGGTGAGGATCTTGGTCGCCTCCTGATGGCCCTCCTCGACCAGGCGCCGCACCTCGGCGTCGATCTTCTGGGCCGTGTTCTCGGAGACGTTCTGCTGGCGGGCGACCGACATGCCGAGGAACACCTCGTCCTGGTTCTCGCCGTAGGCGACGGCGCCGAGCTCGGGCGAGAAGCCCCAGCGCGTCACCATCATGCGGGCGAGGCGGGTGGCCTGCTCGATGTCCGACTGGGCGCCCGACGTGACCTTCTCCTTGCCGAAGATCATCTCTTCGGCGACCCGGCCGCCCATCATGATGGCGAGCCGCGAGGTCATCTGCTCGAAGCTCATCGAGAGCTTGTCGCGCTCGGGCAGCTGCATGACCATGCCCAGTGCCCGGCCGCGCGGGATGATGGTCGCCTTGTGGACCGGGTCGGTCGCCTTGACGTTGAGGGCGACGATGGCGTGGCCGCCTTCGTGATAGGCGGTGAGGAGCTTCTCCTCCTCCGTCATCACGAGCGACTTGCGCTCGGCGCCCATCATCACCTTGTCCTTGGCGTCCTCGAACTCGACCTGGGTGACCATGCGCTTGTTGCGCCGGGCCGCCATCAGGGCCGCCTCGTTGACGAGGTTCATCAGGTCGGCGCCGGAGAAGCCGGGCGTGCCGCGGGCGATCGTCTTGAGGTTCACGTCCGGCGCCAGCGGCACCTTGCGGACATGGACCTTGAGGATCTGCTCGCGCCCGATGACGTCCGGGTTCGGCACCACGACCTGGCGGTCGAAGCGGCCGGGACGCAGCAGCGCCGGGTCGAGCACGTCGGGACGGTTGGTCGCGGCGATCAGGATGATGCCCTCGTTCGCCTCGAAGCCGTCCATCTCGACGAGCAGCTGGTTCAGGGTCTGCTCGCGCTCGTCGTTGCCGCCGCCGAGGCCGGCGCCGCGATGGCGGCCGACCGCGTCGATCTCGTCGATGAAGATGATGCAGGGCGCGTTCTTCTTGGCCTGCTCGAACATGTCGCGCACGCGCGACGCGCCGACGCCGACGAACATCTCGACGAAGTCGGAGCCCGAGATGGTGAAGAACGGCACGTTGGCCTCGCCGGCGACGGCGCGCGCGATCAGCGTCTTGCCGGTGCCGGGCGGACCGACCAGCAGCACGCCGCGCGGGATGCGCCCGCCGAGCCGCTGGAACTTGCCCGGGTCACGCAGGAACTCGACGATCTCCTGCAGATCCTGCTTGGCCTCGTCGACGCCGGCGACGTCCTCGAACGTCACCCGGCCGTGCGCCTCGGTCAGGAGCTTCGCCCGCGACTTGCCGAAGCCGAGCGCCTTGCCGCCCGCCCCCTGCATCTGCCGGGACAGGAAGATCCACACGCCGATCAGGGCGATGAAGGGCAGCCAGGAGACCAGCAGCGAGACGAACCAGGGCACGTTCTCCTGCTGCGGCCGCGCCGTGATGGACACGCCCTTCTTGTAGAGCTTGTCGATCAGGGTCGGGTCGTTCGGCGCATAGGTGTTGAAGTTGCGACCGTCCGTGAAGGTGCCGTGGATCTCGGGCCCCTGGATGACGACGTCCCGCACCCGCCCCTGGTCGACCTCGTTCAACAGTTGCGAGAAGGCGATGTCCTGCGACACCGAACGCTGCGCGGGATTCTGGAACAGGGTGAACAAGGCGAGCAGCAGCAGGACGATGATCACCCAGAGGGCAAAGTTCCGCAGATTTGCGTTCATCAGGCGTCCTCGTGCCCCGTGGCTCATGTGACCGTGGGCGGTTGGCAGGCGAATTCCAGGCCGCACGCACCGGTAGGTCGGGGCATGACGCCAATGTAAGAGCCTCGTCCCCGCCCCACAAGCACACAGGCCCGGATGCGACGACGTGGCGGATCCCGTGGTGAACGGGATTTCTTCACGTTTGCGCAGGCCTAGTCCCCGGCGTTCCGGGGCCGCCCGCGGCGTTTCGCCTGTCCCGGCGGGCCGGGGCGGGAGCGATGGTGAGTCGGCCGTTCGACACCGTCACCATGGCACCGGCGAGCGTGCGGCGAAACCGCGCATCGGGCGCCACCGGCGTGCCGCTCTCCGCCGTCGTGGCGGAGCCGGCCAGCGCCGCGGCGAGCGCCGTCGCCACGATCTCCAGCTTCCCGAGCTCCACCGGCCCCTCGGTCGCGGCCGCCGCGACGAGCCGGCCGAGCAGGCGAATTCGCAGCTCTTCCGGGGCCTTGGCCCAGGCGATGGCGTCCACCCGAAGGGCCGTGCCGAGGGGGGGGGACGCGACCTCCGGGGCGATGCCGAGGGTGGCCGCGAGCCGGTCGGTCGCCTCCTCCAGCGCCGCGTCGGCCCGGCGCATGCGCGCGGCGAAACGAGCGAGGCGCGCCGGCGACAGCCCCTCGGCGGCCAGAGCCGGCGCGAGGCGGCGCAGCCGCGAACGAGTGAATCGTGGATCACGATTCGACGGGTCGTCGGCGAACGCAATGCCGGCCGCGCGCAGCGTCGCCACCAGCCGGGTCTTCGGGATGTCGAGGAAGGGGCGGAGGAGGAGCGCCTTGGCCCTCTCCCCGCACGCGGGGAGAGGTGAAGAGGCACACGGCACCGGCGCCACCCGCGCCATACCGGCGAGTCCCGACAATCCACTGCCGCGGGCGAGGCGGAACAGCACCGTCTCGGCCTGGTCGTCGCGGGTGTGGGCGGTGAGGATGTGGCCGGCGCCGGCCTCGCGGGCCGCCGCGGCGAGCAGGCGATAGCGCGCCGCGCGGGCCGCTTCCTGCAGGCCGGCCGTCGGCTTGTCGCCGGTCCAGCGCAGCACGAGGTGCACGACGCCGAGCGTTTCGGCGAGCGCGCCGACCGCGGCGGCCTCGGCGGCGGCGGCGGGCCGCAAGCCGTGGTCGACCGTCACGGCGACGAGGCGCGGCCCGTCGGCCAGCGCGGCCCGCCAACGGGCGGCGAGCCACAGCAGCGCGACGGAGTCGGGGCCACCCGAGACGGCGAGGATCAGGGCCGGGAGAGGCGCGAGATCGGCGAACAGCGCGGCGGCCTCGGCGTCGCCGATCGGCGCCGCGTCGACGGGGCCGAGGTCGGGGCCGAGGTCGGGGCCGAGGTCGGCGCCGAGGTCGCCGGCAGGGTCCGGTGGCTCACAGGCAGCGGACACGCTTCTGTTCGCGCTCGACCGTCTGCTTGAGGTTGACCGAGGCGCGTGGGTAGCGGGCGCCGACCTGGGCGAAGCTCGCACAGGCCATGTCCTTCTGGTTCAGGGCGGCGAGCGACTGGCCGAGCCGCAGGAAGGCGTCGGCGCCCTTCGGGTGGTTGCCGGCCTTCTGGGTCAGCACCAGGAAGGCGTCGGCGGCCTCGCGGAAATTCTTCTGCAGGAAAAGGCTCTCGCCGAGCCAGTACTGGGCGTCGAGCGCCAGCCGGTCGCCGGGATATTTCCGCAGAAAGTCCCGGAAGGTCTGCTCGGCGAGCGGGTAGTCCTTGCGCAGCACGTAGCCGTAGCCGAGGTCGTACTCGTCCTTCGGTCCGCCGCCGGGCGGCAGGGTCGCCATCTGGGCGCCGGTCGCGTTCGGGTTGCGGGGCGGTGGGGCCGGCAGTGCTCCCCCGGCGCCGGCGGCCGCGCCGCGGGCGAGCGACGGGTCGGCGCTGGCGGCGGCCGCCATGCTGCCGAGGTCGAGCGGCGCGCCCGGCTGCCCGAGCACCCGCGGCGCGCCCGGCGCATCCGGCCGCTGGGTCGGGTCGAAGGCGTCGCGGCGCCGGCCGCGGCCGGTCGGGGCCGGCGCCGCGGCGGTCGCGCCGGTGTCGGCGGAGGCATAAGCGGGCGAGCCGCCATAGGGCTGCGGCGCGGCGGCCGGCGGCGGCAGCTCGGTCGCGCCGGCGGGCGGCGCATAGGCCTGCTGGCCCGGCGCGGGCGCCTCGGCGCGCCGGCCGGCCGCCGCGGTGCCCGCCGGCGCCGCCCGTCCGCCGCCACGGCCGAGCTCCTGGAAGCGGAACTCGTAATCTTCCTGCATGCGCTTGAGCTGCTGCTCGAGCTGCTGGTTGCGGAACTGCGCCTGCTCGAGGTCGCCGGTCATCCGGCGCATCTGGCTCTCGAGCTGGTTGAGCCGGACGATCAGGTCCGACTCCGACATCTGCGCGACCGCCGGCCCCGCCGCGACGGCGACGCCGAGCACGGCCGCTCCGGCCATCAGGGCAGAGGACACGCGGCTCATCAGGCTCACCCGGACTCGTTCGAAGGAAACGACGCCCACCATACACCGGGCTGCGTCGAATCTGTGACCCGGACGGGGGCGGTTACGGTGCGGGCCGGCGCCGTGTCGCCCCGAAAACCGGGATGACCGGGACAAGCCCGGCCATGACCAGTGTCACGGCGGCCCGCGACCCTCGGCGAGAGCGATCGCTCACGAGCTGGCGTTGAGCACCGTGACGGCGCGGCGGTTCTGCGACCAGCACGAGATATCGTTGCAGACCGCGACCGGGCGCTCCTTGCCGTAGGAGATGGTGCGCATCCGCTGGGCCGAGATGCCGCGCGAGATCAGATAGTCGCGCACCGACTGGGCGCGCCGCGCGCCGAGCGCGATGTTGTACTCGCGGGTGCCGCGCTCGTCGGCGTGGCCCTCGATCGTGAAGGCGTACTGGCTGTAGGTCTGCAGCCACTGCGCCTGGCGATCGAGCGTCTGGCGGGCCTGCGCGGTGAGGTCCGTCTGGTCGCTCTCGAAGAAGACGCGGTCGCCCACGTTGACGACGAAATCCTGTTGGCTCCCGGGCACGGCGGCGCCGCCGAGGCCGGCCGCGTTCGGGTCGTTCGGCTTGTTGGCGCATGCCGCGATCAGGAGAACCCCCGCGAGCGCAGCCGCGATCCGGGCCCCTGTCCGCAGACGTGAAAGCTTCGGCATGCCGTTACTCCTCATAGACCTGCTCGGCGCCGGGCGGCACCCCGGCGTGAGACGTGCCTCCTGGTCTAGCCCCGCCTTCGTTAAGCGAAGGTTCCGTCAACCTTGACGCGGCGTTGCCGCGGCCCCCTGGAGTTCCGGAATCGGCGGAAACCGTTTGGAATGGTTAATGCGTCGTGAACGCGGCGGCAGCGTGGCGAGACGGGGCAGCGGAGGGGGTTCGGCTGGCCGCCGTGTCCTTCTCCCCGCGCGCGGGGAGAAGGTGGCTCGTCGCGTCAGCGGCGAGTCGGATGAGGGGGCGTTCCGGTGGGCGCTCGGCCTCGCGGCGGCGCCCCCTCACCCGGACTTCGCGCGCGAGCGCGCGAAGTCCGACCTCTCCCCGCGCGCGGGGAGAGGTTCAGGGGCCGCGTGCGGGGAGAGGTGAAGGGCGCCGAGCCAGCGGCGTGAAGACGGGGCGGCGCGTGCGTCAGCTCAGCAGCGGCGACCAGGCCGGGTCGGAGGCGAAGCTCGGGGTGCGGACGCGCTGCTCGTTGCGGCCCGTGATGTCGACCGTGTAGAGGGCCGGGCCCGAGCCGGGATCACGGAAGAACATCACCACGCGGCCGTTGGGCGCGAAGGTCGGCCCCTCGTTGTGGTAGCCGTCGGTCAGCAGGCGCTCGCCGGAGCCGTCCGGCTTCATGATGCCGATGCCGAAGCGGCCGCCGCCCTGCTTGGTGAAGGCGATGAAGTCGCCGCGCGGCGACCAGACCGGGGTCGAGTAGGCGCCGTCGCCGAAGCTGATGCGCTGGGCGCCGCCGCCGGTCGCCGCCATCACGTAGATCTGCTGGCGGCCGCCGCGATCCGACTCGAAGCAGATGCGCGTCCCGTCCGGCGAGTAGCACGGCGCCGTGTCGATCGCCGGCGCGTCGGTGAGCCGCGTCGTCGCCTTGGAGCGCAGATCCATCACGAACAGGTTGGAGTTGCCGCCCTGGTTGAGGCTCATGATGACGCGCTGGCCGTCCGGCGAGAAGCGCGGCGAGAAGGTCATTCCGGGGAAGTTGCCGACGATCTCGCGCTGGCCGGTCTCGACGTTCAGCAGGAAGACCCGCGGGTCGCCCTGGCCGAACGACATGTAGGTGATCTCCTGGGTCGTCGGCGAGAAGCGCGGGGTGAGAACGAGGTCGTCGCCGCGCGACAGATAGCGGACATTGGCGCCGTCCTGGTCCATCAAGGCGAGCCGCTTGATGCGGCGCTCCTTCGGCCCGGTCTCGTCGACGAAGACGATGCGGGTGTCGAAATAGCCCTTCTCGCCGGTCAGGCGCTCGTAGATGGCGTCCGAGATGATGTGGGCGATGCGGCGCAGGTTGTCGGGCGAGGTGAAGTACTGCTGCCCGGTCATCTGGGTGCCGCCGTAGACGTCCCACAGCCGGAACTCGGCCTTGAGCCTTCCGTCCGGCTGGCGGGTCAGCCGGCCGGTCACCAGCGCCTGGGCGTTGATGGCGCGCCAGTCCGGGAACTTCGGCTGCACGTCGATCGTCGTGATGCGCTCGATATAGGCGGCCGGGTCGATCGGGGCGAACAGGCCGGAGCGGCGCAGATTGGCGGTGACGATCTGGCTGATGCCGCGGGCCGCCTCGACGTCGCCCGGGCTGCCGCCGACGAAGTCCGGAATGGCGATCGGCACCGGCTGGACATTGCCCTGGGTGACGTCGATGCGCAGCTGGGCGACGGCGTCGGAGGCGGTCAGGCCGTACAGCGCCCCGGCGCCCGCCGCGGCGGCGGACGCGACCAGCAGGCGGCGTCGAGAAAAACGCTCGAGCATCGGGATTCATCCTTTTGCGCCCCACGGGCGTCTGGCGGCCGTGGGCGAAGCCGGGGACGGCTCTAGGACCGGATCACGGCAAGGAAACGGCGAAATCGCGCGGCGGCGGGAGCGCCGTCAGCCCCGGAACATATCGCGGGGATCGAACGTGACTTCAACATCCTTCCACACATCGTACTTGGCGACGGGGAGGCGGTAGGGCTGGCAGCGCCGAATGGCGCGCAGCGCGCTCTCGGCCGCGACCTGGAAGAACGGGTGGCTGCCGCGGTTCATCAGGGTCGGGTCGGCCTGCAGCGAGCCGTCCTGGCGCAGCCGCAGCCGCACCTGGACGATCAGCTCCTTGCCGTCGATGGCGCCGGCCGGCGGGTTCCAGCAGGCCTGGATCTGGGCGCGCAGCGCGTCGATCTCGCTCTGCGACAGAGTCGCGGCGCGGCCGCTGGCCAGCCCGAGCGACGCGGTCTGGTTGAGCGTGTCGCCGGTCGCCGCCTCGCGGCGCGGCGCCTGCTTGTCGAGCAGGGCGGCGATCTTCGAGGGATCGAAGGCATCGCGCTGCTGCTGCTCCTTGCGCTTCTGCTCCTCCGCCTTCCTCTTCTGCTCCTCGAGCTTCTTCTTCTGCTCTTCGGCCTTCTTCTTCTGCTCCTCGACCTTCTTCTGCTCCTCGGCCTTCTTCATCGCCTCGGCGATCGGGTCGGGCTGCGGCGCCTCGGTCGGCTTCGCCTTCTCGGGCTCGGGCTTCGGCGGGGCCGGCTCGGCCTTGGCCTGCTGCGGCTTGGTCTCGGGCTTCTTGGGCTCCGGCGGGATCGGCATCGGCTCGGCCGAGGCGGTCTGGATCGGCGGCTTCTTGTCGACCTTGGTGAGCTCCTCGACCGGCTTCTGCTCGCCGAGCTTCTCGACCAGCGGCTTCGGCGTGTCGGCCTTCTTGGCGGTCTTCATGCCGGCCGTGATCTGCGAGAACTCGGCGTCCGAGATCACGTCGATCGGCAGCGACTCGGCCGTGTTGGCCTCCAGCGGCTTCACCACGAAGGTGATCATGCCCCACAGCAGGAGCACCGCATGGCCGATCGCCGATATGGTCAGCGCCTTGCGCAACCCGTCACGACCCCTGCTCGACCTCGGTGACCAGCGCCACGCGCTTGAAGCCCGCCGCCGAGAGCCGCCCCATCACCTTCATGACGGTGCCGTAGTCGACCTTCTTGTCGCCGCGCACATAGACGCGCTCTTCCATGCCGCCGCGCGCCGAGGTGACGGCGGTCAGCTTGGCGACCAGCTCCTCGATCGGAATCTCGCTGTTCTGCAGGAAGACCTTGCCCTGGGTGTCGACCGAGACGGTGAGCGGCTCCTTGTCCTGGTCGAGGCTCTTGGCCTGGCTCTGCGGCAGGTCGATCGGCACGCCGACGGTCAGGAGCGGAGCCGAGACCATGAAGATGATGAGCAGCACCAGCATCACGTCCACCATGGGCGTGACGTTGATGTCGGCCATCACGGCGTTGCGGTGCCCGCGGCGCTTCCGTCCGCCGCCCCCCGCCATCATCATCCCCATTCCCGAACCGTCCCCGTGCCTGAGGTCGCCCCGGTCCCCGCCGGGCCGCCAGAAACCACCGTTGTGTCAGCGCCTTGTCGCGTCGGACGGGATCGTCCGGGGCGGCGCCTGAAGTCCTGCCGGGCCCGGTCGTCAGGCCCGCTCGTCGATCTGCCGCGACAGGATCGCGGAGAACTCGTCGGCGAAACCCTCCAGCCGGGAGGCCTGCTTGTTCACCTCGGAGGAGAACTTATTGTAGAAAATGGTCGCCGGTATGGCGGCGACGAGGCCGATCGCGGTCGCGAACAGCGCCTCGGCGATGCCCGGCGCCACCACGGCGAGCGACGTGTTCTTGGACGCGGCGATCGACTGGAACGAGTTCATGATGCCCCAGACGGTGCCGAACAGGCCGACGAAGGGGCTCGCCGAGCCGACCGTCGCCAGCACCAGGAGCCGCTTCTCCAGCCGCTCGACCTCGCGTGCGATGGTGACGTCCATCACCTTCTCGATGCGCATCTGCAGGCCCGCGAAGGACCGGCTCGATCCTTCGAAGCTGCGCTTCCACTCGCGCATCGCGGCGACGAACAGGGCGGCCATGGAATGGTTCGGGCGCTGCGCGAGCGAGCGGTAGAGCTCCTCCAGCGACTGGCCGGACCAGAACGCCTGCTCGAACTTGTTCATCGCCGTGCGGGTCTTCTGCAGCAGCACGAACTTCTCGATGGCGATCGCCCACACCCACACGGAACAGGCGAGGAGGCCGGTCATCACCAGCTTGACGACCCAATGGGCCTGCCAGAACAGGCCGAAGATGGAGAGATCGGCGGCTACGCCGGCAGCTTCAGGCATCGTTCGTTTCCAAGGCTCTCCGGCGCCGCGCCCAGGGCGGCACCGCCGGGCGGTCGCAAAAAGAGCGCGCCGGCAGAAAGCGTCGCGCTCCTGCCGCCGCGTCCCCTACGGGCATGGATGCGAGCCGTCCCCATTCCCGGCCGACCGAGTCCAGGCGAAACGTGACCAAATAAGGGCACCGCCCCGCCGTCCCGCCGGCCAGTACGGCGCCGTGGCGGTTAATGCTCGGTAAACGGAGCGAAGTTTGGGCAAGTTCTAGAGATTGTCGCGGTCCGCACTGCGCCGGCGCGGCGTGCCGTTACGCACGAATGCTTGCGGTGGCGCCGCGCCGCCCGTGTGACGACTGCACGATGACGACGCCCGGCTTCCCGGGATCGGAGGTCGACGCGACCGCTCGTCGCGCATGACGAAACGGCCGCCGTCTCGGAGAGACGACGGCCTCGTCGGAAGCCCGGCCCGGCGCCGGGCGGGCGATCGATCCGGCGGGCGTCAGCCCTGCTGCGGCTGATGCACGTCGGCCGAGGAGCGGCCACGGCGCTCGGCCATGAACTGGTCGAACTCGGCCTTGTCCTTGGCCATCCGCAGGCGCTCGAGGAAGTCCTTGAACTCGCGCTGCTCCTCCTCCAGCCGGCGGAGCGTCTCGGCGCGATAGTCGTCGAAGGCGCGGTTGCCGCTGCCCGGCGCGCCGAACCAGTCGCCGCTGCCGCGATCCATGCGATCGCGCATCCGCTCCATCTTGGCCTGCCAGCGGGACATCCCGCGCCCGTTCCAGCAACTCATGCGTCCGCTCCAGAAGGTGAAGGCGAGAAGCGCCAGGCCCATCGGCCACCAGAACACGAAGCCGAGGATGGTCAGGGCCATCCAGGCACCGGTACCGAGCTCGTCCAGTTTCGCAACCAAGGGCATGGCGGGCCTCGCAGGGATCCTCGTGGTGAATGTTAATTACATTTACATAGATACGAAGGCGGCCGGGGTTTGTCAAGCGGAGGACGCGGGACAGCGCCGGATATTCGGTCGCACCGGCCGCACCGGCCGCACCGGTTGCACCGGCCGTATGTCGTATGGAGGGCCGGGCCGCCCCTCGGTCGGCCCCCGGTCGCGACACCGTCCATAGACGTGGCCCCGGGTCGAAAGGTTACAAGCCGGCGACGGCGGTGAGGCGGCGGTCGGCCATCAAAGACCGGTGAACCGGGCGCGCTCGCGCCTGACGCGACCGGGTCGTCGGCCGGCAGGTCGACGTTCGGTGAAAACGTTTTCATCGCCACGGGCGGAGGCGTCCGACACCGATGGTCCGGCAGAAGGCCGACGTCGTGAGGGATGGACGCGGGCCCGGAGGCGACACGGGATGCGCTCCGATCGGCCATGCGGGATTCCGGCTCGTGCCGCGCCGCGCCGCGTCCGGGACACGCGGCGTTGCCTCAGCCCGGCGGGCGAAGGCCGAGACCCTGCAGGTAGACCAGCACGCCGGCCTCCAGGAGATCCTCGGGCGACATCGGCACCGGTCGGCGGGCGGCGTCGCCGCGGCCGAACAGGGCCGCGATGCCGTGCGCCATCGACCAGATGTGCAGGGCCATCATGAGCGACGGCGGCCGTGCCGGGCCGGGAAGGGTCGCGGCCAATGCCTCGCAGGCGGCGCGCAGCACCCCGAAGGCGCGATCGCCGGCGGCGCGCAGCTCCGGCGTCGCGTCCGGCCGCACGCCGGCCTCGAACATCGCCGCGTAATAGGCCGGCTCGCTGCGGGCGAAGCCGAGATAGGCCTTGCCGAGCCGGTCGAGGGCGGCCGAGGGGGTCGGCCGACCTGCATCCCAAGCGCGCGCGAGTGCCTGCTCGAAGGCCTCGAAGCCGCGCCGGGCGACGTCGGCCATCAGCTCGTCGCGGTCGCGAAAATGCCGGTAGGGCGCCGCCGGGCTGACGCCCGCCCAGCGTGCGGCCTCGGCGAACGTGAAGCCGGCCGGCCCCTTCTGGGCGATCAGCTCGAGGGCGGCGCGGATCAGCGCCTCCTTCAGGTTGCCGTGGTGATAGCCGCGCGGCGCGTCGCCGGAAGCGCCGTCGCGCTCGGACCCGTCGCGACCGGATTTGGACCAGCTCATGCCTGCGACCCGCTCATGTGAAGCGTCTTTACATGAGGGGGCCGGGGCCGTCGAGCGCGGCCGCGCGTCCGGTCGGTCGCTACGCGCGCTCCTGGTCGGCCTTCATGGCGATGCGCAGGGCTTTCGGGATCGGGCGGGCGCGGCCGCCGGACACGAAGGCGACCTTCACGGTCGCCTCGACCAGCACGGTGTCGTCGCGGGTCACGGTTTGGCGCAGCGTGATCGAGGCGCCGCGCACCTCGGACGGCACCGTGGTGACGACCACGATGTCGTCCATGCGGGCGGGTTTCAGGTAGTCGATCGCCAGCGACCGCACCACGAAGGCGAAGCCGGGTGCCTCGCGCTCGGTCTCCTCGAACAAGGCGCGCTGGTCGGCGCCGAGGAGGCGCAGATAGTTGGTGCGGCCACGCTCCAGGAACTTCAGGTAGTTGGCGTAATAGACGACGCCCGAGAAATCGGTGTCCTCGTAATAGACCCGCACCGCGAGACGGTGCCGGCCGTCGCGGATCTCGCCGTCGAGGCCCGCCGTCGGGATATGGCTCATGAAAATCGTCCGTCCGGCGCCGCCCGGTCAGGCGGCCGTCGCGGGCGGTTTAGACGCTCGCGGCGGGCCGGACAACGTCCGGCGCGCTGCCGCGGGGAGCCTACGCCCGCGCGTCGTTGACGATGGCGTCGAGCCGGGCGCGCAGATCCTCGGCCTCGTTATGGTACCAGACGCCGCCGAGCAGCGACCGGAAGCGCGGGTTCGCCTTCGCCTCGCGCTCGACCCGGGCGATGGTCTCCGGGCCGATGAGGTCTTCCAGAAGGCCGGCGGCGAGCAGCGAGAGGAGGTTCGGGTCGGTCTCGATCTCCAGCACGGCGAGCACCAGGTCGAGCGCCCGGTCCGGGTCGCGGTCGAGCAGCGTGCGCTCGTAGTCGGCGAGGGCGTGCCAGTTGGCGTCGCGATCCTTCTCGGGCTTGCCGTGCTCCTCCACCCAGGCGCGGGCGAGCGCATCGAGCGACAGGGTCGCGTAGTCGACGCGCAGGGCCGGCGTGTCGCGAAGGCCCTCGTCGGCCCGCCAGGCGGCCTCGTCGGCGAGGCGGGCGAGGCGGGCCTTGAGGTCGCGGCTCGGCGCCCACCAATGGACGCCGCCGAGCAGCCAGCGCAGGCGCTCGTTGCCGGCCGCCTCCGCCTCGATGCGGTCGATCAGCCGGGCGGCATGATTGTAGACCAGCGAGGCCATGAACTTCTCGCCGAGCATCATCTTGACCCGCGTCTCGGCATCGGAGGCGAGCACGGCCAGCGCCATGTCGAGGGCGCGGTCGGGTGCGTCGTGTGGGAGATGGTCGAAATAGAGCGTGGCGCCCCAGGACTCCTCGGTCTGGTCCTTGAGGCCGAGCCCCTGCAGCCGGCACCACAGCGCCGCGAGATCCGCGATCGGCATCGCCTCGTAGAGGGCGTCCTGTGCGGCGCTGCGGGCGCTTCCGGGCACCGGCATGGTGGCCCAGTGCTTGGCGTCGTCGATGAAGCTCATGCCCCACCCCCTGTGGTCAGCCGCTCTTGCGGGCGTCCTTCCGTCAGGGATTTGGTCGCAGCGGCCGTCGAAGAGGTTCGAGGATTCCCAAAGGTGATTGATATTTTGATATATTTCAGTGTGATATGCCGAGGTCGCTCCTACCCGGCGCGGGCCAGGGGCGGGGATGGACGGGGAATTTCTGTGTTCCACGCCCTCGCCGCCTCGATCCACGAGGCGATCGCCTCCTGGACGTTCCGGAGCGCCTCCTCGGGTGTCTCGCCGTCCGACATGCAGCCCGGAAGGTCGGGGACGGTCGCGACATAGCCACCGCCGTCCGTCTCGGCGAGCCGTTCGATCCGAACCGCGTATTCGAGAGTCATCACGGATCCTCCGGCTCCGAAAAAAGGCCGAACTGGCCGGGGTCGCGGCTCGGCTCGGCGAGGCCGAGATGGCGGAAGGCGTGGCCGGTGAGGAGGCGTCCGCGCGGGGTGCGCTGGATGAAGCCGCACTGGATCAGGTAGGGCTCGATGATCTCCTCGAGCGCGTCGCGCGGCTCGGACAGGGCCGCCGCGATGGTCTCGATGCCGACCGGCCCGCCGCCGTAATTGAGCGCGATGACCGAGAGATAACGCCGGTCCATCGCGTCGAGCCCGGAGGCGTCGACCTCGAGGGCCTGCAAGGCCCGGTCGGCGACCGGCCGGTCGACGGCGGCCGCCTTCTCGTACTCGGCGAAGTCGCGCACCCGGCGCAGCAGCCGGCCGGCGATGCGCGGGGTGCCGCGGGCGCGCCGGGCGATCTCGTTCGCCCCCTCCCGGGTCATCGGCACGCCGAGCAGGCGGGCGCCGCGCGACACGATCAGCTCGAGCTCGGCCTCGGTGTAGAAGTTGAGCCGGATCGGGATGCCGAAGCGGTCGCGCAGCGGGTTGGTGAGGAGGCCCGCCCGCGTCGTCGCGCCGACCAGGGTGAACTTGGCGATGTCGATCTTCACCGAGCGGGCCGCCGGGCCTTCGCCGATGATCAGGTCGAGCTGAAAATCCTCCATGGCCGGGTAGAGGATTTCCTCGACGGCCGGGTTGAGCCGATGGATCTCGTCGATGAACAGGACGTCGCGCTCCTCCAGATTGGTGAGGAGGGCGGCGAGGTCGCCGGCCTTGGCGATCACCGGGCCGGAGGTCGAGCGGAAGCCGACGCCGAGCTCGCGGGCGACGATCTGGGCGAGGGTCGTCTTGCCGAGCCCCGGCGGCCCGACGAACAGCACGTGGTCGAGCGCCTCTTTTCGCCCGCGCGCCGCCTCGATGAACACACCGAGATTTTTGCGCGCCTGCGCCTGGCCGACGAAGTCGTCGAGCTTTTGGGGGCGCAGCGAGGTCTCGGCCGCGTCCTCGTCGCGGCGCTCGGCGGTGACCAGCCGGCGAGGGGGAGGGGCCATCAGCGGATCTCGGGCTCACCTCTCCCCGCGCGCGGGGAGAGGTCGGGGGGCGCACCGAAGGCGCGACGTCCGGGTGAGGGGGCGCCTCCGTATCCCCGAGGCGCCCCCTCACCCGTCACGCCGCGTCGCCTCTCGCGTTCCCTCCCCCCCTGTGGGGGAGGGACAGGGAGGGGGGTGAGCCGCGAATTCCGAGCCCGGGGCCTACCCCCCTCCCCACCCCTCCCCCACAAGGGGGGAGGGAGCAGGCTGTGCCCCGGGGCGGCTCCCTCGCCCCAAATCGACTCGCGACGCCGGTGCACCGTCACAGCCCCGCTCCGCGATTGTACTTGTTGGGCAGCAGCACGCCGATCGGCACCACGACGGGGCCGGTCTCGCCCATGATGATGACGCGGGCGTCGGGGTCGTAGTCGCAGATCAGTTCGCGGCAGCTGCCGCAGGGCGAGACGACCCGGATCGTCTGGTCGGGCTCGTGCGGGCGCGGGTGGCGCACCGCCACGATGGTGTCGATGCCGGTCTCGCCGTGGTCGGTGACGAGCTTGCCGAGCGCCACCGCCTCGGCGCACACGGCCATGCGGCCCAGATACGCATCGAGATTGACACCGGTGATGACCTGGCCCGAGCGGCTGCGCAGCGCCGCGCCGACCTCCTGCCAGTCGTTGCGGTAGCGTCGCTTGATCGCGTCGGCGGCGGCCGCGATCAGGGTGCGGTCGGCGACCGTGAGCTCGGTCGCGCGGGCGTCCATCATGTCGCGAGCTCCTTCAGCCCGAAGCGGATCAGCTTGGCCGTGTCGGCGTCCTCGCCCGCCGCCCGCACGGCGGCCGCGACGGCGGCGGCGGCCTGCGGCTGGCCGTAGCCCAGATTGACCAGCGCCGAGACGGCGTCGGCGACCGGCTGCGGCGCCCGCTTGTCGGCGAGCGCGCCGGACAGCTTGGCCACCGTCGGATCGACCGACGCATAGGCCGGCGCCTTGTCCTTCAGCTCGGTGCAGATGCGCTCGGCGACCTTCGGACCGACGCCGGGGGCGCGTGCCACCATGGCCTTGTCGCGCATCGCGACCGCCGAGGCGAGCTCGGCCGGCGGCAGCGTCGAGAGCACGGCGAGCGCCACCTTGGTGCCGACCCCCTGCACGGTCTGGAGGAGCCGGAACCACTCCCGCTCGACGTCGGAGAGGAAGCCGAACAGCCGGATCTGGTCCTCGCGGACATGCGTCTCGATCGCCAGCGTCGCCGCCTCGCCCTCGGCCGGCAGCGCCTGCAGGGTGCGGGACGAGCAGTGCACCACGTAGCCGACGCCGTGCACGTCGAGGATGACGAAGTCCTCGCCGTAGGAATCGACGACGCCCTTGAGCTTGCCGATCATGGGACTCGGTCCGACAGCACCACGGGAACGGTGCCTGTTGTCGGGGTTCCCTCCCCCCTTGTGGGGGAGGGAGCAGGGCGGGGCTGCCGCTCGTCGAAACGCGAAGCGGTCGCCCGTCGAAGCGCTTTCGGCAGACCTGCCCTCATCCCCCGGCGGCCTTCGCCAGAGCCGCCCGGGCGACCGCGCTGGTGCGGTGGTGGGCGTGGCAGACCGCGATGGCGAGCGCATCGGCGGCGTCGTGGGTCTGCGGCGTCGCCTTGGGCAGCAGCATGCCGATCATCATGCGGATCTGGTCCTTCTCGGCGTGGCCGGCGCCGACGATGGTCTTCTTCACCAGGTTGGGGGCGTATTCGGCGACGGCGAGCCCGGCGAGCGCCGGCACCAGCAGGGCGACGCCACGCGCCTGGCCGAGCTTCAGCGTCGCGGAGGCGTCCTTGTTCACGAAGGTCGCCTCGACGGCCGCCTCGGCCGGGGAAAAGTCGCCGATCACCCGGGCGAGCCCGTCGTGAATCGCCACCAGCCGCGCCCCCATGGCGTCGCGCTCGTCGCTCGCCACCGAGCCGCAGGCGACGTAGGCGAGCCGGTTGCCCTCGACGTCGATCACGCCCCAGCCGGTACGGCGGAGGCCGGGATCGATGCCGAGGATCCGAATCGCTGCGCGCATGGTCGCCAGTCTTACACCAGGGTGCGTCGGAATCGACCGATCCGGTTCCGTCGAAGCCCCGGCAACCGCCGAGAACATGGCGTAAACCCTTCGTCAACCACGCGGGAAGTCGTCGTGGAACCGTCATGTGTCGAAAAGGCTCGCGGGCTAGTCTCCCGCCGCAGCCGCCGACCGAACCGGCCGGCTCGCGAGGATACCTGCCATGACCATTCCCGTTTCGGCGCTGTCTGCGACCACCGTCCCGGCGCTGCCGCGTCTCGGCCGCGATCAGATCGTCCCGCTCGCCAAGCTGGTGGTGGACTACGCGTTGCAGCCGATCGTCGAGATCAACACCGGCTACGTCTACGGCTACGAGGCCCTCATGCGCGGGGTCGACCGCCTCGGTCTCGACACGCCGATCGCGCTCCTGGATCTCGCGGCCGAGGCCGACGTGCTGGTGCCGCTCGAGCAGATGCTGCACGCCCGCGCCATCGCCAAGTTCGCGAGCCTGCCCGACGCGGCCGGCAAGAAGCTGTTCATCAACCTCGACGGCCGCGCGCTCGTGGCCGGTCACCAGATCCTGGGCGCCGTCGCGAAAGTGCTGGAAAGAAAGCGGATCCCGGCCTCGACCCTGTGCTTCGAGCTGTCCGAGCGGTTCGACAACGACGCCGAGCCGACCTTCGGGGCCGTGGTCGGCACGCTGCGCACCATGGGGGGCCGGCTCGCCATCGACGACTTCGGGCTCGGCGTCTCCGAGCTCAAGCTGCTCTGCGACCACGGCATCGACTACATCAAGATCGACGGCCACTTCATCCGCGGCATGGCGCAGAGCCAGCGCAAGCGCCTCCTGGTGACGACCGTCGCCAACCTGGCCCATGTGCTCGGCATCCGGGTGATCGCCGAAGGGGTGGAGACCGAGGCCGAGTACATCGCCTGCCGCGAGACCGGCTGTGACCTCGTCCAGGGCTGGTTCGTCGCCCGGCCGACGTGCGAGATCACGGAAATCCTGTCGAACTATCCGCATGTCGTGACGGCGCGGGCCAAGCACCGGCGCGACCGCAAGACCGACGAGCTGCTGATCCGCAACCAGATGGCGGCGCTGCCCTCGGTCACGATCGACGCCGAGCTGTCGGCTGTTTTCGAATTGTTCCGCAAGTCGCCGCGCGAGACCTTCTTCCCGGTGGTCGACGACGCGGGCGAGCCGCGCGGCATCATCCACGAGCGCGACCTCAAGCAGTACATCTACCTGCCGTTCGGCCGCGATCTCCTCACCAATCCGGCGTATCACCGCCGCATCTCGTCCTTCGTCACCGCCTGCCCGATCGTCGACATCGCCACCGACGCCGAGCAGATCCTCGAGGTGTTCGCCAACGCCCACGGCAGCGACGGCGTGATCGTCACCGAGAATCTGAAATACATCGGCGTCCTGTCCACGGCGGCGCTCCTGACGGTCATCAACGACAAGAAGATCCAGCAGGCCCAGGATCAGAACCCGCTCACCGAGCTGCCCGGCAACCTCTCGATCACCGACTTCGTCGCCGTCGCGGCGCTCGACGGCGACGTGCGGCGGCACTTCTGCTATTTCGATTTCGACGACTTCAAGCCGTTCAACGACCGCTACGGCTTCCCGCACGGCGACCGCGCGATCTCGCTGTTCGCCACCCTGATGCGCCGGCTGCTCGGCGGGCCCGGCACGCTGCTGGGCCATGTCGGCGGCGACGACTTCTTCGCCGGGTTTCGCGATCGCGATCCGGCGCAGCTGCGCGCCTCGCTGACGGAGCTGCTCGACGCGTTCCGGCGCGAGGCGCGCAAGCTCTACGGCGCGGAGGACCAGCGTCTCGGTTTCATCACCGGTCGCGACCGCGACGGCCGCAGCCGGCGCTTCGACCTGCTCCGCTGCAGCGTCGCCGTGCTGGAGCTGCCGTCCGGCATCGTGACCGGCGACCTCGACCAGATCCACGCCGTGATGGCGCAGGCGAAGTCGCAGGCCAAGCGCGATTCGGCCGCCATGGCGTGGTGCGTTTTCGCGGCGTGAGGCGAGGCTGCGCGCTCCGCCTCCGCATAAATCGCGTCGGCCTCACGCCGTCGTCGGCCTCACGCCGTCGTCGGTGTCTCGACCGTCTTGCCGGTCTTGCCCACCGCGGCCGGCGGTGCGGCGGCCGCGGCCTCGGCGGGTGCGTCAGCGGGAACGTCCGACGGCGCGGCCGCGCCGTCGTTCGCCGGCTTCGGCAGCGCCTTCGGATCGACGGCCTTGGCGTCGAGCTTGGCGCCGGCCGTCTTGTCCGCCTTCGCGGCGTCGGCCTTCTTGTCGCCGCCGATCAGCTTGGTCGGGACGAGCGCGCGCGGCGCCTTGGCGAGCTTCTTCACGGCGTTCGCCGCGATCACGGTGCGGCTCTCGGCATAGGCCTCGTGGTTCTGCTCGATGTCGCCGAGATCGTAGAGATAGTTGACCATCAGGCCGTAGGACTGGGCGCGGCCGCGGGTCGAGAGATCGGCCGGCCAGTCGAGCCGCTCCAGCCGCGCGCCGTTGCCGAGATGGAAGCGGGCGACCGAGTCGACCGGGCGGCCCTTTCGGTCGCGGCCGTTGATGTAGTAGTTGGCGGCGGCCCGCATCATCGGGTCGCGCAGCTCCTCCAGCGTCGCCTTGTTCTCCCACCAGCCGTCCTCGTCGAGACGGGCGAGCGTGACGCGGTCGGCCTCGCTCAAGAGCGACGCCTCGGCGGTGCGCTCGCGCTTGAGCCAGGCGGCGAAGTTCGGCGCCGGCGACAGCGTCACGAAGGTGGTGAGCCGCGGGAAGTCACGCGAGATGTCGGCGACCACCTGCTTGATCAGGAAGCTGCCGAAGGAGACGCTGGCCAGCCCGCGCTGGCAGTTGGAGATCGAGTAGAACACCGCCGTGGTCGCCCGCTCCGGGTCGATCGGTTCGCGCTCGGTGGCGAGGATCGGCCCGATGGCGCCGGGGATCTCGCGGGTGAGCGCCACCTCGACGAAGATCAGCGGGTCGTCGACGAGGGCCGGGTGGAAGAAGGCGTAGCAGCGCCGGTCGGGCGGATCGATGCGGGCACGCAGATCGTTCCAGTCGCGGATCTCGTGCACGGCCTCGTAGCGGATGATCCGCTCCAGCACGACCGCGGGCGTCGACCAGTCGATGCGGCGGAGCACGAGGAATCCGCGGTTGAACCACGAGGCGAACAGGTGGCGGAAGTCGGCGTCGATCGGCTCCAGATCGGGACGGCGGGTCATCGCGGCGAGCAGATGCTCGCGCATGCGCACCAGCGCGGCGGTCCCGTGCGGGGCGAGGTTGAGCCGGCGGAACAGCTCCTGCCGGCGCGGCTCGGCGGCAATGTGCAGGACATGCGCGGCGACGTCGCTCGGGTCGGCCCGGAACGCCTCCATGGCCTTGTCGAGCCGCTTGCGATCGGGGCCGAAGCGGGTCGCCAGCGCCTCGAAGAAGGCGATTCGCGGCCCGGTCTTCAGCTCCTCGTAGCGTTGCAGGATTTCTCGCGCCAGCGCCGTGCCGGAGGCCTCGCCGCGGCCGGTGAGCAGCTGCTCGCACAGGTCCGCGAGGCTCTCCGAATGGACCTGGCCGGGCGGCTCGCGCCGGCGGTCGAGCAGCCCGCGGCCGCGCTCGCTGATCGTCTGCAACAGCTCGCCGAAGAACGACGTGTTCATCTGCCTCGTCCTGTTGGCCGCGGGGGGCTTCGACCCGCGACATCCCCGGACGACCGGAGGTGGACGACCGGGGGCTGGTGTCCGAGCGGGAGCATAGCAAGAACGGCCGCCGGGATCACCCCGCGCCGCGGCACGACAGCTTTACGCAGCAGCGCGGAACCGTCACGGAGAGGACATGATCCGAGCGACGGCCGCCGCTCGATCCGGGTCGCGCGATCGGTGCGGCGTGTCCCGGACAAGGCCGGTCGGGCCGCGGAGCCGGACCCCAGGGGCGTTCGGACAGCGTCGGCGCGAGCGCTTCGCCCGGTCGCCCTGGATCCCGGGTCGCGGCGCGGTGCGCCGCGCCCGGGACACGAGGTTTCGCGTGTCCTCACCGCCCTCCCGGCGCCGGGCCCATCAGGGTGTCGGGCAGCCAGGTGGCGACCTCGGGGAAGACGCAGAGGATCACGATCGCCAGAATCATGGCGCCGACATACGGGATCGAGCCGAGCAGCACGGTGCGGGTCGGCACGTCGGGCGCGATGGCGTTGACGACGAACAGGTTGAGCCCGACCGGCGGGGTGATCAGCCCGATCTCCAGGTTGATGGTGACGATCACGCCGAACCACACCGGATCGAAGCCCGCATGGGTGATGATCGGCAGCAGGATCGGGCTCGTCATCAGGATGATGCCGGCGGGCGGGATGAAGCAGCCGGCGACCAGCAGGAACAGGTTGATCAGCCCCATCAGCACCCAGCGGTTGACCTGCGCGTCGGCGATCGCCTGGGCGAGCGTCTGGGTGATGTAGAGCGAGCTGAGCATGTAGCCGAACAGCACCGCGGTGCCGATGATCATCAGGATCATGACGGACTCGCGCGTCGTCTCGCGCAGGATCCGCCACCAGTCCTTCGGGCTCCACATCCGGTAGATGGTGACGGCGAGCACGACGCACAGCGCAGCGCCGACGCCGGCCGCCTCGGAGGGTGTCGCGATGCCGCCGTAGAGCACGACCATGACGCCGACCACGATGAGGAGGAACGGCGCCACCTTGGGGATCGAGGAGAGCTTCTCGGCCCAGGTGTAGCGGAACTCCGGCGCATAGGCGCGAAAGCCCTTCCACCAGATGTAGAAGATGGTCCAGGCCATGAACAGGCCGGTGAGCAGCAGGCCCGGCATCACGCCGGCCAGGAACAGGCGGCCGATCGAGGTCTCGGTGGCGATGCCGTAGAGGATGAAGGTGATGGAGGGCGGAATCAGGATCCCGAGCGTGCCGCCGGCGCAGATCGAGCCCGTGGCGATCTCGCCCGGATAGCCGCGCTTGCGCATCTCCGGGATGCCCATCTTGCCGATCGCCGCACAGGTGGCGGGCGACGAGCCGGTGAGGGCCGCGAACAGCGCGCAGGCGCCGAGATTGGAGACGACGAGGCCGCCCGGCACCCGGTAGAGCCAGCGGTCGAGCGCGACATAGAGGTCGCGGCCGGCCGGCGAGGCGCCGATCGCCGCACCCATCATGATGAACATCGGAATCGACACGAGCGTGAAGTCGTGCAGGCCGGAATAGAGCGTCTCGGCGACCACGCCGAGCGAGTCCGCGCCCTGGAACAGCACCAGGAACACGATCGACACGACGCCGAGCGCGAAAGCGACGGGCGCGCCGGTGAGAAGCACCAGGATGGTGACGACGAGCACCAGAACGCCTTGCACGGCGGGGCTCATATGCCGCCCTCCAGCGGGGCCTCGAGGCCGAACGGCCGGACCCGTCCGGTGGAGAGCTCGACGAGATCGGCGACGTATTGGAGCGTCAGCACGCCGAGCCCGATCGGCATCGCCGCATAGGGGATCCACAGGCGCACCCGCCACATGGATTCGGACACCCAGCGGTTCTCCCACGCCTCCATCCAGAACATCGCGGTGAGCACCGTCGCGGTCGCCGCGAAACCGAGCGACAGCACGGCCGCGACGATCGCGAGCCAGTACCGGCCGGTCTCGCCGAGCGCCAGCGGCAGCACGTCGACGGCGACGTGGCCGCGCGTCATCAGCACATAGGGGGCGCCGACGAAGGTCGCGCCGACCAGGCTGAAGGTGACGAAGTCGGTCTGCCAGATGGTGTTCTGGTTCAGGACGAAGCGCACGAACACCATCTGGCACACCACCACCACGGCCGTGGCGGTGAGCGCGGCCGCGACGATGCCGCACAGAAGCGAGAGGCCGCGAACGGCCCTGATCGCGAAATCCATGACAGTCCCCCGGGACGCGTGTCCCGTCCCCTTGGCGGAGCCGACCGGCATCGCGGAGCGGCGCCGGCCGGCCTCCCGCGCCGCCTCACTTCACCGCGAGCGCCTGGTCGATCAGCGCCTTGCCGTCCGGCACCTCGCCGGCGAACTCCTTGTAGGAGCTTTCCCGCGCGACCTCGAGCCACGCCTCGTACTCGACCGGCGTGAGGGTGACGACCTCGACATTGTTCTTCTTGAAGGTCTCGATCATCTGTGCGTCGAGCTTGCGGCTGGCGTCGTCGAAGAACGCCTCGGCCTTCTTGCCGGCGGCGAGCAGCGCCTCCTGCTGCGGCTTGGTCAGCCGGTTGAAGCTCTTCTTCGACATCAGCACCGGCTCGTACATGAACCACAGGGCGTTCTCGCCCGGCGCCGTGATGCACTTCACCTGCTCGTAGAGGCGAAACGAGACGAAGCTGCCGGTCGAGGTGTCGGTCGCCTCGGCGACGCCGGTCTGCAACGCGTTGTAGACCTCGTTGCTGGGGATCGAGACGATCGAGCCGCCGGCCTTCTGCCACATCGCGGCGAAGGTCGGCCCGGCCGAGCGCACCTTCACCCCCTGCATGTCCTCCGGCTTGCGGATGCAGCCCTTCTTGGAGGCGACCGCGCCGGCGAGCCACGCGTCGGCCAGCACGATCACGCCGGCCTTGTCGATCTTGGCGCGGATCTCCTTCATGAAGGGCGAGTCGTTGAGCCGCTTCGCCCGCTCGTGGCTGCGCACCAGGCCGGGCATCAGCGTGGCGCCGAAGGCCCGCACCTTGCCGCTCGCGTAGTCGAGCGGGAACGAGGTGATGTCGAGCTGGCCGTTGACGATCGCGTTCCACTGGTCGTTCGGCTTGAACAGCGAGGCGCCGGGGAAGACCTGGATCTCGAGCCCGACATTGGCGGCCTTGGCCTCGCGGGCGATGATCTGCACCATCTCGTCGCGCGCGTCCCCCTTGCCGCCGGGGAACTGGTGCGAGGCGCGCAGCGTCACCTGCGCCGACGCCGCCTCCGACAGAGCCATGACCGGCGCGACGGCGAGAACCCCCGCCAGCGCGAGGCTGCGGTACCACTCCATTGCATTCCTCCCGGGATGTTATTTTTTGTCGTCGTGTTCGAAACACGTGTATGGAACGGCATGCCGGGGCGCTTGTCAAAGCGGGCGCGAGGGGACAGGTCGTGGCCCCGACGAAGGCCGGCCCGGGACGGTATTGCGAGACGGGCGGCGGGGCGGGACCACCGAGGGAGAGACACATGACCGAGCGAGCGACCGTGGTGCGGGTGCTCTCCACCCGGGCGACGCGCGGCGTGCTCGAGGCGCTGGTTCCGGGTTTTTCACGCGACACCGGGATCGCGGCGGCGATCGACTACGGGGCGACCAACGAGCTTGTGCCGCGCATCGCGGCGGGCGAGGCGGCGGACCTCGTGCTCTTGTCACGCGCCGCCATGGACCGGCTCGTCGCGGACGGCGTCGTCGTGCCGGACAGCCGCACCGACATCGCCCGCTCGCTGGTCGGCATGGCCGTCAAGGCGGGTGCGCCGCATCCGGACATCTCCACGGTCGAGGCGCTGGTCGCGGCGCTGCGCGCCGCTCGCGCCGTCGCCCTGTCGAAGACCGGGGCGAGCGGCCTGCACTTCGCCCGCGTTCTCGAGCGGCTCGGGATCGCGCGGGAGATGGCCGCCAAGACCATCGTGCGCGACGGCTTCACGGCCGAGCGCGCCGTTTCGGGCGAGGCCGATCTCGCCGTCCAGCAGATGAGCGAGCTTCTGGCCGTGAAGGGCATCGAGCTGGTCGGTCCGCTGCCCGACGCCGTGCAGGAGGTGTCGTATTTCTGCGGCGGCATCCTGGCGCGGGCCGAGAACCCCGACGGCGCCCGTGCCCTGCTCGCCCATCTGGTCGCCCCGGAGGCCCGCGCGGCGCTCGAAGCGAGCGGCCTGTCGGCGTTGTGAAGCTCGGTCATGACACGCATCGGTCGTTCCGGGGCGCGGACCACCAGGTTCGCGAGCCCGGAATCCATAGCCCCCGCGTCGGTGGTTCACGATAGACAGGGGTTACGGGTTCCGGGCTCGGCGCTTGCGCGCCGCCCCGGAACGACGGAGCACATGCCGAGATCTTTCTCCAAGCAAGACCCCGCGCCCGTCACCGTCACTCCCACGACAACCCGAAAGAAGGGCCGATGAGGGCTCCACCATCCAGCACTGACGCGCCCGGGCTCGGGCATCTCGTCACGGCCGTCGCGCTGTTGTGGCTCGCCGGCACCGGGCTGCGCATGACGATTCTCGCCGTGCCGCCCGTCATCCCGATGATCCGCGACGACCTCGCGCTGTCGGCGACCGAGGTCGGCATCCTCACCGGCATCCCGTCGGTGCTGTTCGCGCTCGCCGCCATTCCGGGCTCGCTGCTGATCGCCCGCTTCGGCGCGCTGACGACGCTGCTCGTCGGACTGCTCGCGACCGCCGCCGGCTCGGCGTTGCGCGGTGTCTCGCCCGACATCTGGCTCCTCTACGGCGCGACCGTGGTCACCGGCTTCGGCGTCGCCGTGATGCAGCCCTCGCTGCCGCCGCTGGTGCGCGCCTGGCTGCCCGACCGCATCGGCTTCGGCACCGCCGTCTACGCCAACGGCCTCTTGGTCGGCGAGGTCGCCGCGGTGGCGATCACGCTGCCCGTGATGGTGCCGCTCGCCGGCGGTTGGCGCGGCAGCTTCCTCGCCTGGGCCGTGCCCTGCGTCGCCATCGCGATCCTGATCGCGGTCGCGGCGCCGCGCCGGCGGGGCGACGCGGCGACCGTGGTGACGAACCGCAAATGGTGGCCGGACTGGAAGAGCGGCCTTTTGTGGCGGATCGGCATCATGTTCGGCACCGTCAACGCCATGTACTTCACCACCAATGCTTTCATCCCGGAGGTTCTGACCCGCACCGGCCGCCCCGATCTGATCAGCTTGACGTTGACGGTGCTCAACGTCGGCCAGATCCCGGCCTCGCTGATCCTGCTCGCCGTCGCCGGCCGGCTGGTCCGCAAGGTGTGGCCCTACGTGGCGTGCGGGCTCGTCTCCTTCGTGGCGCTCATCGGCCTGATGTTCGGCTCGCCGGCCGTGATCGTGATCTCGTCGATCGTCATCGGCTTCTGTGACGCGACCGTGCTGATCCTGATCTTCGCGCTGCCGACGATCCTGGCGCGACCCGACGACGTCCACCGCCTCGCCGCCGGCATGTTCACGATCAGCTACTCCTGCGCCGTGATCACGCCGATCCTCTCCGGCCTCGCCTGGGATCTGTCGGGGGAGCCGCTCGCCGCCTTCGTGCCGATCCTGATCGGTGCGCTCCTCCTCGCCGCGCTGGCCCCGAGCGTCACGGGGATCCGGCACCACGCGGAGGCGGGGAGGAGCTGAGGAACCGAGAGGGCGATGACGGTGCCGTCGCGACAGGTCAGCAAATCGATCATGACTCCGAGTGCGTGGCTCACCCCCCTCCTGTCGCGCGTCGCGCGAACCTCTTCCCCACAAGGGGGGAGGGAGCGGGCTGCGGCGAGCCGCCGGCCGATTGCCATCTCCAAGGTCGATCGGCCTTGGTCCGATCACGAGGAGGTCGCGGCCCCAGCGGTCCCTCCCCCCTTGTGGGGGAGGGACAGGGAGGGGGGTAGCTCCGAGCCGTGGATTCAGTTGGGAACGGGGCCGCACCCGTGACGGAGACGTTCCGCTTCGCCCCGAGCCCGAACGGCCTCCTGCATCTCGGCCACGCCTGTTCGGCGCTGCTCAACGCCGCGCGGGCGCGCGAGACCGGCGGGCGCTTCCTCCTGCGCATCGAGGACATCGACGTCGCGCGCTGCCGACCGGAGTTCGAGGCCGCGATCTACGCGGACCTCGCCTGGCTCGGGCTCACCTGGGAGACGCCGGTGCGCCGCCAGTCCGAGCATTTTCCGGAGTACCGCGCGGCGCTGCAGACGCTCGAGGCGCTGGGCGTCCTCTATCCGGCGTTCGAGAGCCGGGCCGAGATCGCTCGCCTGGTCGCGGACCGCGATGCTGCGGCGGCTCGCGAAGCGGCGGCGCCGTGGCCGCGCGATCCCGACGGCGCACCGCTCTATCCGGGGACCGCGAAGCACATGCCGGCGGCCGAGCGCGCCGCCCGCATCGCGGCGGGCGCGCCGCACGTCCTGCGGCTCGATCTCGCCGCCGCCCTCGCCGTCCTCGGGCCGCGGGGGAAAGACCTTTGCTGGGAGGAGCGCGGCGCAGGCCCGGCCGGCGAGACCGGGACGATCGCGGCGCGGCCGGAGGTCTGGGGCGACGTCGTCGTCGCGCGCAAGGACGTGCCGGCGAGCTATCACCTCGCCGTCGTGGTCGACGACGCCGCGCAGGGTGTCACCGAGGTGGTGCGCGGCCGCGATCTGTTCGCCGCGACCTCGATCCATCGCGTCCTGCAGGCGCTGCTCGGGCTGCCGGCGCCGGTCTATCGCCACCACGGGCTCATCCTCGACGCCGACGGCCACAAGCTGTCGAAGTCGACCGGGGCGACGGCCCTTCGGGCGCTGCGCGCCGCCGGCCAGACGCCGGCCGACATCCGTCGGCTGATCGAACCGTCGACCGTGTCGGCGCACCCTTGATCGGGGGGCGCGCGCGTGCAGGAATGGCGCAATTGTCGCCCCTTCGCGGAGCATGACGAGGCGAACATGGCTTTCCAGCACGACCTGCATCGTCGTCGTCCCGATCGGTCGCGGCCCTCTGGTCCGGCCGGTCGCGGCCGGGGGGCCCGCGCCGCGGTCCTCTGTCTCGTCGTCACGCTCGGCGCGGTCGTGGCGCCCCCGGCCCGGGCCGCCGAGGAGCAGGCCGGCATGTCGGTCTCGGTGATGCGGGCGAAGCGCGCCTGCTTCGCCGACACGGTGCGGGTCGCCGGCACCGTGGTGGCACGCGAGGAGTCCCAGGTCCGGCCCGACATCGAGGGCGTGCGCGTCTCCCAGATCCTGGTCGAGAACGGCGATCTCGTCACCTCCGGCCAGGTGCTGGCGCGGCTCGCCAAGATCGAGGGCATGAACGCGCCGGCCGCGGCCTTCGTCATCCAGGCGCCGGTCGCCGGCGTGGTCGGCCGCACCATGACGCAGGTCGGCGCCATGGTGTCGACCCAGGGCCCGCCGATGTTCCTGATCATCGCCGGCGGCGAGGTCGAGCTGCAGGCCGACATCCCGTCGACGCGCATGGGCAAGATCGCGGTCGGCCAGCCCGCCAAGATCGACGTCACCGGGCTCGGCACCGTCATGGGGCGGGTGCGGGCGGTGTCGCCGGAGATCAACCCGCAGACCCAGGCGGGCCAAGCCCGCATCACGCTCGGCGACGACCGCCGCATCAAGATCGGCACCTTCGCGCGGGCGACCGTCGAAGTCGGGTCGAGCTGCGGGACCAGCGTGCCCCTGTCGGCGGTCCTGTTCGGCCCGCTCGGCGCTGTCGTCCAGGTGGTGCGCGACAACCGGGTGGAGACGCGGCCCGTGCAGCTCGGCCTCATGTCCGGCGGCGACGTCGAGATCCGCCAGGGCGTCGCCGACGGCGACCAGGTGGTCCGTCGCGCCGGCACCTTCCTGCGCGAAGGCGACCGTGTCCGCGCCGTGCAGGAGTGAGGCGCAAGCCCACGTTCACGTTTGAGATTTGGCGCTGTCCTTACCTCTCCCCGCCGCGCGGGGAGAGGTCGACATTCGCGCGCTCAGCGCGGATGTCGGGTGAGGGGGCGTCTCGTGGATACGGCGGTGCCCCCTCATCCGACTCGCTGCTGATGCGCCGAGCCACCTTCTCCCCGCATGCGGGGAGAAGGAAGCAGCGCCAGCCGACGACGCTCGGAGTTGATCGAGAGGCGACTTTCGCCTACCGCCCGAAGAAGCCCTTCAGGAACTCGCGCGCGCCCTCCTCGAGCTCGCGGACGGTGGGCTCGGGCGGCGGCTTCGGGCGGGTCTCGCGGGTCGGCGGGGGACTGGTCCGGGGCGCCACGCCGACCTCGGGCGGCGGCGGGGGCGGCGGTGCCGTGGCGGTCACCGGGGGCACGGCCGGTCGCGGCGTGGTGAGGTCGCGTGGCGCCGGCGCCGGGGCCGGCAGGGACGGGGCGAGCGACGGTGGTGCGGCGCCCTTGAGCGCCTTCATGATGTCGTCGGCGAGCGTGCTCGGCTCGCGCGCCGGCTCGCCACCAGGCGGGGTGATGCCGGGCGCCGTCACGCCCGGACCGGGGCCGGGGGCGAGGCCCTTGAGCCCGTCGATGAGCTTGCCGATCTGGGCGCCGCCGCCGGGGCCGAGGGCGTCGCGCAGCGCCTTCAACGCGCCGTCCGGATTGGCGAGCACGTTCGGCGTGTCGGCATAGATGCGCGGCGCCGACCACGGTCCCTGGATCGCCACCGGCACCCCGATGCCGAGCACGCTGCTCGCCTGACCCGGCGTCGTCGGCGCCGCGACGAGCCGCGGGTCGGCGCGCAGATCGAGGGTCTTGGCGCGCAGATCGATGTTGCCGGCGGCGCTCATCACCATGTACGGCCCCTGGAAGGCGACGTCGGTGGTGCGCGCGACGCCGCTGGCGACCGTGAAGGAGCCCTTGAAGGTCGAGAAGCGGGTCTGCTCACCGGAGCCCGCCTGCCAGCCGGCCAGGATGGCGTCGAGCAGCGAGCGCAGCATCGCCGGCATGTCGATGCCGCGCACCGCGCCGTTCTCGAACAGAAGGTCGCCGCGCCCGGCGAGCGAGCCGACGATCTCGCGCGGGTTCTTGCCGGTGCCGCGCACCTCGAGGCTGCCGCGTGCCTTGCCCTCGATGTACTCGAAGGCGACGGCGTCGCGCAGGAACGGCAGCGCGTCGAGCCCGGAAAAGCTCGTCTTCACCGACACGGCCGGGGTCGCGGCGGTGCGGTCGATCGTGATCTCGCCGGTCGCCTGCCCGCCGTAGACGCCGGACGGCGACAGCTCGACCTTCAGCGTGTCGGCGAGCAGCGAGGCCTCGATGACGGCCGGGGCGATGCGGATCCCGTCGATCGTCACCTCGCGGGCGGTGAGCGCCACGTTGGCGTCGACGAGCCCGAGCCCGAACAGGTCGAGCGGCGCGTCGCTCCACGGCGCCGGGGCCGTGGTGCTGCGCGGCCGCGCCGGCGGGGTCGGGCCGGTGACCGCCTCGACCAGGCTGGTCAGGTCGAGCCGCTCGGATTCGAGCGTCGCGTCGACGAACGGCCGGGCGCCGGCGAACGACACCGAGACGGCGCCGCGCAGCCGGCCCTGGTCGACGAGGCCGTTGAGATTGTCGGCCTTCAGCACCGGCCCGGCGCTGGTCAGCGTCGTGCTGATGGTCGCCGGCGTGCGGAACAGGGTCGGCGCGTCGATGCGCGCCTCGATCGGCACGGCCTTGCCGTCGGCGAGCCGGGTCGGCGTGTCACCGGGCGCCGTGACGCGCAGATTGGCGGCCCCCACCTTGGCGTCGAGATGCAGGTTGGAGCGGCCGCCCGCCGCCGGCAGGCTGGCGAGCCGCAGCGACTCGATCTTCACCTCGGCGGTCTGGCTGCCGTCGCGCACCACGATCAGGCCGTCGTCGATCGCGACTCGGCCGATGGCGACCGCCTGGTCGACCGGCAGGATGCTCTCGTTGGTGCCGCCGGCGCCGAGGCTGCGCGACTTGCGGGCGGCGGCGCCGCGCGCCGCGCGGGCGAACATCGGGTCGGTGTGGACCACCGGCCGGGTCAGCGTCAGGTCGGCGATGTCGACCTTGCCGTTCCACAGATTGCCGAGCCCGATGTTCGCCCGCACCCCGTCGATGCGGGCGATCTCGTCGGTCGTCTTGGCGTCGCGCAGCCGGACGTCGCCGAGCGTCAGCCCGGTCTCCGGCCAGAGGGTCAGGCGGGCGTCGCCGCCGATGTCGAGAACGAGGTCGTGCCGCGCCAGGACGTCGCGGCTGAACGTGTCGACGAGGCCGCGGGCCGGGACGCCGTAGACGGCGACGGCGCCGCCGGCGAGCAGCACGGCACCGACCGCGACGGCGGCGATCGTCTTCGAGATCATGTCCGGTGCCTCCCGCGCCCGCGCGGCGCTCGGTGACGGAGAATCAACAGACTCGAATAGAAGTTCGTGGGCCGACCGTATGTGATGTCTATCACTTTCGCCCCCGCGATTGCCATGCGGCCCGCCGCCGTCCCCTCCGCCCGCCGGCGGGATCGTGGCGAACGAATGCGTTCCTCCCGGGGCGGGCGATCGCAGGCAGGGGGCCGAGGCGGGGCCGCACCGATTGGTCCGTCCCGGCGGTGCGCCGGTTCAGTGCGCTCCCGCGAGAACCGCCCGTGCGTGCGACAGCGCCGAGAGCACGAAGGCCGAGGTGACCTCCGGGCCGCCGACCAGGATGCGGGTCGGGGTCTTCATCTTGTTCCACTCGTAGGCCTTGTACGGCCCCTTGCGGCCGCCCTCGCCAAAGGCCTCGACCATCGCGGCGACGGCAGGCGCGAAGCGGGCGCGGTCGCCGCCGAGCTTGGCGAGCGCCAGGAGGGCGAGCGCCGCGTCGAACGGGTTCATCTCGTGCGCGGCGAGGTCGTCGTGGACATAGGCCAGGATGGTCTCGCGCATCGCCGCGAAGCGGTCGGCCGGGTCGATGGTCCTCTGGATCGTCGTCGGCATCGCCCGGAAGGCGGCGAGGCAGCGGCCGAAATAGGCGGCGTAGAGCTCCGGCAGATAGTAGATGTGGGCGCGCGGATCCGCGAAGGCGCCGGAGCCGATCAGGCGGTCGTGGAAGTCGACGACGCCGCGCAGGACGGTCACGCGCCGCTCGGTGCCGACGATGTCCCAGCGCGCGTGATTGCGGAACGCCGCCTCGAGGACGTCGAGATTGAGGGTCGGGTCGAGGTCGTTGCCGAAAGGGTTGTCGCCGGCCGCGTTCTCGATCCAGGTGACGATGCCGCCGGTGAAGTCGACCGGCGCGTTGATGTCGACCGAGGGCGGCGGCCGGTTGGTGCCGGGCCGCACCTGATAGCCGGCGTAGTAGTCGAGGAACGGCTGGTCGAGCATCGGATGCTCGACGCCGAACTGCGTCGCGGCCGACAGCGAGCAGGCCGTCGTGTCGCAATCCGGCACGTACAGGCCGAAGCCCAGGTCGCTCTTGAGCCTCCAGAAGAACTTGCTCATCCGCACATGCGGCGGCCGGACCAGCGCCGTGACGACGTCGAAGGGCGTGCCGTCGATCGGGTGCTTCACGGTCTCGCGGCTGGTGGTCAGGCAGAACGCGATCATGCCCGAGATCGCCGTCCTGGCGCGCGCCGTCTCGTCGCTCGTGGCGAGGCCGGTGCCCAAAAAGTCCATCAGGGCCTCGGCGAAGAAGGCGTCGTAATAGGCCGAGCGGTGCTTGATCTGCACCGGCTCCCACATCGGCTCGGCGAAGCCCGACCAGCCGGGATTGAGCAGGCCGGCGATCGGCGCGTTCGGCAGGATGAAGGCGCGGGCGAGATTGAACAGCAGCGTCGCGTTCTTGTAGGTGCGGGCGTTGAGCCCGACCAGGGCCGTGACGAGGTCGCGGCCGTGGAAGTCCGGGTCGCCGATCAGATTGAAGGCCGCGTAGGCCGGGATGAAGCCCTGGTTGCGGGTGTAGGATCCGAGCAGGTCCGTCGCGCAGCCTCTGATGACGCGGTCGATCTCCGCGAGCGGCGGCATCGAGGCTTTGCCGGCGAGCGGCGGGCGGCGCGGATGCTGCTGTGGCACCGCGTCGATCAGCGGCGCGACCGCGCGGCCGATGGCGGCCCAGTCCGGCGTGGCGTCGTCGCGGGCCGAGCGGATCGCGCCTTGCAGGGCGGCGAAGCGGTCCGGATCGGTGAGCGCCGGAAGGCCGGCCCGGCCCATCAGCGGGCGAAGCACCGGATTGGCGACGGCGGTCTTGTAGAAGGTGCGCAGATGCGCGTCGCCCGGCCCGGCGCCGCGCAGCAGCGGGTCGCAGAGATCGTAGAGGCTCGGGCCGGACTTTTCCGCGGTGAGGGCGGCGAAGGAGGACTTGATCAGATCGGTGACGGGCATGACTCGGACTGACACGCAAAGAGCTGGTCGTTCCGGGGCGCGGCCGAAGGCCGCGAGCCCGGAATCCAGCCGCGCACTCTGGGGGTGTTGCTGGAGTCCGGGTTCGCACCTGCGGTGCGCCCCGGAATGACGGATATGGATGGCGCTACTCCGCCGGCACCGGCACCTCCTGCGGGCGGGCCGAGTAGTGCGAGGCCTTCTGGCGGCCCTCGACGGCGTCGCGGCCGCTCATCACCAGATGGTGGGCCATCACGCCGATGCGGATCAGGTGCTCGATCTGGCCGCGCTTCAGGCATTCGACCGCGACCTTCCAGAACGCGGCCCGGTAGTCGGCCTTGACGCCGACCTCCCACAGCACGGCGCGCAGCATCTTCAGGCCGCGCACGACGTCGCGCCAGGGGACGTGGCGCTGGCGGAACGGCACCTTCAGCCGGTTCGGATAGGTGTGCTCGAGCTGATGACGATAGCGTGACAGCACCGCGGCCGGCGAGAAGGCGCGCTCCATGCAGTCCCGCCACATGGCGAGAACCTCGTCGTAGGGCATCCGGAAGTCGACATTGGACTCGCGGTCCTCGTCGTCGATCAGCCGGCCTTCCTTGACGAGCCGGTCCCACAGCGGGGTGCGCGGCAGCGCCTGCAGGAGATTGATGGTCAGCATCGGGATGCGCGAGCGCTCGATGAAGTCGATGACGCGGGCGCCGGTGTCGGGCGTGTCGGTGTCGAGCCCGAGAATGATGCCGGACACCACCTCGAGGCCGTGGGCGTTGAGCGTCTCGACCGCCTCCAGCAGCGGGACCATCATGTTGTGGTCCTTGGCGATCGCCTCGAGCGCTTCGGGCTCGGGCGTCTCGATGCCGCAGAACACCGTCTCGAACGACGCCTCGCGCATCAGGGCGAGGATCTCCGGCCGCTTGGCGATGTTGAGGGTCGCCTCGCAGGAGAAGATGAACGGATAGCCGCGCGCCTTCTGCCAGTCGACCAGGGCCGGCAGCAGCTCGCGCACGGCGCGGCGGTTGCCGATGAAGTTGTCGTCGACGAAATAGACCGGCCCGGTCAGGCCGCAGGCGAGGAGCTTGTCGAGCTCGGCCGTCACCTGCTCCGGCGTCTTGAGCCGCGGATTACGGCCGTACAGGGCCGGGATGTCGCAGAACTCGCAGTGATACGGGCATCCCGACGAGTACTGGATGCTGCCGGTGAGATAGCGCGACAGCTCGGCGAGCTCGTAGGCCGGGAGCGGGAAGTCGGTCAGCTCGCGGCGCGCCTTGGTGGTGAGCACCACCTGCCGCTCCGGCCGGGTCGGGTCGGCGGCGAGGCGGGCGAACAGCGCCTCGGTGGCGTCGCCGAGCTCGCCGACATGCAGGTAGTCGTATTCGGGATAGTTCTCCGGACAGGCCGACACCGAGGAGCCGCCCAGCACCGTCACCCGGTCGAACATGTGGGCGCGGTGACAGATCGTCTCGATCTGCCGGCGCTGCGCGTGCATGCCGGTGACGAACACGGCATCGGCCCAGCGGAAGTCGTCGTGGGTCGCCGGCCTGATGTTCTCGTCGACGAAGCGCACCTCCCAGCCGGGCGGCACGGCGGCGGCGATGACCAGGAGGCCCTGCGGCGGCATCAGGGCGCGGACGCCGTCGGTGAGCGGATAGGCATGCTCGAACATGCCGAACGAGGACGTGTAGCGGGGACAGACGCACAGGATGCGGCGACCACCATGGTCCGTCCCTGCGGTGTCCGGGTGGTCGGTCGAGATCGAATGAACGGTACGCATTCCAAGATCCTGTGGCGGCCTTCGTGACGGGGGTGAACGATCCGGGCCTGCCAGATCACAACGTTCAGGGAAGCCCGAAGGGTGTGTCAAGCGCAGCGGCTTTTTGATGACCGCGACGGCGACCTGCGCTCCGGCTGCCCGGGGGCTTCGAGTGGTCGCGGCGGTGCGCGGTTCGATCGCGCGTTTCAGGTGTGTGGCGGCCGTATTGAGATTGCAAGGCGAGGTAACTATTGTGTGCGCGCGCAGTCTTTGGGCGCCGACGTCGCTCCCACAGCCGCGACCATGTGCGCGCGTGACCGGGCTGAACGCGCCCCGGCGCGACCGCGTGGTCCGGCGCCGAGGTCCGGACATGAAGCCTTCCGTTCTCGCCCGTTTCGTCTTCTCGGTCGCCGTTCTCGTGTTCGCCGCGCGGCCTGCCGCGTCGCTTCCCGCCGAGCCGCACGGATCGGAGGGCCTGTCGCATCCGGCCCGGCGGGCGGCGGTCGGGGCGACCGTCACGGCCCCGGAACCGGCGGCCCCGGCCGCCGCTTCGGCCGCGTCGGTGCCGCTGCGGCTCGCGCAGGCCTCGGGCGGGCGCGTCGCGCTGGTGATCGGCAACGCCACCTATCCGGACGACAACCAGCCGCTGCCGCAGCCGCTCAAGGACGCCCGTGCGGTCGCCGAGGAGCTGCGGCGCGCCGGCTTCGACGTGACGACCGGCGAGGATCTGACCAAGCAGCGGCTGCGCAGCGTGATCGACACGTTCAAGGCGAAGATCAAGCCGGGATCGGCCGCGCTCCTTTTCTACTCGGGCTACGGCATCCAGACCGGCAAGCAGTCCTACATCGTGCCGGTCGACGCCCAGATCTGGACCGAGGGCGAGGTACGGCGCGACGGCGTCAGCATCGAGTCGGTGCTCGCCGCCATGAACAGCGCCGGCGCCTCGGTGAAGATCGTCATCGTCGACGCCGCCCGCCGCAACCCGTTCGAGCGGCGCTTCCGCGGCTTCTCGGCCGGGCTCGCCGCACTCAACGCGCCGGCCGGCACGCTCGCCATGTACTCGGCCGCCGCCGACAAGGTGGCGAACGAGTCGGAGGGCGAGAACAGCCTGTTCGTCGGCGAGCTCCTGAAGGAGATGCGCTCGCCGGGGCTGAGCGCCGAGCAGATCTTCAACAACACCCGCATGGGCGTCTCGCGCGCCTCCAGGAACGAGCAGGTGCCGTGGGTGTCGTCCTCGCTGATCGAGGATTTCTCCTTTTCGCGCGGTGGCGGGACGGTGCCGAGCGTGACGCCCCCGCCCCCGCCCCCGCCGCCGCCGGAGCCGAAGGTGTCGGTGGTGACCCCGCCGCCGCCGCCCCCCGAGCCGCCCGTGACCGTGGTTACGCCGCCTCCGCCGCCGCCCGAGCCGAAGCCGACGACCATCACGTCGCCGCCGCCGCCCCCGTCGACCGGGCCGCGCCGCGACCAGGTGATCCGCGACCTCGACGCCCAGATCGACAAGAACCCGCGTGACGGCGAGGCCTATTACAAGCGCGGCCAGGCCTGGGCGGAGCGGCGCGAATACGCCATGGCGGCGGAGGATTTCGGCCAGGCGATCCGGATCAACCCGTCCGACGCCGAGGCCTTCAACAACCGCTGCTTCACCCGCGCCGTGATGAACGAGCTCGACGCGGCGCTCGCCGACTGCGACGAGGCGCTGCGTCTGAAGCCGCAATACCCGGACGCGCTCGACAGCCGCGGCCTCGTCCATCTGCGGCTCGGCCGCCTCGACAAGGCGATCGCCGATTACGACCAGGCGCTGCGCATGAACCCGCGCATGGCCTCCGCCCTGTTCGGCCGCGGCAAGGCCAAGGTCCGCAAGGGCGAGACCTCGGCCGGCAATGCCGACATCCGCAGCGCCAAGGCGATCGACCCGACCATCGACCAGGAGTTCGAGAGCTACGGGGTGCGCTGACCGGCGGCGGCCGCGGGCCGCGCGCCGTCGCCCGACCGTGGCGTCCCGCGGCGGCGGTTCCGTCGCCGGTCCCGGTCTCGTCCGGAGCGGTCCGGCATGCCGGTGCCCGGCATCCGCCGGCGCTTCGCCGCGGGGCGCCCGAGGGGAGCGCCCGAGGGGAGCGCCGATCATCGACCTCGCGCCCGCCGAGTCGGCCGTGGAACCGATCTTGGTTCACACTCCGAAACAAACCATGCGGCGTCACGGCCGTCCGGACCGTGCCCGGCGGGGCGGTCGCGCGAGCCTCGTCCGGATTCTAGCCCGAACGAACTATGCATGACCTATCAATGACATAAGTCTTCGCTGCCGATCGATGTCGGCAACGTAATGGTGTGTTGCTCAAAGAGCACGCGCCGCCTTCAAAACGCCCGGTTGAGCCGCCGGACCGCCCGGTTTCTGTTTTCGGGCGTCGCGGTTGTCTGTTTAATCGGGGTCCGAAGAGGCGTGAAACGAGCGTTGCGAATTCGTCGGGGGACGGGGGACGACAATGCACATCATCACTTCGCGGTCGAGGATCGACCGAAAACGCATCCTGCTCGGCAGCTCGGCCCTGTTGGTCGCGATGGCGATGTCCGGCGCCGCCCAGGCGCAGTGCACCAACACCAGCGGCGGGTTCGCCACCGAGCTGCTCGCGGCGGTCACGCCGGCGGCACGCGGCGCCGCGATTAATTCGCTCGTCTCGGTTCTCAATACCTCGACGAGCGTATACCAGGCGCAGACGGGCTCGGCCTTCGTCAGCAGCCCGGCCAATCCGCCGCCCGGCGAGAACGGCGGCGGCGTGTGGGGACGCGCCCTCGGTGGCTCGGTCGAGACCAAGAACAGCAGCACGACGAACCTGACGGGCACGTTCCGGGGCGGAGCGTTCTCCGGTGGGATCGCGTGCGACACGGAGACGCGCCAGGACTTTGTCGGCTATCAGGTCGGGCGCGACATCGCCAAGCTGAACTGGAACGGCTGGAACGTCCACATGGGCGCGACGGCCGGCTACATGTCTTCGCGGGCGCGTGACAAGACGAGCGACCCGGTCACGCCGGCGACGTTCAGCTCGACCACAGAGGTGCCGTTCTTCGGAAGCTATCTCGCGGTGACCAGGGGTGGCTTTTTCGCCGACGCCCAGGTGCGCTGGGACTTCTACAACATGAACCTAAACGATCCGGCCAACAGCATGTTCGGTCAGGGTCTCAATGCCCGCGGCTGGTCGGTCGGCGGTGGCATCGGCTACAACCTCGCGTTGCCAAACAGCTGGTTCATCGAGCCTTCGGCGGGCTTCATCTACTCGAAGGTCGAGGTCGATCCGCTCGGCCTGTCGGGCCTGAACGCCGCCGGCATCGTCACGGCGATCCCGGGATTCGTCCAGGTCGACGACATCAAGAGCGAACTCGGCCGCCTCAGCCTGCGCATCGGCACCAACGTCGCGACGCCCTATGCGGCGCTGCAGCCCTTCATCACGGGCAGCGTCTTCCACGAATTCGCCGGCGACGTGACGACCCGCGTCGCCTCCAACGCCAACAACTTCATCGACACGGCCGGCGTGATCACGACGAGCCGCGTCGGTACCTACGGGCAGATCTCGGGCGGCGTTGCCGGCCAGGTTTTGAACACCGGCTGGCTCGGCTACGTCCGCGGCGACTATCGGTTCGGCGAGAACATCGAGGGCTGGGCCCTCAACGGCGGCCTGCGCTATCAGTTCACGCCCGAGCCGCTGCAAGCGGCCCTGGTGGGCAAGAGCCTCGTCTACAAGGCGCCGCCGGCGGCAGTCGCGGCTCCGGTCGTGTGGCGCGGCCTCTATGTCGGTCTGAACGCCGGCACGATCTATGGCAAGAACGACTATACCGAGTCGGCCTTCGGGACGCTCTACGGGTCCAATCTCAAGTTCGGCGGCGCGTTGCTCGGCGGTCAGGCCGGATACAACTTCGAGTACGGTAAGTTCGTTTTGGGCCTGGAAGGCGATATCGCCTGGAGCAACACGAAGGGCCACGGCTCGAATCCGATTGCCTTGGTGCTGACGAGCGGTGGCTTCCAGGCGACAGCAACCGGCACGGCCTTGACCGACGAGACCACGATGGACTGGTTTGCGACGATCACGGGCCGTCTCGGGTACGCCTGGGATCGCACGCTGTTATTCGTCAAGGGGGGGCTTGCGGCAGCGGATGTGACCCAGACAATCTCGTCGAACGTCACGCCGGTGGTTCTGGCTTCGCCCGGCTCGTTCTCGAAGATCGCGATGGGTTGGACGGTCGGCGTCGGCGCCGAATACGCTCTCTCCGCCAACTGGTCGGCCAAGGCCGAGTACCTCTACTACGATCTCGGCTCCAATCAGTACACCGGCTATACGCTGCTTGGGAGTCCCGTTGCCGTCGATACCGACGTGACCGGCGGTCTCGCCCGGATCGGCCTGAACTACCGGTTCTCGCCGGTGCCGGCGGCGCCCGTGATGGCCAAGTACTGAGCCAAGTACCGAATGGCCAAGGACTGAGCGACGGACCTTCCGAGCGGCACGCCGCTCACAGGGATCGCGCGGCCGCCGCCAAACCCGGCCGCGCGACGACGGGCCCGGCCTTCCCGCGAAGGCCGGGCCTTCGTTTGTTCAGGTCCGTCCGGCCGCCGTCTCGGGGGCTGCGGTCGGCCAGGGCGGCCGCACATCGACCGCAGCGGTCGGCCAAGGCCGGCGATCGGCTTTTTGTCCGGGCGCATGGCGCCGACCGAACGGACCGCGCAGGCTCCGACACCAATAGACGAGTGGGACGACGGCCTCGCCGTCGTTTCCAGGGTCACAAAAAAGTGAGTTCCTTGCTCGGTCGTCGGAGGCGCGTAACGTGTGTGAGGTCGCTCACAGTATCAGATCGTTAGCGCGCTATTCTGACGGCGACAGGCAGACACCGCCTAGACGAGTGCCGGAGGACAAACAGATGACACGCCAGAACACCACGCGCCCGACCGCGACACGCCGGCCCCCCTCGCGATGGACCAAGCTCGGAGCGACCTTCGCGACGCTTCTGCTCGCGGGCACGCTCGTCACCATGGCCGACCACGCCGCGTTCGCGCAAGCTCGGCCGAGCTCGACCGACATCCTCGAGGCGCTGAAGCCGGCCCCCAAGACCCGCGGGCTGACCACGACGCCGAAGCAGATGGAGGATCAGAAGTTCCTGCAGACGATCCGCGGCAAGACCCGGGCCTTGACGCTCGACGAGCGCACCAAGGTCGCCGACATCGCCAAGGACAAGCAGAAGATCGATCTCGAGGTCTATTTCGACTACAACTCGGCCGAGATCGTGCAGCGCGCCGTGCCGGACCTGATGGAGCTCGGCAAGGCGCTGTCGAGCCCCGAGCTGCGCGGCGGCACCTTCCTGCTCGGCGGCCACACCGACGCCAAGGGCGGCGAGGAGTACAATCAGAAGCTCTCCGAGCGGCGCGCCGCCGCGGTGAAGAAGTTCCTGCAAGAGAAGTTCCAGATCGCCGACGAGAGCCTGGTCACGGCCGGCTACGGCAAGGAGCAGCTCAAGAAGCCGGGCGAGCCCTTTGCGGCCGAGAACCGCCGGGTGCAGATCGTCAATCTCGAGGTCAAGCAGTCGGCCTCCAAGTGACGGGCCATGCCCGGGACGGGCGGCCGGTCCGGCCTCCCGTCCGGTTCCCGGCGGCCGGACCGTCCGGGATGGTCGCTGAAACGGCGTCGCGGCGAGCGGCGCGGGCGCCATCGCGCTCGCGAAAGGTTGAACCAATCTCGCGGCGTGTAAATTGCGTCGTTCCGACCGGGCGGTTAGGCTTTCGGCCGTGGCCGGCCCGGCGTTGCGAACAGGGAAACGACCCATCCTGAGCAGGGGTGTTCCGGAACAGGGGCGGTCCTGGACGAGAGCGATCCTGACAGGGGGTCCAAGGCGCGGGAGGCGACAGATGCTCGGACGTTTGCTCGTCACGATCGCGCGCCGCGTCGTCACCACGGCGGTCTCGCGGATCGTGCCCCGGCAACGAATCGCGTCCGCCCTGTGGATCGCCGTTCTCGGCCTCGCCGTGCCGATCGCCGACCCGGCGCTGGCCGACCGACGGGTCGCGCTGGTGATCGGCAACTCGGCCTACGAGAACGTCGGCAAGCTCGACAATCCGCACAACGACGCCGCGGCCATCGCCGAGATGTTCCGCAAGGCCAAGTTCGACCTCGTCGAGCTCAAGCGCGATCTCGGCGTCATCGAGTTCAAGCGGGCGCTGCGCGACTTCTACAACACCACGCGTGACGCCGACGTGGCCGTCGTCTACTACGCCGGCCACGGCATCGAGGTCGGCGGCGTCAACTACATGGTGCCGGTCGACGCCAAGCTGCGCAGCGACTACGACGCCGAGGACGAGGCGGTGGCGCTGGAGCGCATCTTCCGCTCGATCGAGTCGACCCGGCGGCTGCGGCTCGTGATCCTCGACGCCTGCCGCGACAATCCCTTCATCCGTGGGATGCAGCGTCAGATCGCCACCCGGGCGGTGAGCCAAGGCCTCGCCAAGATCGAGCCGATGGGCACCGACACGCTGGTCGCCTACGCGGCCAAGGCCGGCTCGACGGCCGAGGACGGGGCAGGGCGGAACAGTCCGTTCACCCAGGCGCTGGTCAACAACCTCACCACCCCGGGCCTCGACATCCGCATCGCGCTCGGGCGGGTGCGCGACGAGGTTCTCAAGCGGACCAACAATCGGCAGGAGCCGTTCGTCTACGGGTCGCTCGGCGGCGCCACCGTGTCGCTGGTGCCGGAGCCCGAGCGCGCGGCCACCACGGATCCGCGCGGCGATTACGAGCTCGCCGAGCGGGTCGCCACCGTGTCGGCCTGGGACGCGTTCCTGGCCGTCCACGGCACCGGCTTCTATGCCGAGCTCGCCCGTCAGCAGCGGGCCAAGCTCGCCGCCGCCGCCAAGCCCGACGCCATGGCGGTCGCGGCGCTCGACCGCGCGACGCCGTCGCGTCCCGCCGAGGATCCCGACCGCACGAGCCCCGACCGGCTCGCCTGGGAGAAGCTGCAGGACACGTCGGACCCGGCCGCGATCCGCGCCTTCATCAAGAAGTTCCCGGCTTCGCCGCTCGCCGTCGTCGCCCAGTCGCGGCTCGAGGTGATCGAGCGGGCGATCGCCGACCGCAAGCGTGAGGAGGCCGAGAAGCAGCGCCAGGAGGCGGAGCGCCAGCGCGAGGCCGCCCGTCTGCGCGAGGAAGAGGAGCGCCGGGCCAAGGCCGCCGCCGCCGAGGAGGCGCGTCGCGCCAAGGCGGCCGCCGAGGCGGAGGCGCGGGCCCAGCGCGAGGCGGCCCGGCGGCGCGAGGAGGACGCGCGCATCGCCCGTCTCGCCGAGGCCGAGCGGGCCAAGGCGGAGCGCGAGGCGGCGCAGCGACGCGCCGAGGAGGAGCGCCAGGCGAAGGCGGCGGCCGAGGCCGAGCGGCAGCGGCAGGAACGCGAGGCCGCCCGGCTGCGCGACGAGGAGGAGAAGCGCGCCAAGGCGGCGGCCGAGGCGGCGCAGAAGGCGCAGCGCGAGGCGGCGCTCCGGCTCGAGCAGGAGAAGGAGCGGACCCGCGAGAGAAGCCAGGAGGAGATCATCCGCTCGGCCCAGATCGAGCTGCGCCGCATCGGCTGCTACGAGGGTGACGACAACGGCGTCTTCAACGACGCCACCCGCCGCGCCATGCTCGCCTACCGGCTCGGCACCGCCCAGCGGCGCAGCGACGCCGCCCCGGACGCGGTCGACCTCCTGGAGCTGCAGGCGCAGCGGCCGATCAAGGCCTGCCTCGCCGCGCTGGATCCGCAGAAGGGCATCGACAAACCGGCCGAGAAACCGCCGGTCGCCGAGCGCCCGTCGCGCGACAAGAAGGAGACGACGACCCGGCGCGAGAAGCCCGAGCCGAAGCGCGAGCGCGAGGCCCGCCCGGCGCCGCGGCGCGAGCCCGCCCCGGCCCGCGCCCAGGCCACGGCGCGCCCGGCCCCGCGCGCCGGCGGGGCTGCCGTGATGCACGGCATCGGCTTCTGACGACTTGCCCGGCCGTGCCCGCGGCCGGGCTGAAACGCCCATCGGCCGGAAATCGACACAATCGTGTCACATCATTTTGTCGTCCGATGAAGGGAGTGAGCCGATGATCCGGTCACGCGTCCATCAGGTGCTGCTCACCGGTGCCGTCGTCGGCGCCGTGACCGTCGTGACGTTATCCACCGGGGCGCTCGCATCGGCGGCCGACCCGGCGAGCGCCGGCGCCGCCCGGGCCGACACCGTGGTGCAGGCGCAGGCTCCCGCGGTGCCCGAGCCGTCCGTCCGTCCCGTCGCGCCGTCCACCCCGCCCGTCGCCGGGGCGCCGGCGACGCCCTCGCACACCGCCGCCACGCCGCCCGGGAAGCCGCCTGTCGTGCGAACTCCGGCCGGGCAGCCGCGTCCGCAGCGTGTCGTGCGCGCCGTCGCGCCGCGGCCGGCGCCGCGCAGCCCCTGGATGGTCGCCTCGCGGCTGGAGCGCGCCTGGTTCCCGGTCTATATCGGCATCGGCTGGTGACGGCGCCGCGACGCGGCCGCGAAGCCGCTGGTCGAATCAGAAAAGGCCGCGCATCGCGCGGCCTTTTTCGTCGGGCACGGCCGTTGTCAGGCCGGACGTCGATCTGATCAGATCGTGCCGTTGCGCTTCATCACGGTCCGACAGGCCGGGCTGAGCTTGACGCGCTCGGTCTTCAGGCAGGCGATCACCCGGGTGGCGTCCGGGATGGCGCTGCTGCACAGGCGGAACGCGTCGGGGATGCAGGCCGAGCGTTCCTCGTCGGTGCCCATGGCGGCCCCGGCCGTGACGGAGACGGCGAGCAGCACGACCGCGGCAGAGAGGCGGCGGACGGCGCGTCCATACGGGACCGAGCGACGATTCGAAAGCGAGCGGGGTTGCGGCGACATGGCGGTTTCCTCCGGTTCGCCGGCGTCGTCGCGCCGGCCGTGACACGGAGGATCGCGCCGACGCGCGCGTCGTGACTGTGCGTCACCTCACATGCAAGGTGGCGGGTGGAGCTCGCGGGCGCGACGTCGTGCCGTCACGTCACGGCCGACCGCCGATGTCGGCGACCTCGACCGTAAGCGTGACGGTGCGGCCGCCGCGCAGCACGGAAAGCGTGATCGTGTTGCCGACGCCGACCTGCTCGAGCTTGTCGCTCAGATCGACGAGGCGGCGGATCGGCTCGCCGTTGCAGGCCGTGATCACGTCGCCGACGACGCCGCCCGTGCGGTCGACGCCGCGAAGCCCGGCGCGGTCGGCCGGCGAGCCCGGCACGGTGCGCACCACCACGAGCCCCTCGTAGCCGAGCCGGGTGGCGAGCGACTCGGGCGCCGCGACGATGCCGATGCCGGGCGTCGGCACCCGCCCGTTGCGGATCAACGCCGGCACGACGCGATTGACCGTGTCGACCGGCACGGCGAAGCCGATGCCGGCGTTCGATCCCGACGGCGAGAAGATCGCCGTGTTGACGCCGATCAGGCGCCCGGCCGAATCGAGCAGCGGGCCGCCCGAGTTGCCCGGATTGATCGCCGCGTCGGTCTGGATCACGTTGGTGATCTCGCGCCCCGTCTGGGTCGGCAGGCGCCGCTTGAGCGCCGAGATCACGCCCGTGGTGAGCGACTGGTCGAGCCCGAACGGGTTGCCGATCGCGAACGCCGCCTGGCCGACCTGCAGGTCGCCCGAGCTGCCGATCGGGATCGGCGGCGGCAGCGCCCGGGCCGGGATGCGCAGCACCGCGAGGTCGTAATTCGGCGCCATGCCGCGCACCGTGGCGCGGGCGACCTCGCCGTTGGCGAGCCGCACCGCGATCTCGCTCGCGCCCTGCACCACATGGGCGTTGGTGACGATGTGGCCGGCGGCGTCCCACACGAAGCCGGTGCCGGTCTGGGCGCCGCCGTTCGGCTCGTCGGGCTCCGCCCCGGCGAAGAAGTCGCCGCCCGCCCGGCCGGCGACCTGCACGACCGAGGGTGACACCCGGTTGAAGATCGCGATCGTGGTCTTCTCCCAGTCGGCGAGATTGCCGCGCGGCTCGATCGCCCGCGGCTCGGTGGCCGAGTAGAAGAACTGCTGGATCCAGGGCTGCGCCAGCATGACGGCGAGCACCAGCACGACGGCGAGGAGAACGTAGCGAACGGTCCGGTCCACGGGGCACTCCGATGACGACGACGACGGCACCGGAGCACGATCGTCCCGAACGGTGGGCGCGAGCTTCGGACCGATCATGCTTCGGCAGAAGCATCATAAGACCACCCCGCCTCGTGAATAAGGCCGTGCCCGGGGTCCGGTTCCGTTGCGGCGGCCGGTCGCAGCCATGGTCGCAGCCACGCGGGCGGCGGGGCAGCCCGGCGTTCCCCGCGTGTTGACGCCGCACCGAACGCCGTGTCCGAGTCGGGGACGGCCCGCGCGGGCCGCGTGACGTCACAAGAAACGACGACGGGGGAACGCACATGCTCAGGACCGCGATCGCGGGGCTCGGCTGGTGGGGCCGGACGCTGGTCGAATCGGTGGACGGGTCGGACGTGATGACGATCGTGGCGGCCGCGCAGCCGCGGGTCGCCCCCGAGATGGCGGAGTTCATGGCGGCGCGCGGCCTCCGTCGGGTCGCCACGGTCGACGACCTCGCCCGCGACGACGGCATCGACGCCGTGATCCTGGCGACGCCGCCGTCCGGCCACGCCGCCGAGGTGACCATGCTGGCGCGCGCCGGCAAGCACGTGTTCTGCGAGAAGCCCTTCACCTACGACAAGGCTTCGGCCGAGGCGGCCGTCGCCGCCGTCGCGAAGGCCGGCGTCGCGCTCGGCATCGGCTTCAATCGCCGCTTCCATCCCGAGATGATCGGCCTGACGGAGCGCATCCGCTCCGGCGGTCTCGGCGTGCTGGAGCACATCGAGTGCATCATGACGGTGCCCAACGCCCTGTTCATGGCGAAGACGGCGTGGCGCGCCAAGCCGGAGGAGGCGCCGTGCGGGGCGCTGGCGCCGCTCGGCGTGCACGCGATCGACGCGTTCATCCAGCTCGCCGGCGAGATCGACACGATCTACTGCCAGAGCGTCCGCCGCGCCGTCGACCTGCCGACCGACGACACCACGTCGGCGCTGTTCCGCCTGAAGAGCGGCGCCTCGGCCTATCTCGGCATGATGATGGCGACGGCGCCGAGCTTCGTGGTCCAGGCCTACGGCTCGAAGGGCTGGGTTCGCCTCGACGGCATGACGCATGTGGCCGGCGCCTCCTCCGAGGAGCGCCGCACCGGGCTGTTCGGCGAATGCCGGTTCCAGCCCGTGAAGGGCGAGGCCGAGACCTGGACGGCGGCGCGCGTCGACACGGCCCGCGCCGGGCTCGAGGCCTTCGCCCGCGCCGCCCAGGGCGGGCCGGCCTTCCCGATCACGCCGGCCGAGATCGTCCACGGCGCCGCGGCGAGCGAAGCCCTGATCCGCTCCGCCGCGACCGGACAGGTGCAGACGGTGGGGTAGGGGCGGTCTGACCCTTCACCTCTCCCCGCTGTGCGCTACGGCATGCACACATTTCGGGTGGGCAAGAGCTTGTCTCGGAGGATCCAGC
>NZ_JBHUIW010000025.1:0-88966 GCF_042682915.1 Rhodoplanes azumiensis | reverse complement strand
AATTTCATCCGACACGCAGGCTATGCACCAACGTGAGCGAAAACCGGTCTAATTCGAATGTCGGCCGCTGCCGCGGCCACCCTCGACCCACCGCAGCGTCGCATCGCAGCGTCCCACCGCACCGTTCCTCCCGATCCCCTCACCACCCCGCGAAGGAGCCGTCATGCCCGGGCAGGCCGCGCCGTCCCCGTTCCAGCTCGAGGAAGCGACCATCGACGAGATGCACGCCGCCATCCGGGCCGGCGCGATCACCTGCGTCGAGATCGTGCAGCACTACATCGACCGGGTCCGCGCCTTCAACGGGCCGGCGAGCCTGCTGGTCACGGCGGACGGCGCGCCGGTGCCGCCGGCGACCGGCGCGGTGCGGGGCGGGGCGCCGCTCGCCTTCCCGACCGCGACCGTGAGGGCCGCCGACCTTCTGCCCGATCTCGACCGCTACCGGGGGCGGCCGCTCGAATTCGGCCGGATGGAGCCGACCGCCTCGGATCCGTCCGTGCAGCAGCAGTACGGCATGGTGGTCGGCAAGCCGAACGCCGGCCAGGTCAACGCGCTGTCCACCATCAACATCCGGGGCGAGCGTTCGGTGACGTTCCGCGGCGACTTCGACCGCCATCCCGACGACGGGCCGCTGCCGCCGGACGCGCCGCCCGGCGCCGAGATCTTTCGGCGCTATCCCGATGCGCTCGAACAGGCCGCGGCTTTGGATGCAAAGTACGGCCGCGATCCGGACCTCGAAAAGCTGCCGCTGTACGGGGTCGTCTTCTCGTTCAAGGATCCGTTCGACACCAAGGACATGCGCTCGACCGGCGGCGGCGACGCGCGTTACGACGTCGACGTGCCGGCGCGTGATCACGTCCTGGTCGAGCAGCTCCGCAAGAAGGGCGCCATCATCTTCGCCAAGGCGGTGTGCACCGAGTACAACGGCCGTGGCGGCGGCGATCCGGGCGGGCGCCACGAGCCCGAGCGCGTGATCGCCTCGACGCTCGGCTATCAGCGATCGAGCTGGGGCGGCACGCCGGTGAACCCTTACGACACACGCCGCGCCGCCTCGCTCGGCTCGAGCTCGGGCTCGGCGCTCTCGGTCTCGACCAACCTGGTGATGGCGAGCCTCGGCGAGGAGACACGTGCCTCCTGTCGCGGCCCGTCGAATCACAACGCCGTTGCGCTGATCCTGCCGCACAAGGCGATGCTCGGCTTCGACGGCGGCGCCATCGGGGCCGACATCTATTGCGACCGCTCCGGCATCCATGCCCGCACGCTCGGCGACTGCGCCAAGATTCTCGATGCGCTGAAGGATGCCGAGACCGCCTATTACGATCCGCGCGACGTCTACACGACGGTGCCGCGTTCGTCGGTGCTGGCGAGCGGCTACGCGATCCACACGAGGGGCCGGGGCGTGGCCGGCGAGCTGAACGGGATCAGGCTCGGCGTCGTCCGCGAGTCGATGCGGGTGCCGGAGGGCTCGCTCGCCGAGGGGCCGATCGTCACGGCCGCGGCGCGCGAGATCAAGGAGATCATCGGCGAGAGGCTGGGCGCGACGCTGGTCGAGTCCCGCGAGCCGTCGTGGACGCCCGATCCCGACATCGAACCGATGACGGTCGATTTCACGACCGCGCTGGCGCGGCTCGTGCCGGTGTTCATGCCGGATCTGTTGTTCCGCCTCGGCCGCGACGGCCGCCCGCTGTTCCAGGCGTTCGCCGACGCCATCGTGCCGACGGAGTTTTCGCCCGGCACGGTGTTCGGCACGGGCGCCATGACGCCGATCGACTATTTCGTCGCGCTCGCCGAGGGGCGCATCGCGCCGCCGGCGAATCTGGACATCGGGACGATCCAGCAACAGGCGCTGGCGCCGACGTTCCGCTTCCACATCAGCCAGTATCTGACGCGCCGCGCCGCCGACTGGGCCGCGCAGGGCGTCACCGAGACGCTCGCCGACTGGCCGATGCTGAATGCGCGGTCGAAGTTCTGGGGCGACGATCAGCGCGCCGCGTTCCGGAACTGGGAGGAGATCGTCGATCCGCGCAACCCGCTCGGCGCGCGCCAGGGCGTCGACGAGCGCATCATGCTGCGCGAGCTTCTGCGCCGCGTCGACATGATGGTGATGCTGGAGAACAGGCTCGACGCGCTGGTGCGGCTGCACACGCCGTGGCCGCCCGGCCTGATCGGCCATCCGCACCAGCACGACATCCTGCACAACCTCGCGCCCGAGTCGCTCTATGGGCCCAACGCCGGCCTGACCGAGGTCTTGGTGCCGGCCGGTTATGTCACGACCGTCTACGACCCCGTCTTCGCGTTGTCGGCGGACGGCACCCGCTACGTCTCGGCGCCGGCGCGCACGCCGACCACGATTCCCGGTCCCGGCCTGCCGTTCTCGCTCGTCTTCCGGGCCGAGCCGGGCCGTGAGGACGTGATCCTGAAGGTCGCCTCGTCCTACGAGGCGGCGTCGCGCCGGCGTATTCCGCCGCCCGCCTTCGGCCCGATCCCGCGAAGGCCGCGCGAGCCGAGACGATAGCCGGAAGCGGCTAGTAAAAGAGCGGTCGATCCACGAACGTGATCAGATCTTCAGATCATTGACTCAGCCATGCGAGTTTCGGTGATCTGATTAGATGGACATTAACCGGCCGTCCACGGTTGCGGCACTAACGTACCGTCCCGCCTTCATCACGGTCACGGACGGACGGATATGGCCGACGACATTGCCAACGAGCAATTCAAGACCGACCTCTCCTACATCGCCTTCGAGTCGGACGACGTCACCCTGCTGAAGGAGGTGAAGCCCGTCCTGATGGCGGCGCTGCCCCGCATCCTCGACACGTTCTATCAGAAGACCGCCGCGATCCCGCCGCTCGCGGCGCTGTTCGAGAGCGCGCAGCGCATGGCCTACGCCAAGGAGGCGCAGGCCGTGCACTGGTCGCATCTGTTCGAGGGACTGTTCGACGAGCGCTATCGCGAGTCGGCCGAGCGCGTCGGCCGGACCCATCACCGCATCGGCCTGTCGCCGCACTGGTTCATGCTCGGCTACGGCATGCTGCAGGCCGAACTGCTCGCCGCCGTGATGGCGGACAAGAGCGTGCTCCTCACCGCGGCACAGCGCCGCCGTGTCGCCGCCGTCCAGGCGGCGATCAGCCGCGCCGTGATCATCGACATGGACACGGCGCTCTCGACCTATTGGGACGAGATCGAGAAGGCGCGCCGTGCGGATGCCGAGACGACGATCGAGCGCATCAACAGCCAGGTGCTCGACACGGTGACGACCGTCGGCACCTACAACAAGACGCTGCTGGACAGCGCCGACGCCATGAAGGTGGTCAGCGAGGCCGTCACCAAGGACGCGACCTCGGCGACCGGCGCGGCCGGCACGGCGCTCGCCTCGGCCCAGACCGTCGCCGCGGCCGCCGAGGAGCTGCACGCCTCGATCGCCGAGATCGCCCGCCAGGTGAACCGCGCCTCGGCGGCCGCGCGCGCCGCCGACGGCCGCATGAAGGAGACCCGCAGCGTCGTCGACAATCTCGACAAGGCGGCCGACGAGATCGGCCAGGTGGTCGGGCTGATCGGCGACATCGCCTCGCAGACCAACCTCCTGGCACTCAACGCCACCATCGAGGCGGCGCGGGCCGGTGACGCGGGCAAGGGCTTCGCCGTGGTCGCCGCCGAGGTGAAGACGCTCGCCAACCAGTCGGGGCGCTCGGCCGAGCAGATCGCCGGCCAGATCAGCCGCATCCAGGAGGTCGTCCGGCGCACCGCGACGGCCATCGAGGAGGTGGCCGCGACGATCCGCGAGCTGGACGGGATCTCGTCGTCGATCTCGGCGGCCGTCGAGGAGCAGTCGGCGGCGACCAGCGACATCGCCCAGAACGTCGGCCAGACGGCCACGCATGTCGGCGAGGTGAGCCGGCTGATGGACGATGTGCTCGGGCGGGTCACGAAGGCGCAGGGCGCCTCGCTCTCGGTGCATGATTCCACCCGCAGCCTGGATGCCGTGGTCGGCACGCTCGGGCGCATGTTGACCAAGGCGGTACGCACCGCCTCGGCCGCGGCGCAGCGGCGGCGGTATCGCCGGCGGGGCGTGATGATCGACGCGCAGGTGGTGTGCGGCGGGACGACCGAGGCGGTGCGGATCCTCGACCTCTCGGAAGCGGGTGCGCTGCTGAACGGCGGCAGTCGGATCGCGAGCCACGCCGCCGTGGTGCTCGCGATTCCCGCCGAGGATCTGCGGATCGCCGGCACCGTGGTGGCGTGCAGCGAGGGCATCCACCACGTCAACTTCACCGACGAGCTCGACGGCGCCCAGGTCGACGGGCTGGCGAAGAAATATTCCGCGCGGCTGATCGAGACGGCCAAGCAGGATCATCGCGCCTTCGTGGCGCGGGTGCGCGACGTGGTCGGCGGCAAGGCGGCGGCGGGCGAGGGGGACGTCACGCATCACACCTGCCGGTTCGGCAAGTGGTACGACAATGTCGGCGACGACGTGCTCACCGAGCTGCCGTCGTTCAAGGCGATCGCCGACCCGCATCTGTCGCTCCACCAGGCCGGTTTCGGGGCGTTGGCGGCGATCAAGGACGGTCATCCGGCGCTCGCCCGGACCAAGCTCGCCGAAATGGAAAAGCTCTCCGACGAGATCGTGCGCGGCCTCGACCGGCTGGCGACCGACATGGCGGCCCATTACGGCCAGACGCGCAGGACCGAGGTGGCCTGAGCGGCCCAGCCTCTCGTGGTCGCCGTCCGCGCCGGCGAGGGCTTTCCAGAGTTTGTCATTCCGGGGCGGCGCGCAGCGTCGAACCCGGAATCCAGCCCAGATTGTCGAGTTCGCCGCTGGATTCCGGGTTCGCACCTTCGGTGCGCCCCGGAATGACAAATTCTGCAAAGACCCGGCGCTGGCGGACGACCCGGGCGCGGGCGTCGGCGCCCTTGGTGGCCGGTCGCGGCGGGGCCGAGATCAGTCGCGCGGCGGCGTCGCGCCGGCGTAGCGGCTGCGCTTGCCGCGCAGCGAGGAGGCGACCTGCTGCCAGTTGCCGCGCGCCTGGATGTGGGCCGGATCGTAGCCCGGCATCGGGCGGGCGATGGCGAAGCGGGCGCCGTTGCGGTCGATCCACCGCCACACCGCGTCGGCGTCGTGGCCGTCCGCCGTGGTGATGTCGATGGCGCGGCCGTGGCCGTAACCGCCGGTGCGCACGCTGCCGCCGTGCAGCGAGTAGCCGGTGCGGGCCTTCAGGCCCGAGGCGAGACGCTGGCGGTAATCGTCGCGGAAGGCGCTCAGCATCGACCAGTTGTAGCCGTCGGCGTCGAGCGCCTTGCCCATGTGATAGAGGGTCTCGCGGAAGTCGCGGTCCATGCCGCGGATGACGTAGTCCTTCAGCGACATGCCCATGCGCTTGGCGGCGGCCGGATCCTTCCAGGTGAAGTCGCCGGAGCCGTCCTTCTTGATCGGCTGGCGCTGGTAGACCTCCCAGAGATAGTCGTCGATCTCGTCCGGCGGGCCGCTGTCGTCGGCGAGCGCCGGCGGCAGGCTGGCGACGGCCCGTCGGCCGATGCCGAGGCTGCCGGTCTCGGTCGGGTCGACCTCGACCATCGAGGCCGAGGCGAGCGTGAAGGTGGGCTCCCAGGAGAGCACGTCGGCCGGGCTGCCGTTGCCGCCTTCCGGGCCCGACTCGCTCGATTCGAGGTCGGCTTCGGCCTCCGCCGCGTCGTCGGCGTCGTGATCGGCCGGCAGCAGCGCCACCGGGCGCGTGTGCTCGACGATCCAATGCCGCTCCTTCGGGGTGGGGAAGGGGCTCGACACCGCGAGCGGCAGGGCGACGAAGACCATCAAGCCGCCGCAGCCGACCGCCCCCGCGAGCGCCGACCAGAAGGACACGTTGTCGCCGGAACCGGCGGAAGTGGCAGCCATTGCGAACCCGGACTGTTCTGTTCTCGAGGCGGCGCCTTCGGGCGCCGGCGACAGGTTGCAGCCACGGGGTTCGACCACCGCCTGCGCGACGAGCCATCCTCGTCCCGCAGGGTTATCGTCTGGTTAATGGGTCTTTCGACCCGGCCCTCCCCCCGGAGCGGCACCTCAAGAAAGCGTGATCAATGCGGCGCCCGCATGGCAACGAAAACGGGCGGCCCGGAAGACCGCCCGTCATGGTGAAGCCGGCCGTCGGCGCGCTTGTCACACCGCCAGGATGTCGTCGCGCAGCGTGTAGGAGCTGAGCACTTTCATGTAGTTGCCGCGCTCGTAGGCGGACGGGTTGCGGATCGCGTCGCGGCTCATCGAGCCGCACATCTGGGCGACCGACTCGTAGTCGTGGGCGTCCAGCCAAGCGGCGAGGTCGCGCAGCACGGCCTTGGCGTAGCCGGGACCGTGCTGGAGCAGGGCGGAGGTCATGCAGGCGACCTTGGCGCCCGCCATCACGCTCTTGACCATGTCGGTGGCGGAATGGACGCCGCCCGTGATGGCGAGATCGGCCTTCACCCGGCCGTACAGGATCGCCACCCAGTGCAGCCGCACCAGCAGCTCCTCCGGCCGGCTGAGCGCCAGCGAGGCGACCACCTCGCGCTCCTCGATGTCGAAGTCGGGCTGGTAGAAGCGGTTGAACAGGACGAGGCCGTCGGCGCCGGCCTCGCCGAGCCGGCGGGCGATGTTGGCGGGCGCCGAGAAGAACGGCGACAGCTTCACGGCGACCGGGATCTTGATCTGCGCCTTGACGGCTGTCAGGAGCTCGACATAGCCGTCCTCGATCTCGGCGGCGCTCTTCTCGGGATCGACCGCGATCGAATAGGTGTTGAGCTCCAGCGCGTCGGCGCCGGCGTCCTGCATCAGCTTGGCGTATTCGATCCAGCCGCCGACCGTGACGCCGTTCAGGCTGGCGATCACCGGGATGTCGACCCGCGCCTTGGCCTGGCAGATCAGCTCGAGGCAGCCGTCCGGGCCGAGATTGTAGGTGTGCAGATCCGGGAAGAAGCCGGCGGCTTCCGCGAACGTGTCGGCGCCGCGCTCGAGATCGGCGTGCAGCGCCAGGCTCTCCAGCGTGAGCTGCTCCTCGAACAGCGAGGGCAGCACCACGGCGGCGACGCCGGCGTCGGCGAGGCGGCAGATGCCGTCGACGGAGTCGCACAGCGGCGAGGCCGAGGCGACCAGAGGCGAGCGGAGGGTCAGCCCGAGATAGCGGGTCGTCAGGTCGGTCATGCGGCGCTCCTTCGCGCGGAAACACGCTGGTCATTCCGGGGCGCCGCGCAGCGGCGAGCCCGGAATCCATAAACACGGACAGGGGTTATGGATTCCGGACAGCCGACCTGCGGTCGGCTTCCGGAATGACGGGCTGAACGGCTCACTCCTCGCCCCCGTTCGCCGCGGCAGCGGGCGCGGCCTCGTCGTCGGCCGGCTTCGGCGTCACGTCCGGCGTGTCGCCGCGGCCGGCCATCTCGGCGCGGTCGGCATAGACGCGCCACTGGCGCTCGACGTCGTCCTGGGCGTGCTTGAGGAGCTCGCGCGCCGCCAGCGGATTGGAGCGCACCAGCATGGTGTAGCGCGCCTCGTTGTAGGCGTACTGCTTGAACGGGATGGTCGGCGGCTTGGAGTCGAGCTGGAACGGGTTCTTGCCCTCGTCCCACAGCCGCGGGTCGAATCGCATCAGCGGCCAGTAGCCGGACTGCACCGCGGCCTTCTGCTGGTCGAGCCCGATGGTCATGTCGTAGCCGTGTGCGATGCAGTGGCTGTAGGCGATGATCAGCGACGGACCCGGATAGGACTCGGCCTCCTGGAAGGCTCTGACCGTATGCATGTCGCCGCCGCCCATGGCGATGCGGGCGACGTAGACCGAGCCGAAGGCGACCGCCTCCATGGCGAGATCCTTCTTGCCCGTGACCTTGCCGCCGGCCGCGAACTTCGCCACCGCGCCGCGCGGCGTCGACTTCGACATCTGGCCGCCCGTGTTGGAGTAGACCTCGGTGTCCATCACCAGCACGTTGACGTTGCGACCGGAGCCGAGCACGTGGTCGAGGCCGCCGTAGCCGATGTCGTAGGCCCAGCCGTCGCCGCCGAGCAGCCACACGCTCTTGCGCACCAGGCTGTCGGCGAGCGCGACGAGCGCCTTCGCCTCGTCGTCCTCGGCGCTCGCGAGCAGCCGCTTCAGCTCGGCGACGCGGATGCGCTGCGCCTCGATGCCGGCCTCCTTGCTCTGGTCGGCCTCGATCAGGGCCGTCACGAGGCCGTCGCCGAGCCGGCCGGAGAGGCGGGTGGCGAGCTCACGGGCGAACTCCATCTGCTTGTCGGCGGCGAGCCGCATGCCGAGACCGAACTCGGCATTGTCCTCGAACAGCGAGTTCGACCAGGCCGGGCCGCGGCCGCAGCCGTTCACCGAGTAGGGCGTGGTCGGCAGGTTGCCGCCGTAGATCGACGAGCAGCCGGTGGCGTTGGCGATCAGCAGTCGGTCGCCGAACAGCTGGGTGAGCAGCTTGATGTAGGGCGTCTCGCCGCAGCCCGAGCAGGCGCCGGAGAACTCGAACAGCGGCTCGAGCAGCTGGACGTCCTTGACGTTGTCGTGGCGCACCTTTTCCCGCGGCACCTCGGGCAGCGAGAGGAAGAAGTCCCAATTGGCGCTCTCGGCCGCGCGCAGGGGCTCCTGCTCGGCCATGTTGAGCGCCTTGTGCTTGGTCTCGGTCTTGCTCTTCACCGGGCAGACCTCGACGCACAGCTTGCAGCCCGTGCAGTCCTCGGGCGAGACCTGGAGGGCGTAACGCCAGCCGTCGAACTCGCGCCACTTCGCCTTGGCGTGCTTGAAGGTCTCGGGCGCGCCGTCGAGCGCCGCCTGATCGACCACCTTGGCCCGGATGACGGCGTGCGGGCAGACCAGCACGCATTTGCCGCACTGGATGCAGATGTCCGAATCCCACACCGGGATCTGCTGGGCGATGTTGCGCTTCTCCCACTGCGCCGTGGCGGTCGGGAAGGTGCCGTCGACCGGCATGGCGCTGACGGGAAGGAGATCGCCGCGGCCGGCGATCGACTCGCCGAGCACGTCGCGCACGAAGGCGGGCGCCGACGGCGACACCGGTGGCAGCATGGCGAGCGTCGAGGTCGCCGCGGCCGGCACCGGGATCTCGTGAAGCCGCGCGAGCGTCGTGTCGACGGCCGCGAAGTTCTTCTGCACCACGGCGGCGCCGCGCTTTCCGTAGGTGTCCTGGATCGACTGCTTGATTTTCGCGATGGCATCCTCGCGCGGCAGCACGCCCGAGATCGCGAAGAAGCAGGTCTGCATGATGGTGTTGATGCGGCTGCCCATGCCGGCCTCGCGGGCCGCCGCGTAGGCGTCGATCACGAACAGGCGCAGCTTCTTGGCGACGATCGTCTCCTGCACCTGCCGCGGCAGCTTGTCCCACACCTCCTCGGGCGCACCGGGCGCGTTGAGCAGGAAGGTGGCGCCGTCCTCGGCGCCGGCCAGCATGTCGATGCGGGCGAGGAACTGGAACTGGTGGCAGGCGATGAAGTTGGCGCGGCTGATCAGATAGGTGGAGCGGATCGGGTCGGGGCCGAAGCGCAGATGCGACACCGTGCCGGAGCCGGACTTCTTCGAGTCGTAGACGAAGTAGCCCTGCACGTAGCTCGGCGTGTACTTGCCGATGATCTTGATCGAGTTCTTGTTGGCGCCCACCGTGCCGTCGGCGCCGAGCCCGTAGAACAGCGCCCGCACCGTGCCGGGCTGCTCGGTCGAGAACGAGGCGTCGACCTCCAGGCTGGTGTGCGACACGTCGTCCGTGATGCCGACCGTGAAGTGGTTGCGCGGCGCCTCCTTGGTGAGCTCGTCGAAGACGGCCTTCACCATGGCGGGCGTGAACTCCTTCGACGAGAGTCCGTAGCGGCCGCCGATCACCCGCGGCATCGTGGTCGCGGCGCCGCAGGCGATGCGCTCGGCCAGCGCCGTGATCACGTCCTGATAGAGCGGCTCGCCGACGGCGCCCGGCTCCTTGGTGCGGTCGAGTACGGCGATCGACTTCACCGAGGCGGGCAGGGCGGACAGGAACGCCTCGGTGGCGAACGGCCGGAACAGTCTGACTTTGAGGAGGCCGACCTTCTCCCCCTTGGCGCGCAGCGCCTCCACGGTCTCCTCGGCGGCGCCGGCGCCCGAGCCCATCAGGATCACGACGCGCTCGGCGTCGGCATCGCCGACATAGTCGAACAGGCGATAGGTTCGGCCGGTGAGGCGGCCGAACCGATCCATCACGTCCTGGACGATCTCCGGGCAGGCCCGATAGAAGGGGTTGCAGGCCTCGCGCGCCTGGAAGAACACGTCCGGGTTCTGGGCGGTGCCGCGCAGCACCGGCCGGTCGGGCGACAGCGCGCGCTCGCGATGGGCGCGCACGAAGCGGTCGTCGATCATCGCGTGGAGGTCGTCGTCGGTCGGCAGCTCGACGACGTTGACCTCGTGCGAGGTGCGGAAGCCGTCGAAGAAGTGCAGGAACGGCACTCGTGATTCGAGTGTCGCGGCGGTGGCGACCAGCGCGAGGTCGGCGGCCTCCTGGACCGAGCCGGAGGAGAGCAGGGCGAAGCCGGTCTGCCGCGTCGCCATCACGTCGGAGTGGTCGCCGAAGATCGACAGCGCGTGGGTGGCGACCGCGCGGGCGGCGACGTGGATGACGACCGAGGTCAGCTCGCCCGCCATCTTGTACATGTTGGGGATCATCAGGAGCAGGCCCTGGGAGGCCGTGAAGGTCGTGCCCAGTGCGCCCCCCTGCAGGGCACCGTGGAGCGCGCCGGCGGCGCCGCCCTCGCTCTGCATCTCGACGACGTCCGGGACCGTGCCCCAGATGTTCTTGGCCCCTTCGGACTTCCACTGGTCGGCCCACTCGCCCATGTTGGACGAGGGCGTGATCGGGTAGATCGCGATCACCTCGGCGAGCCGGTAGGCGATCGACGCGGCCGCCTCGTTGCCGTCGACGATCGAGCGCGTGCGGTTCGCCACCTGCCCGTCTCGCCGCTCCACCCCGTGCATGAACGCCTCCAGTCGCCGAAAAGGAAGCCGGCACCCTAGCCCACGGTCGCGGCGGCTCGATTGACCTGCGTCATGTGACATAAATGTCCTGCGCAGTGCGGCCCCGGGCTGCGGGAATGGCATGAGCGGTCGCCGGCGCGTGGCCGGACAGGGCGGCCGGAGGACATTGTTCCGCGGGCTCGGGACGCGCGCGGGCCCTGATCGTTCGGCCGGCGGCCGGCCCGGGGTGACGGGCATCGGCGCGACAGACCAGCCGGAATGATCGGGGCGCACGCGACGGGGATCACGTGCGCGGATGTGGTTGTCGTCGACGGGTTCTCTTTGTCGCTGCGCAGTATTTATTTAAGAAGCGCGATCTATACTTGAATAGGAATTTTCTTCCCGGTGCTCGGCAGAAAATTCCGAGTGTAAGAACTGAAAAAATCCCAGATCGACCGAAAATTCTCCGCCTGAATAGTTCCCGCCGCCCGTTCAATGCTCGGGAGCCTCGTGTGGGTACGCCTTCGGGTCGACCACGGTCGCTGGGGAGAGAGTGTCATGACGGTTGCGTGCGTGTCCTGGGACGACCCCGCGTTTCGGGCGTCCCCCGAGCCGACGACGGATGCGGTGCGCGCCACGGTGGAGAACGCCGGCGAGCCGGACGACGACGAGCTGCTCCGCCGAATCGGCGAGAACGACGAGCTGGCGTTCCGGAGCCTGGTCGAGCGCCACGTCGATCGCGCCTTCGCGCTGGCGTTGCGCATCCTCGACAACCGCGCCGACGCCGACGACGTGGTGCAGGACTCGCTCCTGAAAGTGTGGACGCACCGGCATCGTTGGGAAGCCGGCCGCGCCAAGTTCTCCACCTGGCTCTACCGGGTCGTCACCAACCGCTGCATCGACCTGCGCCGGCGTCCGCGCAACGAGGACGTGGAGGCGGTCGGCGAGGTCGCCGACGCGGCGCCCGACGCCGTGACGGCGATGCATCGCAGCGAGGTCTCCGAGTTGCTCGATGCCGCGATGAACCGGCTCCCGGACCAGCAGCGGATCGCCATCATCCTCTCGTATCACGAGAGCATGAGCAACGCCGAGATCGCCGACGTGATGGACACCACCGTGGCGGCGGTGGAGTCGCTGCTCAAGCGCGCCCGCCAGCAACTGCGCAAGCTGCTGCGCCGCTCGGAGCCCGACATCCGTCAGTCGTTAGCCGACGATTAACCACGCCGGCCAGGCCCGCAAAACATTCGCCGCCCGCCATTCGCGGGCCCCCTCGTTGAACTCTCAGCCGCGGATGATCCGCGCCGCTCCGCCGCCCGAACAGCCGGGCGCGGGTCAGACGTTCGATGCGAGGAGAGAGCCATGCCTGTCATTTCCACCAACACGGCCGCCAACACCGCCGTCCGCTACTTGAATCAGAACGCCTCCGAGCAGTCGAGCTCGCTCGGCAAGCTCGCCTCCGGGTCGCGCATCAACCGCGCCTCCGACGACGCCGCCGGTCTCGCCATCTCGACCAAGATCAAGTCCGACATCGCCGCGCTCGATCAGGCCTCCACCAACGCCTCGCACGCCATCGCGGTGCTGCAGATCGCCGACGGCGCGGCCAGCAACATCAGCGACATCCTGCAGCGCATGAAGGCGCTGGCGTCCGAATCCTCGTCGTCGACCATGGGCGACACGGAGCGGACCTACATCGACGCCGAGTATCAGGCGCTGCTGGAGGAAATCGACGGCATCGCCGGCAGCACCCGTTACAACGGCCTGTCGCTGCTCGATTCCGACGCGACCGCGACGTTCACCAGCGGCAACGTGATGGTCGGGTCGAGCAGCTCCGACACCATCGCCCTGACCATGGTCGATCTCACGACCAATGGACTGCTGTCCGGCCTCACCGGCACGGCCGTGACGGATACCACGACGGCGGCCGCCGCCCTGACGGCGCTCGACGCCGCGATCAACACCGTGTCCAACGCCCGCGCCGGCTTCGGTGCCGCGATGTCGCGCTTCGAGTTCCGGGCCGACTCGATCGCCACCCAGAACGAGAACCTCGAGGCCGCCAACTCGGCGATCGCCGACGTGGACATCGCCGCCGAGCAGGCCAAGCTCTCGTCTGCCGAGGTGAAGACCCAGGCCGCGGTCGCGGCGGCCGCGCAGGCCAACCAGATGCCGCAGACGCTGCTCAAGCTGCTGCAGTGATCCGGTATCGCCAGTGAAGGTCGGGCCGGAGCGATCGCTCCGGCCCACGCGATCCGCGAGGCGGGAACTCCATGACGACCATCAGCAGCGTCACGACGAACACGTCGAGCACCTCGACCGCGTCGAGCTCGGTCAGCACCGACTGGGACGCGCTGATCGAGGAGGCCGTCGCGGCGAAGCTCACCAAGGCCGACTCCATCGAGACCAAGATCACGGCGAACGAAGCGAAGATCTCCGCCTACGAGGAGATGCAATCGCTGCTGCAGGACATCGCCGACGCCGCCGACGCCCTGCGTGCACCCACCGGAACGCTGTCGAAGGGCACCGACGTCTTCGGCCATCGCTCCGCTTATCTGACGGGCAACGGCAGCGTCGATGCGAGCAGCATCGTCGCGGTGGAGGCGGAGGACGGTGCCCAGGAGACGAGCTACGATCTCGTCGTTGTGCAGATCGCCAAGGCTCACAAGGTGACGAGCGACTCGGTCTCCAGCAAGACCGAGGATCTCGGCTTTGCGGGCGTGTTCAGTCTGCAGGTCGACGGGGGAACCGCGGTCGAGATCACCGTCGCGGCGGACATGAGCCTCGCCGAGATCGCGACGGCGATCAACGCGCAGAGCGGCACCACCGGGGTCAAGGCCTCGGTGCTGCAGGTCTCGTCCGGCTCCTACAAGCTGGTGCTCACCGCGACCGAAACGGGCAAGGAGATCTCGGCGACGGCGGTGTCCGGCGACGACGTGCTCGCCGGGCTCGGGATCGTCGACGCGGACGGCGGATTCGCCAACCAGGTGCAGGCCGCTCAGGACGCGATCATCGAGATCGACGGGATTCGGATCACGCGCGACTCGAACGAGATCAGTGACGCGATCGACGGTGTCACCTTCTATCTCTACAACACGACGCCGTCCGGAACCTCGATAACGGTGGAGATCGAGGCGGACTACAGCGACATCAAGGAGGCCGTCCAGGCGCTGGTCGATGCCTACAACGCCTACCGGGAATGGGCGGTGTCGCAGCAGGCGCTGACGACCTCGGGGACGGCGGCCGACACCGCCGTGCTGTTCGGCGACGGGACGTTGCGGAATGTCAACATGTCGATCGCCACCGCGCTGTCGACCACGATCGACGCGCTGTCGCTGGCCAACATCGGCATCACCTACGACAGCTCCAACAATCTCGTGCTCGACGAAGATACGCTCGATGCCGCGCTTCTGTCGAACCTCGAAGACATCCAGGCGCTGTTCACGTTCAGCCTCACCAGCTCGTCCAGCGACCTTATGCTGCTGGCGCGCGGCAGCGGTGCGCCGACCTCCTTCACGCTCGACATCGTGGTCGGTGAGGACGGCGCCGTCACCTCGGCCTCGGTCGGCGGCGACAGTTCGTTGTTCAGGATCAGCGGCAATCGCATCGTCGGTGTCGCCGGAACGGCCTACGAAGGTTTTTCCTTCGTGTATGCCGGTACCACGTCGGTGTCGGCCGACATCTCCATCAGTTACGGCCTGGCCGAGCGCGTCTACGTGGCGGCGAACCGCGCCGCGAACACGACGAGCGGGACGTTGAAGACGCTGATCGACAATCTCGAGTCGGTCAACACCAGCCTCGCCTCGAAGGTCACCACGATCGAGACGCGGGCCGAAAGCTACCGGACGACGCTCGAGGCCCGCTACGCGAAGTACCAGGCGGCGATCTCGCAGGCCGAATCCACGCTCGCTTACCTGAAAGCTCTACTCGCAGCCGAGGACGACTGATGGCCATCGAACGGTCCGTGCGAAAGCGCACGCTCGCCCCCAAAGCGTCGACGGGCCAGGCGCCGAATCCGGCGCCGAGCCCGATCCAGAACACGTTCGCCCAACCCGTCCCGATGTCGGCCCAAGGCGCGATATCGGCCTATCAGCGCGCCGCCGCGACGGTGCCGCCGTCGCGCGCCGTGGTGCTGCTCTACGACAAGATTCTCGTGCTGCTCAGCCGGGCGAGCCAGGCGATCGAGGAGGGGCGCACGGCCGCGGCCTGGGAGGATGTGTTGAAGGTCGCGGCGATCCTGCGCGGCCTCAGCCACATCATCGATTTCGAGAAGGGCGGTAAGCTCGCCGAGCGGCTGTTCACCACCTACACGACGAACACGCTCGTCGTGCTGCAGTCGTTCCGGAAGCCGGATGCGCCCGAGCGGTATCGGCGGATCGCGGCGGGGCTCGCCGAACTGCGCGACGCTTGGGCCGGCATCGCCGGCCTTCCGACGCGTGCCCAGGAGCAGGCCGCGCGCGGGGGGCACGCGGCCGTGCCGGTCGAGGTGGCGGCCCGTGCGGCGGCGAGCGGCCGGCGCTGAACGGACGATGGCGAGAGGCGACGACGGTGTCCGAACACCGTCTGGGCGTAACGATCCTGAAAACGCCGGCGCGGCGTCGGCGGTGCCGGCTTGCCGATCGGCGGCGCCCGTTGTAGACGCACAACCGCGTCTCCCGCGCGCCGGCGCGATGCGCGCGGCGAGGGGCACGAAACGAGCCCTGCACCGGATCGGCTAACCTGACCCGACGATATTCAGGTCGATCCGGTGCGGCGCCGGGCGCGAGCCCGACGCGTGATCGAGTGCGCTGATCACGACCTCCGGAAGGCCCTCCGAAACCTTGCGACGACGGCCGACGCGCCTGTTATGAAGCCGGACGAACGGTACCGGTTTGTTAAGGAGCTTCTGGCATTTCGAACTAAGCTAGAACTAATCGGCTTCCAGAATGGAACAGGCCGCGGATGGATATTGACGACTTCGAGGATCAGGTCGATCGATGGGGCGAGGACGTCGCGGCGTGGCCTGAGCCGTCGCGCACGCAGGCGCTGGCGCTGCTGAAGGTTTCGGCCGAGGCGCGCGAGGTGCTCGCCGACGCCGTGGCCTTGCGCGAGGCTCTCGCGGCACGCCCGGCCGTGCGCGCGCCCGCCGATCTCGCCGACCGCATCCTCGCCGCCGCGCGCGCCGCCGAACCCCTGCGCGAGCCGGCGCCGTCCCTCGCCTCGCCGCGTCGTCAACGGACAGCCGCCTCGCCGTGGTCGACGGCGCTCGCCGCCCTGTCCGGCGCCGTCCCGCGGCCCGCGTGGCGTCCGGCCGCCGTCCTCTCGGTGTGCTTCCTGCTCGGCTTCGCGAGCAGCTTCCTCACCATCGCACGAAACCAGGATCAGAGCGCGCTCGGTTTCTCCGACTCGCTCTTCCGGTCGCTGCAGTGAGCTCGAAACCGGTCATGGCTCCGTTCGGCGGCGTCTCGCGCTCCGGCGTGCTTCGGATCGCCCTGCTCGTGTCGCTCGGGATCAACCTGTTCCTGGCCGGTTCCTGGGTCGGCTCGCTCGTGCGCTCGGACGGGGGGCCGCCGCCGCGCCCGCGGCCGCTCCAGAACGCCCTCCACGACCTCGAGGGGCGCATCTCGAACGACAGCTTCGCCAAGATCGAGGCGTTGGTCGGCGAGATCGACGGACGCTTCCGGGCGAGCCCCGCCGATCCGCGCCGGATGGACGAGCGGCTGCGCGCGCTGCTCGGTGCGGAGACCTTCGATCCGGCAGCCTTCGCCGCGACGGTCGACAACTTCCTCGCGGCCCGCAACGAGACCGACAAAGGGATCGCGCGGCGCATCGGCGAGGTGCTGGCCGTTGTTCCGGTCGCCGACCGCAAGGTGATCGCCGAGGTGGTGCTGCGCGGCCCCGGCCGGCCGTTCGGCCCACCCCCGGGACCGCCCCCCGGCCCGCCGCCGCGCTGAGGCGGCGACCTCGCCACCACGGCGACGAGACGGCGTCGGCGTTCGCGGCCGCGGCCGTGGCCGGCGTGTCCCGCGCTCCCGATCGCTCGAAGCTCCGCCCCGCCACCCGCGGCCTCTCCCGGCCGGGGATCGCACCGGCGTGACACCCGCGTCTCCGGCGGCGCGCGAAAAACCTGCCGGAAAACGCCGCGTCGTCCGTTCTAACTGACGAACGTCGATCACTTCATCACATCGCGACGGACATCAGACGTCGGGCCGCCGGGCGGCCCCGACAACGGTCGAGGCATATCATGAGCGTCTCCTCGGTGACCTCCACGGCGAGCACGACGAGCACCACCGGCACGTCGACGTCGAGCTCGAACGACATCGATCTTTCGACCGCCGATTTCCTGAAGCTGATCACCACACAGCTCGAGAACCAGAGCCCGCTCGATCCGACCGACACGACCGAGTTCATGGGGCAGCTCATGTCCTACGCGACGTTCAACCAGATCAGCGAGATCAGCACGACGCTCGACACCCTTGTCGACACGATCTCGACCATGAACAGCACGGTGACGAGCCTCTACGAGGCCACCGGCAAGGCCTCGGCGTGATCGTCCGACCCCACCGGGTCCGGACCGATCTGTTGTGAACAGAGCGGTATCGAGGAGCGTATCATGAGCCTCAGCGGAGCGTTGAATTCCGCCGTCTCGGCCCTGAACTCGCAGAGCCAGGCGATCTCGATGGTGTCGGACAACATCGCCAACGCCAGCACCGTCGGCTACAAGTCGGTCACCGCGAGTTTCGAGAGCCTGCTGTCGTCGAGCTCGTCCTCGGCAGGCTACGCCTCGGGCGGCGTCGGCGTGTCGGCCCGCTACAACATCTCGCAACAGGGGCTTCTCACGTCGTCGAGCAGCGACACGGCGATGGCGATCGACGGAAACGGCTTCTTCGTCGTGCGCGACGCGTCCGGCTCGACCTACTACACCCGCAACGGCGACGCCGTGATCGACGACGCCTCCGGCTACCTGACGATCAACGGCAACTACCTGATGGGCTGGCCGACCGACCAGGACGGCAACGTGACGGTCGGTGAGACCGCGGCGACGCTCACCCGCATCGACACCGCCGCGGTTCAGAGCGTCGCCGCTGCGACGACGACCGAGATCATCCAGGCGAACCTGCCGGCCGACGCCGCCGTGGGCGACGCCTTCACCACCACGATGGACGTCTACGACTCGCTCGGCACCGCGAGCAGCGTGACCATCACCTGGACCAAGACGGCGGCGAACAACTGGCAGGCGACGTTCAGCGACGCCAGCCTGTCGTCCAACTCCGCGGTGACCTCCGGGACCGTGACCGGGACGATCGACATCGTCTTCAATGAGGACGGCACGCTGGCGAGCACGAGCCCCAGCCCGGCGACGATCTCGATCGCGGGTTGGACGACCGGCGCCGCCGACCAGACCATCACGCTCGATCTCGGCACACTCGGTGGCGCCGACGGCTTGACCCAGTACTCGTCCGATTCCGAGACGCCCAACATCGACCTCAAGAAGATCGATCAGGACGGGCTCGCCTACGGCAGCCTGACCGGCGTCACGGTCGAGGACGGCGGCAACGTCACGGCGACCTACTCGAACGGCAAGACCTACGTGATCTACAAGGTCGCGATCGCCACTTTCGCCAACGCCGACGGACTCACCACGGTGAGCGGCGGCATGTATGCCGAGAGCACCAAGTCCGGCTCGGCGACCCTGCACGAGGCGGGCGTCGGCGGCGCCGGCAACCTCCTCGGCGGCAAGCTCGAGTCGAGCACGGTGGACACCACCGGCGAGTTCTCGACCATGATCACGGCGCAGCAGGCCTACTCGGCCGCCGCCCAGGTCGTGTCCACGGTCAGCGAGATGTACGACACGCTGATGAGCGCGGTGAGGTAGCGCCGTGCACGATCGAGCGACGAGGACGCCGAAGGATCCGCTCCTGCATCGTGCCCGTCGTGCGACCGGCGAGGGCGAAAGGCTTCTCGCCGGCGTGTGCCCCGACACCCGCCGGCAGGCGGGCGAGGGCGATGCGATCCTGGCCGGCGTCGCCGAGCTCGTCGAGGTGCTGCGAGCCCTCGTCGCCGAGCGCGACCGGCTCGCCGCCGAGCTCGCCGCCGTCGACCGACGGTCCCGGGCCGTCACCGCCTATCGGACCTGTGCGTTGACCGCGCGTCCTCCGCGCCCGACGCGACCCTGAAGATCGAGGAGTGAGCCATGTCCACGTTGTCGGTCGAAAGCGACGCCCCGGTATCCAGCGCGAATCACTCGGTCGCCCGGGTGGTCGCACTGGTGGAAGAGCTGATCGCGGTCGTCGAGGAGGAGAACCGCGCGCTGGCGCGCGGGCTGCCGGCCTCGCTGTCCAACTCGACGGCGCGCAAGACGGCGCTCGCCGAGGATGTCGAGCGGTGGGTGATGCATGTTCGTCGCTACGACCTCGGCAGCGCCGCGACCGACCGTCGCCAACGCGAGCGTCTGGTCGAGCGGGCGCGCCGGCTCAAGCTCGTGATGGACGAGAACGTCGAGCGGCTGCGCGCCGCCATCGCGGCGAGCCAGCGCCGCGTCGACGCGATCATGCAGGCGGTGCGCGAGGACGTCGCCTCGCGCGCGCCCTACGGTCGGAACGGGCAGGTGGTCGGCGCGCGCGCCGCCGTCGGCTGGTGCGTCAAGGGCATAAGGGCCTGAGCCCGGCGCCCGGCCCTCGGGGGAGACGAATCATGACGCTCGCCGCCACGCGCAGCATCGCGCTGAGCTCGCTGCTGACCGCACAGACGCGAATCAGCGTCGCCTCGACCAACATCGCCAATGCCGACACCGACGGCTACAGCCGAAAGACCGCGACACAGTCGACCCTGGTGACGGCGGGGGTCGGCACCGGCGTCGAGATCACCGGAATCTCGAGCACGGTCTCGAAGATGCTGCTCAGCTCGCTTGTCGAGGCCCAGTCGCGGCTCGGTGCCGCGACCACCATGGAGGAGTACACGAGCCTCCTGCAGAACGCCTACGGCGTGACCACGGACGACGGCGACACGACCTCGGGCACCTCGATCGCCAATGCGATCGCCGACCTCGCGTCGGCCCTGACCGAGCTCGCCGACACGCCGGAGAGCGCGACGCTCCAGGCCCAGGTCGTGGGGTCGCTCGACAGCCTCGCGGCCCAGCTGCGCACGACGTCGAGCGCGATCCAGTCGCTGCGCGCCGACGCCGACGACCAGATCGAGACCTCGGTCGACGAGATCAATACGCTGCTCGGGACGATCGACTCGCTCAACGAGCGGATCGCCAGCGCCCAGGCGAGCGGTGCCGACATCAGCGACCTCGAGGATCAGCGCAACACCGCGCTCGGATCGCTCGGCGCGCTGATGAACGTCACCTGGTTCGTCAATTCGAACAATCAGGTGCACGTCTATACGAGCGGCGGCAAGGTGCTGCTCGACAGCGCCGTGCACAAGCTCTCCTACAAGAGCGCCTCGACCGTGACATCGGACACGGTGTACACCGGGACGACGCCGAGCGGCTTCTCCGGCATCATGGTGGAAGGCGTCGACATCACGTCGCAGATCACCAGCGGCAGCGTCGGCGCGCTGATCGAGCTGCGCGACGAGGTGCTCCCCGCCGCCCAGCTCGACCTCGACACGCTCGCGGTCGAGCTCGCCGCCGCGCTCAACGCCGTGCACAACGACGGGACGGCGCTGCCCGCCCCGGCGAGCCTGACCGGCACGGCCGTGCTCACCGGCACCGACACGCTCGGCGCCACCGGCACGGCGCGGTTCGCCGTGGTGGACGAGACCGGTGCTCTCGTCTCGTATCAGGACATCGATCTCTCGGCCATCGCGACCGTGGACGATCTCGTCGCCGCGATCGACGCGGTCGACGGGCTGACCGCGAGCCTGGACGCCAACGGCCATCTCGTGGTGTCGACCGACAACGCGAGTTACGGCGTCGCCGTCAGCCAGATGGACAGTGCGGTCGGTGCCGACGACGAGGGTCTGTCCAGCTGGCTCGGGCTCAACGATCTCGTCCGCGCGACGGGCGCCTCCGACTTCGCGGTTCGGTCCGACATCCTGGCGAACAACTCGCTGCTCGCCGTCTCGTCGCTCGACGGCTCGGCGACGCTCACGACCGGCACCACCGTGGTCGCGAGCGGATCCAGCACCATCGCGAACGCGCTGCTGGACGTGTTCGAGAGCAAGCACACGTTCGGTGCCGCCGGCAATCTCGGCAACACCAAAGCGACGTTCGCGGGGTACGCGGCCGAGGTGGTCGGTGCGGTCGCCACACGCTATTCGAGCGCCGTCTCCGAGCTGAGCACGGCGACCGCGCTGAAGACCAGCGTCACGGACGCGATCGCATCGAAGTCGGGAGTGAATCTCGACGAGGAGACCAATCTCCTCAGCGAGCTGCAGACGCAGTACGAGGCGGCCACCCAGATCATGTCCGTCATCAACGAGCTCTTCGAGGCGCTTCTCGAGATGGTGCAATCGGCTTGATCGGAGGTTGAGTCATGATCGGTCGCGTCGCCACTTTCGCACTGAGCGGCAAGATGATCGACGCTGCGCTGCGATCGCAGTCGCGCGTCGCGGAGCTGACGCTGCAGCAGGCCTCGGGCGAGATTTCGACCGATTTCGGCGGCCTCGGGACCAGCAGCCGACGCGTTCTCGAGCTGCAGACGGCCATCGCCCAGTCGAAGGCCTATGCGGAGTCGGCCACCAACGCCGGGAGCCGCATCGAGATCATGTACTCGGCGCTGAGTCAGATGACCGACTTGTTGACCCGTCTGCAGAGCGCCGTGACCGCGGCGACCGACGCCGGGTCGCTCAACGAAGGCACCTTGGCCAGCCTGACGACGTCGATGGGCGAGTATCTGAAGGAGTTCGCGGCGCAACTCAACACCCAGTACGAGGGGCGGTACCTCTTCGCCGGCAGTCGGACCAGCTCCGAGCCCGTCGATCTGAGCAGTTATCCGAACCAGAGCGTCCCGAGCACCGCCTCTTACGATTACTACAAAGGGAACGACGAGATTTCCTCGGTACGGGTCTCGACCGAGCAGGTCATCCGGTACGGCGTGACGGCGAACGACGAGGCGTTCGAGAAGGCGTTGCGCGCGCTCAGCATCATGGCGAACCTGCCGAGCGGAACCTCGACGCTCGACGGCGACACGCTCGACGAGGTGTTGACGCTCACCCAAGAGGCGCTGAACGGCGTCTCGACCATCCAGACCAAGCTGTCGATCAATGCGAGCCGGCTGGAGAGCGCCGTGTCGTCGCAGGAAGCGTTCCAGGATCAGGCCACGGCGATCGAATCCACCTTGACCGACGTCGACATCGCCGCCGCGGCGGCCGAGTTGTCGACCCGGCAGACGCAGCTCGAGGCGGCCTACGCGGCGATCGCAAAGATCCAGAGCCTCAGCCTCGCGGACTATCTGAGGTGATCGACGCGGGCGCGCCGGAGCGCGCAGCGTCCGGGCGGGTTCGGATCACGCCGAGGGCGGCGAGGATTCGCTCGGGTGTGCAGGGGATCTGCGCGAGCGTGACGCGGCGGGCGGACAGCGCGTCGTTGACGGCGCACAGCACCGCCGCCGACGCACCCGTGGTGCCGGCCTCGCCGACGCCGGCGATGCCGAGATCGTCGTCGCCGGACGCCGGACCGTGGGCATGGAGAAGCTCGATGTCGCAGAGCTCCGGCGCGGTCGGGACCAGATAGTCGGCGAGGCTGCCGTTCAGGAGCTGGCCGTCGGCATCGTAGAGCAGCTCCTCGAACAGCGCCGCGCCGAGCCCCTGCACGACGCCGCCGCGGATCTGTTCGTCGACCAGCAGCGGGTTCACGACGAGCCCGCATTCGTGCACCACGACGAAGCGATCGAGCCGCACCTTGCCGCTGTCCGGGTCGATCTCGACCACGGCGAGCTGGAGCCCGCAGCCGGGCCGGAACGGCGCCTCGCTGCCGTAACTCGCCGAAGCGACGAGCTGCGGCTGCGCGCCCGGCACCTCGTGCGGGCGGAAGTGGGCGATGACGCCGATCTCGGCGAGCGTGAAGCGCACCGCGCCGGTCGCCGCCTCGACGACGGCGCCGTCGCGGATGTCGAGCGCCGCGGCGTCGGCTTGGAGCAGCCGCGCCGCGATGTCGAGGATCTCGGTCCGCAGCGCGCGTCCGGCCCGCCACGCCGCCTCGCCACCGATCGCCATGCAGCGCGAGCCCCAGGTGCCGCCGCCGTGGAAGCTCGTCGCGGTGTCTCCCGTGATCATTTCCACGGCGTCGAGCGGAACCCCGACGCTGGCGGCGATCACCTGAAGCACACCGGTCTCGGCACCCTGGCCTTGCTCGGTGATGCTGGACAACGCGCGGATGCCGCCGGTCGGCTCCAGCCGCAGCGTGCAGCCGTCGCGGCTCGACACCGCGACGCCGCCGGCGCCGTAGAAGCCGGAGCCGCGCGCCGTCATCTCGACGAAGCAGGCGAGGCCGAGCCCGCGCAGTCGCCCCTTCGCGCGCGCCGCGGCGCACTCGGTCTGGAGCGCGGCGACGTCGAGATGCGCATCGAGCGCCGCAAAGCACTCCTCGAAGGCGAGACGCGCGTAGGTGACACCGGTCGGCGCCGCGTAGGGCAGATCGGTGCCGCGCAGGAAATTGCGCCGGCGCACCGCGATCGGATCGAGCCCGGCTTTTCGCGCGGCGTGGTCGATCAGGACTTCGGTGACGGCGCAGGCGATCGGCTGGCCGACGCCGCGATAATGCCCCGACATGCCCTTGTTCTGGAACACCGCGGTGGCGCGCGCTCGGATCGCGCCGAACTTGTAAGGAGCGCCGGTCTGCGCCACCACGGCGCGACCCTCGCCGGCGCTGGAGCGCGGGAACTGCGAGTAGGGGCCGATGGCGTGCAGGTCGTCGACGTCGAAGGCGAGGATGTCGCCCTCGGCCGAGAGGGCGACGCGGCCGTGCACGACATGCTCACGCGCGTGAATGTCGGCCGTGAAGGACTCCAGCCGGTCCGCCGTCCAGGCGACCGGCCGGCCGAGCAGCATCGCGGCCGCGCACACGGCGATCTCGTCGCCGTAGAGCTGCTGCTTGATGCCGAAGCCGCCGCCGATATCGGGGGCGATCACCCGCACGCGATGCTCGGCGAGGCCGAGCAGCACGGCGAAGTCGTTCTGCATCTGGTGCGGGCACTGGTGCGAGTGATGCACGGTGAGGCGCCGCTCGGTCGGATCGAACTCGGCGATCAGGCCGCGCGGCTCGATCGGAACGCCGGTATGCCGGCCGAACCGGAACGTCTCCTCGGCCACCACGCCGGCGGCCGCGAAGGCGGCGTCGACGTCGCCGCTCGCGTGGCTCTGCACCAGACAGACATTGGTGCCGAACGCGGGATGAATCACGTCGCTGCCGTCGCGCGCCACCTGCGGATCGGCGACGGCCGGCAACGGCGTCCAGTCGATCGTGATCAGGGCCGCGGCGTCCTCGGCGACGGCGCGGCTCGTCGCCACGACGAGCGCCACCGGCTCGCCGGCGAAGCGCGCCGTGTCGATCGCGAGCGCGTGCTGGAGCGGCGCGTTGAGGGCCGGGAACAGCCCGTGCACGCCGCGCCACAGCCGGCAGACGGTCGCGATGTCGGCCCCGGTGAACACGGCGGCGACGCCGGGCAGAGCCTTCGCCGAGGCCGTGTCGATCGCTTCGATGCGGGCATGGGCGTGGGGCGAGCGCACCACGGTCGCGTGCAGCATGCCGGGAATCTTGACGTCGCCGACATAGCGCCCGCGCCCGTGCAGCAGCCGCCAGGTGCGCCGATGCGGCAGCGCTTCGCCGATGGGGGCGGGGAACAGCTCGGTCATGCGCCGCCTCTCGTCGCCACCGCCTCGATCGCGTCGACGATCGCCTGATAGCCGGTGCAGCGGCAGAAATTGCCGGACAACGCCTCGCGGATTTTCTCACGCGTCGGAGCGGGCTCCTCGGCCAGGAGCTCGGCGGCCGTGAACAGCATGCCGGGCGTGCAGAAGCCGCATTGGAGTGCGGCGTGCGCGTGGAACGCCTTCTGGAGGGCGGCGAGCCGGCCGTTGCGCGTCGCGCCCTCCAGCGTCTCGATCACGGCGCCATCGGCTTGCGCGGCGAGCATCAGGCAGGCGCGGGCCGTGCGGCCATCGACCAGAATCGTGCAGGCACCGCAGACGCCGTGCTCGCAGCCCACATGCGTCGCCGTGAGCGCGAGCGCGTCGCGCAAGACGTCCGCCAGCGTCTCGCGCGTCGACACGGACGCTTCGACGAGCTCGCCGTTGATCGTGCAGACGATCGGGATCATCGGCATGCCGCGGCCTCCGGACGGGCGAGCGCGCTCGCAACGCGGCGCAGCGCGACGCCGGCGAGATGGCGCCGATATGTTTCGCCCGCCGCCGCGCTGTCGCGCACCTCCACCGATGCGAGAGACGCGACGGCGCGTTCGATCAGCGCGTCGTCGATCGGGCCGGACGACAGGATCACGGCCGCCTCGGCGGCGAGCACCGGCGTGTCGCCGATGCCGAAGAAGGCGAGGCGAACCTCGGTGAGGCGATCCCCATCGGCGCGCGCCGCGGCCGCGAGGCCGGCGAGCGCATAATCGCCGCTGCGGCGGGAAAACTCGACGAAGGCGAAGCGTGACGCCGGCGTCGCGACCGGCACGGACACCGCGATCAGAAGCTCGTCCGGGCGGACGGCGGTCTGATACAGCCCCTCGAAGAAATCGCCCGCCGCGGCCGTGCGGGTACCGGACGCCGACGCCAGCGTGATCTCGGCGCCGAGCGCCAGCACGCAAGCCGGGAATTCGGCCGCCGGATCGGCATGCGCGAGCGAGCCTGCGAAAGTGCCGCGATTGCGGATCGCCGGATGGGCGACATGCGGCGCCGCGGCGGCGAGCAGCGGCGCGGCGCGCGCGACCAGCGGATCGGCGGCGATGTGGTGGTGGCGCACCAGGGCGCCGATCACCAGCCGGTCGCCGACGACCTCCAGGCGGTCGAGCCCGGCGACACGGTTGATGTCGATCAGGCGCTGCGGGCCGGCGAGCCGCATGGCGAGCAGCGGCATCAGGCTCTGCCCGCCGGCCAGCACCTTGCTGTCGACGCCGGTCTCGGCGAGCAGGGCGAGCGCGTGCGCGACCGTCTCGGCCCGCACGTAATCGACCTCGGCGAGCTTCATGGCGCGTGCCCGTCGGCGCTCATCAGCGGCCCGTGAACAGCCGGTTGGTGCCGACATCGGCGGCCCAGATCTTCCGGTGCGCCTGCGCGATCCAGGGTTTCAGCGTCTCGACGCGCGCCGCGATGGCGGCGAAGTCCGCGCGGAACTGCGGCACCACGGCCATCACCTCGTCCAGAAGTGCGTCCTGGTCCATGGTGGCGAGGCGGCCCTTCCGGATCACGACGCGGCCGTCGACCATCACGGTGTCGACGCCGCGTCCGCCCTCGGTGTAGACGAGCTGTCGCGTCGCGCTGTTGAGCGGCACGTAGGACGGATCCGTCAGGTCGATCAGCACGAGGTCGGCGCGCGCGCCGGGCACGATGCGGCCGAGATCGTCGCGTGCGATCGCATGGGCGCCGCCCGTGGTCGCCGCCGCGAAGGCGCGGCGCGACTGGTCGGGGCCGGGCTCCGGATCGCTGATGTGGACCAGCAGCGCGAACAGCTTCATGGCCTGGAACATGTTCTGCGCGTCCGAGCACGAGCAGTTGTCGCAGCCGAGCGCGATCGACACGCCGGCCTCCTGCAAGGCACGGATCGGCGGAATGCCGCTCTTCAGCTTGGTGTTGCTGAGCGGGTTGATCACCACATTGGTGCCGGTGCGGGCGAGAATCTCGATCTCGTCCGGCAGCAGCCACACCGAATGCGCGAGATTGAGCCGCGGACCGAGCAGGCCTTCGACCTCGAGCCGCCGGATCAGCGAGCCGCCGTGGTCGGGGTATTCGAGCCGGGCCTGCAGGGCCATGCCCTTCGACTCGTAGATGTGGGTGAAGATCGGCAGATCATAGGTCTTCGCCAGCGCCGCGGTGCGCTCGATCAGGGCGCGCGTGCAGCGCTCCGGCGCCGAGGGGCCGAGCGCCCAGGTGACGCGGGCGCCTGGCATATGCCGCTTCAGGATGTTGTCCTCGAACCAGGCGAGCTGGTCGATCTTCTTGTCGGGCTCGGCCGCGGTCGAGAGATAGGGATGGTACTCGGCCGGGAAGATCTCCTTCCAGAAGGGAATCGTCTCGATGCCGCGGATGTCGGCGTATTGCAGCGCCACCACGGCGCGCACGCCGATCTCCTCGTAGGCCTCGACCACGGCCTCGAAATGCTCGGGGTCGAACGGGTAGAGCGTCACCATGTCCTGCACGGTGGTCATGCCGGAGCGCAGGCATTCGAGCGCGCCGATCAGGGTGCGGGCGCGGATCTCGGCGCGCGAGCGCTTCGGATACTGCGGTGGCAGCGCGAGCAGGCGCCACGTCTCCAGTGGCGTCTCGTCCATGCTGCCCTTGGCGAGCGTGTCATGCGAGTGATAGTGCGCATTGACGAAGCCCGGGATCACCAGCCGGTCGGTGGCGTCGAGCGTCTCGAAGGCTTCGCCCTGTGCCCTCAATTTCGCTGCGAGGTTCGTGCCGATCTCCGCGATCGCGCCGTTCTCGACGAGAATGTCGCAGCGCTCGCCCTGGTGCGGATCGCCGTCGGCGAGAAGGGCGCGACCGTTCTCGATCAGGATGGGGTTGTTGTTGTTCATTGAGACCTCGATGAGCGGCGCACGGGACGGCTCAGCGCGAGCCGGCATAGAAGTCGAAGCGGCGCTCGACCATCCCGACCAGCTCGACCAGCACGAAGGCGAGGGCGAAGACGACGAACACCAGGGCCCAGAACTCCTCCATGAGAAAGTTCTGGAGATAAAGCTCGAACAGCTCGCCGAAGCCGAGCAGCGCGATGATGATCTGGCCGATCACCACGCCCTTGACGCCGCGCACGACGGCGAGCCGAAGCCCGGTGAGGATTTCGGGGAGCGCACCGGGTAACAGCACCTTGAAGAAGATCTGCGAGCGGGTGCCGCCGAACACCCGCGCCATGTCGACGAGCGAGCCGCCGACATGGCGGATGCCGGCCTGGGTGTCGATCACCAGAACCCACACGGCGAACAGGAACACGGTCGCCACCACGGTGGTCTGGCCGATGCCGAGCAACGGCATCAGGGCCGGCACCAGTGCGGTCAGCGGTGCGCTGATGAAGATGTTGACCCAGACGTCGAGGAGCCGTTCGGCCGGGCGCCACACGCCCATCAGCACGCCGAGCGGGATGCCGACCACGATCGCCAGCGCCATGCCGACGCCGAAGGCCTGCGCCGTGACGGCGAGCGCCTTCATGAAAGCGTCGGTCTGCACCAGCTCGACCGCCTTGGCGACGATCGCGCTCATCGGCGGGATCAGGTCGATGCCGCCGAACCGGCCGATCAACTCCCAGATCGCCGCCCAGACGAGCAGCGAGAACCCGGACGGCACGTGATCGAGGACGCTACGCGGGGTCATGGGCGGCTCCGCGGAATCGTGATCCGTCATCCTGAGGTGCTCGCGCCGCGAGCCTCGAAGGATGCGGCCCGAGAATCGACACGGGCGCCCGGGCCGTCGCCCTTCGAGGCCCGGCTTCGCCGGGCACCTCAGGGTGACGGTGATCGTCGGTGGTCGCCGCCGTTCTCATTGCAGGTACTGCTTCAACATGTCCCAGATCTCGTCGACCGTGTCGAGGTAGCGGCGGTCGCGGCGGATCTGGTCGGGGGGCATGTCGTGGGCGATGCCGGGGTCGCGGATCGCCGAGACGCGGCTCGGCCGGCGCGACAGCAGCACGACGCGGTCGGAGAGATAGACGGCCTCCTCGATCGAGTGGGTCACGACGATCACGGTCTTCTTCTCGACCGCGAGCAGCGCCAGGAGATCCTCCTGTAGTTTGCGTCGCATCTGCTCGTCGACGGCCGAGAACGGCTCGTCCATCATCAGAATCTCGGCGTCGACCGCGAGCGCGCGGGCGAGGCCGGCGCGCTGGCGCATGCCGCCGGAGAGCTGGTTCGGATACTGGTTCTCGAAGCCGGAGAGGCCGACCTCGCGGATGTATTTCGCCGCGATCGCCTCGCGCTCGGATTTCGCGACGCCGCGCAGCTCGAGCCCGAAGGCGACGTTGCGCAGCACGGTCGCCCACGGCAGCAGCGCGAAGTCCTGGAACACCAGCGCGCGCTCCGGCCCGGGACCGATGACGGGCGTCCCGTTCACCGCGACCGTTCCGGTGGTCGGCCGCAGCAGGCCGGCGATGATCTTCAGGAGCGTGGTCTTGCCGCAGCCGCTCGGACCGAGCAGCGTGGTGAGCTTGCCGCGCGGGACATCGAGGTCGATGCCGTCGAGCGCCGTCACGCCGTTGGCGTAGCGCATGGTGACGCCCGCGACCCGCACGATCGGCGGAGCATCGGCGGCGGGAGACGCGCCGAGCGTCGAGGCGGGCACGGGAAAGGCCATCGGAATCATCCGGAAACCGCGTGGTCCGGCCGGAACAGCCGGTTCTCGAGGCGCTGCAGCAGCGCGAGTGTCACGGTGGCGAGCGCCAGGATCGAGAGGATCGCGGCGAACATCTTGTCGTAGCGGGCGATCGACCGGTTGTAGCTGATCAGGTCGCCGATGCCGGTGGGCGAGATCAAGAGCTCGGCCAGCACCACGCCGATGAAGCCGGCCGAGATGCCGAGCCGCAAGCCAGCGAAGATCATGCCACTCGCATGCGGCAGCATGATCTTGAACACTTGCTGGATCCGGGTGCCGAGGAAGGAGCGACACATGTCGAGGAGCGACGCATTGGTGTTGCGGATGCCGCGATACGAGTTCAGCACAACGATGGGGGCGGCGAGCAGGATCACGGCGGCGGTCTTCGAGGTCGGGCTGACCCCGTAGAAGTAGGTGAGCAGCGGGATGATGGCGGCGACCGGTGCGGTCTGCAGCACGACCATCAACGGCATGCCGATCCACTCGACGCCGCGCGACAGGCCCATGACGATGCCGAGCCCGACACCGAGCACCGCGACGATGCCGATGCCGACGAGGAGCGGCGGCAGCGTCACGGCGTAGGCGCGGCCGAAGTCGCCGGCCGCCGCCATCTCGACGAAGGCGACCGCGACGCGCGAGAACGGCGGAAAGGCGAGGCTCACGGGCCAGCGCCCGGCGATCTCCCAGGCGCCGAGCACCAGGACGAAGGAGGCGACCTGCCAGGGCCAGCTCTTGTCCCGCCAGCTCTTGTCCGGCCAGCCGTCGTCGCGTAGGCGCTCGCCGCGCATACGCTCGCCGCGCCGTGCGGGTGCGGGGCTGTCCGCATCGGCGACCGCCGCGGCCGGACGGTCGGCCGCCTCGGGGGCAGCCGCCCCGCCGCGCCGCGACGTCTCGATTCGTGTCATCGCGGCACGAGCGGGGGCATGCGGGGTGGTCCGTCCGCTCAGTTCGTGCCGACCTTGGCGAGCGCAGCGTTCAGGGGCGCGAGATCCCAGAAGTCCTCGACCCGGTAATCGGCATTCTGGCCCTTGAAACGGCCCGCCGCGATCAGGAAGTCGAAGTCGGCCTTGGCCGCCGCGGCGCCGCCGCCGTCGGTCGGGAACAGGCCGCCCGGCACGGCCATCTCGAAATACGGCGTGATGTCGTCGGCGAGCGCTTTCGGCAGATCCTTCAGGAGGCCGAGCTCGGTGCGCAGCTTGGCCGGGGTCTTGGGGTCGGCGTTGACGGCGCGCAGCGACTTCAGCAGCTCCTCGCACAGCACCTGCACCAGCTCCTTGTTGTCGGCGATGAACTTGGTCGTGGCGTAGAAGATCTCGTCGCTCGCCGATTGGGTCTCGACCGGGAGGACGATGAACTTCTTCGGATCCTCCTCGGTGAGCTTGCGAGTGTTCGGCAGGTCGAGCAGCGTCGCCTTCATGGTGCCGCGGCGCATCGCGATGATGCGCACCTCGGAGCCCGGCACGAAGCTGATCTGGCCGAACTTGATGCCGTTCGCCTTCTCCATCTGCAGGGCCAGGGCCTCGGTGGCGGAGCCGCGCGCGTGCACGGCCATGTCGGCGCCGGCGAGATCCTTCCAGGTCTTGTAGGCCTCGCTGTTGACGACCGGGAAATAGGCGACCCGGCGGAGCAGGAAGAAGTGCCGCACCGGCGCCTTGAGCGTGTCGATGCCCTTGTAGGCGTCGCCGATGCCGATATCGATCTCGTTGTTGATCACCGCCTGGAAGACGACGTCGTCGGACTTCAGCGCGACGACGTTGAACTTGACCCCGAGCCGCTTCTCGGCGTTCGCCATGGCGATCAGCTCGGGCAGGTTGTGCCCGGTGAGCGTGTCGGCCTGGCCGACCCGGATGACGCGCTGGGCGGCGGCGGGCTCGGTCCAGGCGAGGACGGCCACGGCCAGCCCGGCGGCACAGCAGGCCAGACGAGCGAGGGTGAGCATGCGAGTTCTCCGTCGAGGCGAGTGCATCGGCCATGCACGCGGCGGGGCCCGGACCCGGTCGAATTCCGCCGGCATTTCATCACAAAAGCAAATCAAAACATGTGATTGATTAATCCAGATGAATTATAGATGCGCATTCGTCGCGCGGTCGCCCCTCCGACCGGCCGATCGCGGCCTCCCGCGGAATGCCGGGCAGGAGCGGGAACGGCGCATCCTGGATCGCCGCGTGTCGCACGGGATCCGGTGCCCTGTGGACGATTACAACCAAGCGTAGACGCGAGCAAGCTGTTCGAGCTAATGTCCGTTCGTCTTGCGGGAGGGTTTCGGCGGGGGACCGAGTGATGCGTCGAACGCCACGACAGGTTTTGCTGGATGCCGAGCAGCATCGGCGGAACGCGACGCGCTTCGCCGACCGCGCCGGGGCGACGAGTTCGAGTCGGGAGCGCGACCACTTCGCGATGATGGCGCGCACCTCCGAGCTGCTCGCCAAGAACGCCGAGTGGCTCCGCTCCATCGATACCTTCCTGACCGACTGGCGCCCGAAGGCTTAGGGCACCGCCGACCGTCCGGTGTGTGCTGCCGGCGGCATGCGCTTCGCCGACCGATAACCCGTCGCGTGGCCAGGTTGCCGATGGCCCGCGCGCGATCCGCGACGGCGCTCCGGCCGCCTGCCGGCCGGCCGCCGATCCTCGGGCCGTCCGGCGCGAATCACTCGTCCGGGCGAGGTCTGCAAATCGTTAATAAATCGTTACCGCCCTGGAACCGAGTGCCCCGTTGCGCGTTGAGGTGGAGCAGGGGGCATTGTTCTCCAGGGGACATTCATGTTCGACGACACCGCCTACGACAATGCCATCTACGACCGCACCGGGGGCTCGGCCCATCTGCTCGGTTTCGACCGGGGCGACTGGCTGCTGCTGGTCAGCGGCTGCGTGCTGTCGACAGTTCTGACCTTCCTGGTCTGATTCAAGACGTTTGGTTCAAGTCGTTTGATTCAAGACGTTTGATCCAAGACGTTTGATCCAAGACGTTTGATCCAAGACGTTTGATCGACCACGCCGGTGGGCCGATGCACAGGCTCTGAGCGCCGCCTCTGCTCGGCGCGGATATCCGGCGAGCCCAGCCCGCGTGATCCATTCCGATTGGCGTTGCCGCGACGCCTCGGTCGTTCCGCCCCGCCTGGGCCGGCGTCCTTGAGACGGCCGCGAGCCCGCCGAACGATCAGGCGCTGCACCGGAGACTTGCCTCCTCGGCCGCGATTCGTCACGCGCGAGCCAGCGCGGCCGACGCAGTGCGCTCCACCGCCTCGATGGCGGTCAGCCGTGCCTCCATGACCGCGAAGGCGAGCCGGATCGCCGCGAGCTCGTCGGCCTTCCACACGAGCTGCTGCCACGGCCGGGCGAACTCGATGTCGCCGCCGATCCGGTGGCCCTGGTCCTCCAAGGCGCGCGCCGTCACGTCGTCGGCTTCGTCGATCGGCACGAACACCTGGTAGCGGACGCGCTCGTCGTACCAGGCGAGCGTCAACGGCTCGGACAATACGCCCATGGTGAGCCAGGCGCGCTCGTAGAGCCCCATTCGGATCTCGACATCGAGGCTCGCCGCGACGCAGACCTCCCGGCCGGCGAGCGCGTCCGGCGGCGGTGCCCCGAGTGGCCCGTCGTAGACGAAGATCGGTGCATAGCGCTCCGGATCGAGGCCGTCCGCGAAGGCCACCCAGTCGTCGATCCGGCTGTTGCGGCGGGGCGAGAGCGCGCTCGCCCGCAGCGTGATCACCACGGCCCGGCGACCGCCGGCGACTCGGGTGAGATACTCCACGGCGGCCCGGCGGCCCGGAGCCGTGGCGCCGAGCAGCGGCCATACCGTGCCGGCGCGGCGCGCCTCGTCGCGGGCCGCGCCCGGATCGGGCCGCAGCGGCAGGAAGATGCGATAGCCGTCCGGATAGACCCGGCGGTCGTCGCCGGCGATCAGCGACCACGCCTGCTGGCGGTCGCCGCAGACGGCATGGCCGCGCACCGAGGGCATCAGCGCGAGCAGCGGCAACAGCTCCTGGCGCAGCCGGTGCAGCCGCGTCTCGGGATCCTCGGCCATCTCGTGCGCCGGCGTCTCCCGCTTCACGCCGTGATGCGGACCCGGGACGACGATCACCACGAGGCCGCCGAGACCGCGCTTGCGCCGCTCGATCTCGGCCGCCGCGAGCGCCGCGACGAGGTCGTAGGACACGGGCGCGACCGCGAGATCCCAGACGAGCTGCAGGCAATCGTCCGACCACGCCTCGCTCGCCGTCGTGACGCGGCGGAAGCGATCACCGACCGCCGAGACCGCCCCCCTGACCTTGCGGGTGAGGGCGAGGCGGGGCTCGGCGAGCTCGTTGCGGGCGAGGCGCAGCAGGCTGCGCGGGCCTTCGGTGCGCAGGCCGTACCAGAGGCCGCGAAGCGTGGAGACGCGAAACAGGCGGGGCATCGGGGCTCGATCGATCTGGTGACGCAATCGGCTCAGCTTTGGACCCGGCCGCGCCGTGCCGCAAGAGCGCAGGGGCCGCGTCCGCCGGGGCGGCGCCGGCCGCCGGTCCGAGGCCCCCGCGCCGCAGCCGTTCACTGCGCCGTGGCGCCACCCGTCGGCGGGCTCGCCTGCGCGGCGGAGCCGTCGGTCGGTCCTGCGACGGGGAGCGTGGCAGGAGAGGACGGTCCCCCGGCCGCCGTGTCGGCGCTCCCGGTGCCGGGCAGCGCGGCGCGGAACGGCGTCGCGCTCTTGCCCTGGGCGATGCCGCTCTCGAACAGCGCCTTCATGTAGGCGGGGTCGAACATGCCGCGGCTCGGGTGATCGAAGCCCTGGTCGACATAAGCGATCTCGAAGCCGATGCCGGCGCGCCGCGCCGCCGCGGCGGCCAGGAGCGCCGTGGTCCGGCTGCCGCGCTTGACGCCGATCGACAGCGAGCGGCCGAGCACGCCGACCAGGCTGCGGTCGGTCACGTCGAATTCCGGCCTGAGCTTGCCGTTGATCACCAGCGTGACGCGCTTCATCGGCAGCTTCGAGGCCCCGGCGAGCAGCATCGAATCCGGTGCCACGTACAGCGTCGAGGCGAGGCCGCCGTCGACATGCATCTCCTGGATCTTGCGGCCGTTCGTCTCCGTCTCGATCATCATCGGCGGGAACAGGCCGGGGATCGCGCTCGACGCGACCAGCACGTCGCGGAACAGCTTGGCCGAGGCGTCGGTGCCGGCGGCCGCGATCGCGCCCATGTTCCAGGCGACCGGGCGGGCCGTGTCGAGATTAGCGGTGAGCACGATCAGCCGACGGCCGCGCCTGTGCTCGGCCGCGACGGCATCGATCAGCTCGCGGGTGATGTGCCGCTCCAGGTACTTGCGCAGCGGCCAGGTGTCGAGAAGGCTCTCGCGGGTGCGCTGATCCTCGAACACCTCCGCCGCGTTCAGGGCCATGAAGTTGTCGCGCATCTCGCCGTCGCGCGACGGGCCGAGGAAAATGAAGGGGGCGAGCAGGGCGCCGGAGCTGACCCCGGTCACCACGGCGTAGTCGGTGCGGCGGCCGCTCGCCGACAGGCCGGTGAACAGGCCGGCGCCGAAGCCCGAGTCCTCGCCGCCGGCGGAGAGCGCCAGCCAGGCGTCGCCGGCGCCGCCGAGGACGCGCAGATAGTCCGCCTCGGAGTCGCCCCAGAAGCGGGCGTCGGGAATACCCGGAACGACGGCGAGCGCCAGATCCGCAGCCTTGAAGTCACGGCCGCTCGGCTGCGTCTTGCCGGTCGCCTCGCGTCCCGCCGCCGCCGTCGCGGCGGCCCCGGTCGCCGCCGCGCCGGCGCCGGCGGCCGGGGCCGCCTGCTGCTTCTGCTTGGCGAGACGTGCCTTGCGGGCCTCCGCCCGGCGCAGGCAGGCGGCGTAACGGGCGTGCTCGGCATCGTCGGCGAACGCGCCAGGCTCCACCAGCGTCTTCGGGCAGACGAGCTTCTGGCGCGGTGCCGCGTCGGCCGGCGTCGCGATCGCGACGACCGCGAGGCCGATGCCGAGGCTCGCGGCGAGCCCGAACGGAAGGAACCGGAAGACGCGGCACGTCGGCGACCACGATCGCATTGTCCACCTGCCTCGAATGGTCCACCCGCCGGCGATGCTGCGATCGGCATCACGCGGCGGGGGCTGTGGCTTGCATGCGGCAGCGGCCGCTACGCATGCGTGGCTTCGGCTCGTAACCCGGTTCGAACGGCCACGAGACGACCGGTCGAGTCGGCACGGACATGATGCCGGCTTCTATCACGTTGCGCGTGTTTTTTTTGTGATGCCCGCGGGTTGTGCAAATCCGACGGGAGTCGCCGCCACGCCGCGGCCACATCGGCGCGGGTCAGCGGCGCGTGGCGAAATAGCCGCCGAGCAGCGACAGCAGGCCGGCCGCCGCCAGCGTGGTCAGGCCGAGCGCCGTCGCGGCCCCGACCGGCAGGCCGGCCGGCGCGCCGGCGGCGTGGCCGGCCAGCGCGAGGCCGGCGACGAGCGCGAGCCCGCCGATCCAGTGCAGGATCGCGAGATCGGCTTCGGTGCGCGACAGCCACCGCGTCACCAGGGCGATCAGAAAGCCGGCCGCGAAGGCGGTGAGCGCGATCGCCCACCAGGCGAAGGCCGAGCGCATCTGGCCGCTCCGCAGTCCCATCATGTCGCGCCACGCGGCGCCGAGATCGAGCCCGAACCGCGCGAAGGCGAGCTGCGCCGCGATCGTCGCCGCCACGCCGCCCAGCACGGCGACGCACAGGATCAGGGCGCGCGCGGGCGGCGCCGTCTCGTCGATCGCGGATGCGGTCGTCGTCGGGGTCGCTCTGCGGTTCGCTGCGCGGTTCATGACTCGGCTCTGGCTCGGCTGTGGCTGGGCGTGTCGGGCTCGGCGGCGACACCGCCTCGGCGGCGACACCGCGGCCTCTTGGCGGTCGAAACGACTCGCGACGCCGCGCATCCTGCGCAATTTCGCCCGCGATTCAACTCGTACACCGGCGCGTCGCGGAACCGGCCCCGCGATCGGTCGTTGGTGGCGAGATTACGACTGTCGCGACGACCGCATCGATCGCGCGCGACGATCCCCCGAGGTCCGCACCGGACCGTCCCAAGGAGCCCCCGAATGGCGATGTTTTCCGATCAGATCCGCACCCTGGACGATCTCTTCGTCCATCAGCTCGAGGACATCTATTACGCCGAGCGTCGGATCGAGAAGGCGCTTCCCGAGATGATGGAGAAGGCGAGCGACGCCGAGCTCAAGCGCGGCTTCAAGACGCATCTCGCCGAGACCAAGCGCCAGATCAAGCGGCTCGACCAGGTGTTCAAGGCGCTCGATCAGGATCCCAAGGGCACCGAGTGCCCGGCCATCGACGGCATCCTCGCGGAGGCCGACGACGTCGCCGGCGAGGTCGAGGACAAGGAGGTTCTCGACGCCGCGCTGATCGCCGCCGCCCAGGCGGTCGAGCACTACGAGATCACCCGCTACGGCACGCTGGTCGCCTGGGCGAAGCAGCTCGGCCGCAAGGACGTCGCGACGCTGCTGACCGAGACGCTGCGCGAGGAGGTCGCCACCGACAAGAAGCTCACCGTGATGGCGAAGAAGGCGGCGAACCCGAAGGCCTCGGGCAAGGCGCCGCCGCGCCGCAGCCCGGCCCGCGGAGCCGCGTCGCGCGGCAAGGGCAAGACCGGCGCCAGGAGCGGGGTGAAGACGGCGGCGAGGTCGGCCAAGAAGGCGAACGGCCGCCGCGGCCGCGCCGCCGCCTGATCCGCGCAGTCGCATCGGCCGGCCTTAGCGAGCGCCCTCCTGAAAACGACGATGGCCGGGGCGCGCCCCGGCCATCGCAATATGGTCGTCAGTACGACTTTGTGGCCGATGGGCCACCGAATTCCCGCGGCGGCCTACACGGCCACCGAATGGCGCGAGCGGTTCTGCGGCAGGTAGGCGTCGAACGCCGCCGCCACCAACCGGACGAAGTGCCGGCCCTCCTCGGTGATGACGATCCGTCGGCCGTCGACCCGCACCATGCCGGCGGCGACCAGGCCGTCGAGATCGCTCAGCTCGTGGGCGAAGCCGGTGTCGAGGCCCGCCGTCAGCTTCTCCGGCAGGGCGTCGAGATCGACCGCGAGGTCGCACATCAGCCGCTCGATGACCTCGGCCCGCAGCACGTCGTCGGCCGACACCGCGACGCCCTTGATGGTGGCGAGCGAGCCGCTCTCGACCGTGCGCGAATAGCCGGCGATGTCGACGGCGTTCTGGATGAAGCCCTGCGGCAGCTTGCCGATCGCCGAGGCACCGAAGCCGATCAGGCCGTCGGCCTCGTCGGTCGTGTAGCCCTGGAAGTTGCGGTGCAGTCGGCCGCCGCGCTGCAGCTTGGCGAGGTCGTCGTCGGGCCGCGCGAAGTGGTCGAGCCCGATCGCCACGTAGCCGTGGCTCGCCAGCGTGCGGGCCGCCGCCTTCACCTGCTCGATGCGCTCGCCGGGGCCCGCCAGGGCGGCGACGTCGATGAGCTTCTGGTTGCCCTTGAACCACGGCACGTGGGCGTAGCCGAACAGCGCGAGGCGGGCCGGATCGAGCGACGCGGCGAGCGCGGCACTCTTCTCGACGTCGGCGATGGTCTGATGCGGCAGGCCGTACATCAGATCGATGTTGATGCGATCGATGCCGGCCTTGCGCAGCATGGCGGCGGCGTCGCGCACGATCTCGAACGGCTGGATGCGCCCGATCGCCTCCTGGACGTGGGGCGAGAAGTCCTGAACGCCGAGGCTGGCGCGCGTGATGCCGATGCGGGCGAGCGCGTCGGCCAGCTCCTGCGTCAGCCGGCGCGGATCGAGCTCGATCGCGTGCTCGTGCAGGGTCGAGAGATCGAAGTTGCTCTTGATCGCGTCGACGATGCGGCCGAGCCGCTCCGCCCCGAGGATCGAGGGCGTGCCACCCCCCCAGTGGATGTGCACCACCGTCTTGCTGCCGGCCTTGGCCGCGACCAGGCCGATCTCCTCGATCAGCCGGTCCGTGTAGGCGTCGAGCGGCGCGTCCCGCCGCACCGCCTTGGTGTGGCATCCGCAATAGAGGCAGATGTCGACGCAGAAGGGGACGTGCAGGTAGAGCGACAGGGTGGAGCCCGCCGGCAGGGCTTCGAGCCAGCCGGCATAGGTCTTGGCGTCGACCGTCGGCGAGAAGTGCGGCGCGGTCGGGTACGACGTGTACCGGGGGACGTTTCGTTCGGCGAGCGCGATGACACTGTTCATGGGCCAAGAGTGTAAAGGACGATTGACGAAAACGACCTTGATCAAGGTCAAACAGCCCGGCGATCGGTGCAGCCGTAGATGTCTTCGGAAGGCCGGAACCCGCGTGTTTCCGGGCCGTTGGTCCGGCGAGCCGCGCCTCGAGCTTCGGGCCGGCACCCGGCGCGCGACGAGGCTGCGCCGCCGCGACGACCCCTGCAAACCCCCGTCACAGGATCCGAGCAATGGGCATTTTCTCCAAGGACATCCGCACGATGGACGATCTCTTCGTGCACACGCTGCGGGACGTCTATTACGCCGAGAACCGCATCGTGAAGGCGCTGCCCGAGATGATCGAGAAGGCCGGTGACCCGCAGCTCAAGCGGGCCTTCAAGGCGCATCTCGGCGAGACCGAGACCCACATCGCCCGCCTGCAGCAGGTGTTTCGCATGCACGGCCTCGAGGTGCGCGGCGTCGATTGTCCGGCGATCGACGGCATCATCGAGGAGACCGACGACGTGGTCGGCGAGGTCGACGATCCGACGGTGCTCGACGCCGCGCTGATCGCCGCCGCCCAGGCGGTCGAGCACTACGAGATCACCCGCTACGGCACCCTGATCGCCTGGGCCAGGCAGCTCGGCCGCACCGACTGCGCCAGCGTGCTTCAGACGACGCTCGACGAGGAGAAGGCGACCGACCTCGCGCTCACCGCGATGGCCGAGGGCAGCGTCAACCAGAAGGCGCGCGCCGCCCGCTGATCGGCGCTGCTGCGGCCGCCGGAGCGATGCGGTGTCCGCCCGCTCGGGGGTCGACGCGACCCGCCTGATCGGCGGTCCCGAGGCGGCCCGGGCGGATCGACGCGGAGGACGCGGAGGACGCGGACCTGGCGCGGATCGCGCACCGATCTTGCGGGATCGATCATGCGCAGGCCATCACGACACGACCCGGCGCCATCGCTGGCGCCGGGTCGGGTCGAACGGGTTCGCGGCGGTGGAGCGCCGGGGGCAGGCGGTGCGCCGGTCAGCGGCGCTCGGCGGTCCAGCGGCCCGAGCAGGCGCCGGTCGACGAGTTTCCGGCCCAGGTGCCGCCGCCGTAGTCGCGGCCGAGCCGGCCGCGGCCGTCGGCGCGCGAGCCACCGGCCGCGACGCTCACGGCGACGGCGCCGCCCTTGCCGACGCGGCCGCGGAAATCCATTCCCATCTCGCCGGCGTACCGAACGATGCCGTCGACGATCTGCACGCTGTACCGATAGGCACGGTCGCAGGTTCCGCGGTCAGTGATGATGACCACGCTCCACGCACCGTCGTAGGGGGTGCGGGCGGACGCCGGCTGGGACGCGAAGGCGGCGAGCACGACCGCTGCCGCAGCCGACGCCGTAACAAACCGAATCATGGGATCCTCGTGGCTGATAACGAGCTTCGAGACGGGACTACCCGGGCGAACGCAGAACCGACGCACGATCCGAGCCGAGCGGCAGGCGCTCGACCGACACGCTCCAGCAACACCACTATCCAGACAAGAAATCGGCGGGCGCCGTCAGACGTCCGCCGTGTCGCGATCGCAATGTGAAGTTGTCTAGCCGATTCGGCCTCGCCCTGCGACCCTGCCATGGAGGCGGCGTGGTTCTCCCGGCTTTGAGTCGATCTCGTCACGAACGGTCGACCACCCACCACGGACGATAGGGCGGATCGTCGTCGGTCGGCTGCGGGAGCCGATCGAGCTCGTCCGGATCGAACGGCTTCACGACCGGTCGCCGGAGATCCCCGCACGCCAGCGGCTCGTGATTGTCCTCGCAACGGACGTGGTCGAAGCGGAGATGGTTCATCTTCAGCGTCATGGCACAGCAGCCAACGGAACGATTGAGCACCGTGACAACGTCGAACTGCCGCTCCGGTTCCATCGGCGCGTGTCGACCACCCGATATTCCGCCCAAGCCCGGCACGGCCCGCGGGTGCGTGTCGTCGAGATGTGTAGGCTGAACGTCACCTGCCAGCCCGCGGTTCCCGCGCCGGTTCGTCCTCTCTAAAATTCGAGGTGTTCGGCTTAACAATCGGTAAAGTCAGGCCGATCTCATCCGCACCGAGATCGGTGCGGCGCCTATACGGGATCGTCCTCGAGGCTCTTCGGCGTGACGAAGCGATCCAGTCGGCCGCTGCGGGGGTGGATGTCCGTCCAGGCGTCGACGGCGAAATCGATGACGACGAGGCCGCCGGTGGGCAGCTTCTCGTGCAGCCGCTCCCGCTCCTCGACGTCGCCGGTGGCGATCAGGGTGGTCGCGAGCTCGTGCAGGCCGGGATTGTGACCCACCATCAAGACCGCATGGGCCTCGTCCGGAACCGCCCGTATGGTCGCCAGCAGGCGCTCGGCGGGCGCCTCGTAGACGCGGCGCTCGAACGTGGCGGCCGGCGGGTCGCCGAGCTGCCGGGCGACGCGCGCCCAGGTGTCCCGGGTCCGCTGCGCCGTCGAGCAGACCACCGCGTCGGGAACCAGGTGATGGCGCGCCATGTAGGCGCCGATCAGGTCGGCCGCGGCGGTGCCGCGGGCGTTCAGCGGGCGCGCATGGTCGGAAATCCCGGCCGCGGCAGGGTCGGCTTTGGTATGACGGAGCAGGACGAGTCGGCGCATGGGTTGCAAATTCCATGTGGCGGCGCACAAAGTCCAGTGGGCAATGGGCGATCCATCGTCCCGGGTCGTCCGGTCGCGGCGAGAAGGCCGGACGAGATCCGACTTTGGACGGCGATGGTGAACGGCCGGTATCCGTCCCGCGGTCGAGTGCGGGCGGCGGGAACACGAGCGAGGCAGGATGGACGCGGCGGCGGCTGACGACTACGGGCACAGCTTCTATGCGGCGACGGCGGTCGCGGCGCCCGAACGGCCGGCGCTGGCGATCGACCTCGACGTCGACGTCTGCGTGATCGGCGCCGGGCTCGCCGGGCTGACGACGGCGCTCGAGGTCGCGCGGCTCGGCTGGTCGGTCGTCGTGCTGGAGGCGAAGCGGGTCGCCTGGAGCGCCTCGGGCCGCAACTGCGGCTTCGTGCTGCCGGGCTTCGCCTGCGATGCCCGCACCATCGTGGCGCGGGTCGGGCTCGACCGGGCGCGGCAGCTCTGGTCGCTGTCGGAGGCGGGCGTCGCCTATGTCCGCACCATCATCCGCGAGCGCGAGCTGTCCGGCGTCGCACCGGCGCGCGGCTGGCTCGACGTCTCCAAGACCGACGATCTCGACGACATGGACGACACGCTCGCCCTGCTGATGGGCGAGTTCGGCGCCGCCGTCGAGGGGTGGCCGGTGGAGCAGGTGCGCGAGCATCTGCGCACCGACGCCTATTTCCACGCCATCCATTATCCGAACGCTTTCCACATCCAGCCGCTCAACTACGCGCTCGGCCTCGCCGCCGCGGCGGAGGCGGCCGGGGTGCGCATCTTCGAGGGCACGCCGGCGCGCGAGATCGATCCGGCCGGCGTGCGCAAGCGCGTCGCGACGCCGGGCGGCATGGTGCGGGCCGGGCATGTCGTGCTGGCCGGCAACGTCCACATGGCCGAAATCATGCCGCAGCTCGCCGCGACCGTGATGTCGATCACCAGCACGACGGCCGTGACGGCGCCGCTCGGCCCGAAGCTGCGCGAGGCGATCGCCTATCCGGGCGCGGTGAGCGACTCGCGCTTCGCCAATCACCATTACCGGGTGATCGACGGCGATCGCCTGCTGTGGTGCGGCGAGGGCACCTGCTTCCCGCGCGATCCGATGCGGGTGGCGCGGCGCCGCTTCGCGCCGGCGATCGCCTCGGTCTATCCGAGGCTGGGGCCGGTCGAGTTCACCCATGCCTGGAACGGCAGCATGGCCTTCGCGATCCACCGCATGCCGCAGATCGGCGAGGTCTCGCCCGGCCTGTGGGTCGCCGGCGCCTTCGCCGGGCACGGGCTCAACACCACGGCGATCGCCGGCAACCTGATCGCCCGGGCGATCGTCGAGAACGACGACACGGTGCGGCAGTTCGAGCCCTGGGATCTGGTGTGGGCCGGCGGCATCGCCGGGCGGATGCTGCAGGAGGCCCGCAGCCGCCTGCGCAACCGGCGCGAGGCGATCGAGGCCGGGCTGGCGCGCAGGCGCGACCGCAAGCGCCTCGCCGGCGCGCTGCCGCGCTATCGCCAGGACGACGACGCGGTCGATCCGCCGCCGCCGGCCGCCTGGGCCGAGGTGCGGGCCGTGGCGGCGGCACCGTCGCCGGTCGCGGCCGGCGCGACCGCCGACGACCGGTACGACGCGGATCGGTCCGCGGCGGACGGATATGCGACGGACGGATACGCGGCGGACCGCTACGACACGCGGCCGGTCGCCGCCTATGGCGGACGCTCCTTCGCCGACCCGTCCTTCGGGCCGGCCGATCCGCCGGAGCCGCCCAACACGCTCGACTGGCGCCGCGCCCGCGCGATCGACGAGGGCGAGGCAGCTGCCGCGCCCGACCGCCCCGCCGGGCGCTGACGCCGGCGCCGGGATCAGGCGTCGTCGCCCGGCGTCCCTTCGTCCTCCGGGCCGGGCCGATATTCGAGAATGTCGCCCGGCTGGCAGTCGAGCACGGCGCAGATGCGCCCGAGCGTGTCGAAGCGCACGCCCTTCACCTTGCCGGACTTCAGCAGCGAGACGTTCTGCTCGGTGATGCCGATGCGCTCGGCGAGCTCCTTCGAGCGCATCTTGCGCCGCGCCAGCATGACGTCGAGATTGACCACGATCGGCATCGGCGGACTCACACGAAGGCGGCGTTCTCGTCGGCGAGCTGGACGGCCTCGCGCATGACGGCGGCGACCGCGATCAGCACGCCACCGACGATCAGGGCGACGTAGTCGTTGATCGAGAACGTGAGCACGAGATAGCGCTGGCCGGGCGGATTGCCGAGCGACAGCGCGAGCGCCAGCGCCGTCGCGGTGAGCGGACCGAGCGGTCCCTGCAGCAGCACCGAAAAACCGAACAGCCGCAGCCGCTGCGCCGCCGCGGCTGTGAACACCAGGCCGGCCGCGAAGTCGCGGAACAGCGAGCGCACCTGCCACAGCCCCCAGATCATCAGCCCGAGCGGGACGGCGTGGATCATCGCCATGACAGCCTGATCGGACGCCGCGAGCGGCAGCTTGGCACCGGTGGCCCCGAGCCGGTGCAGCAGCAGGTTGCGGCTCCAGTCCGGGATCACGAAGGCGAGCCCCATCAATACGACGATCAGCACGATGCCCAGCGTCGTGACCCATTCCATCCGGCGGGAGAGGCGGGCGAGCCGGGCTTGCGCCGAGGCGATGGCAGGGGCCGGAGCGACGCTTGACATGAACGACCTCATTGATCGATTTGCGATGATGAATTATCATAAAACAATAACTCATTCTCGTCAATCGAGGTGTAGAGATGCGTTTATCGCGATCCTGCCGGGGCTTGGCCGGGATTCTCGGGGCCGTGGCCCTGACGGCCGGCGCCTGCACGTCGATGCCGGTGACGTCGATGGTGAAGCTCGCCCGCACCGACTTCACCACCATCGACCCGGCCGTGCTGCGGGTGGGGGTGCGGCTGCCGGCCGGGGTGCGGCCGCGGCCCGGCAGCGTCACCCTGAAGCTCACCGTGACGGTCGGGGCCGCCGCGCCCGTCGTGAGCGCCTTCGTGCTCGCCGATGCCGCCGATCCGGCCGACCTCGCGTCGCTGCGCGGCGAGGTGACGAAAGGCGCCGCGGTCTGGGCCTATCGGCTCGAGCCCGCCGACGTCGCCCGGGTGACGGCGCTGCGCAGCGACCTGATGGCCCGCAAGGGACGCGGCGAGCGCGGCTCGCTGACGCTCGGCGTCGGCGCCGAGGCGTGTCGCACGGCCGCCGCGCCGGAGCGGGTGCTGCTCACGACCTATCTGAAGACGGAGGCCGGCGGCGACTTCTTCCCGCTGATGCGCGACGTCGATCTGCGCGACGTGCCGGGCGCCGGCGAGCTGCCGGCCTGCGGCTGAGCGCGTCCGCGTGGGCCGGGATTTACGTTTCGGCCGGGGCGCTCTATTGGCGGTCGCAAATCGCCGAGGTGCCGCATGACCATCGTGATCGATCCCGCCGTGAAGGCCGCCTGTCCGTCGCTGGTGCTCGGCCTCGTCGAGGCGCGGGTCGTCAACGGCACCGACGATCCGGCGCTCGGGGCGGCGCTCGACGCCGGCGCCGCGGCGGTGACGCGCGACATGGTGATCGAGGACATCGCCAAGCTGCCCGCCGTGCAGGCGCTGCGCCGGGGCTACCGGGCGCTCGGCAAGGATCCGACCCGCTATCGCGGCTCGCAGGAGGCGCTGATGCGGCGGGTGCTGCGCGGGCTCGGGCTCTATCGCATCAACACCGTGGTCGATCTCATGAACCTCGTATCGATCGAGAGCCGCCAGTCGCTCGGGGTCTACGACCGCGACCGCATCGTCGGCGACGCCGTGACGATGCGGGTGGCGGCGGCCGGCGAGACCTACAAGGGCATCGGCAAGGACGTTCTGAACCTCGAAGGCCTGCCCGTCTATGTCGATGCGCAAGGGCCGTTCGGCAGCCCGACGAGCGATTCCGAGCGCGCCATGGTGACGGTCGGGACGACGCGCATGCTCCTTGTCGTCACCGCGTTCGGCGGGGCGGACGGCCTGCCCGCGGTGCTCGACCGCACGGCGGAGCTGCTGACCCGCCACGCGCAGGCGGCGGAGATCACGACCGCGGTGGTCGGCTGAGCGGCAGCCCGTTCGTCGGTCCTCGACCGGCCCTTTCGAGCCGTCCCGCCGGTCCCGCTCTGTCGGTGTAAACGTTTTCACCAAGAGATCGGGCCGATGTGGGCTTTCGCGCCGTCCGGTCCGGTTCCGGCCGGGCGTGCGGCGCTTGCCCTTTCCCGGCGGCCACCGGCGCGGCCCCGTGTGATCCTCCGCACGGAGCGCGCCGTCGCCCTGCCGTAGAAACCGATCGTCGTTCGATGATCCGGTCTACGCCAGGAGAGCCAAATGAGCCCGCACGATCGTCTCGCCCTCGGCACAGAGCAGGCCCAGGCCGGCTCCGCCGGACGGCTCGCCGGCACCGTGGTCCGGACCGGCTCTCCGCCCGAGCCGGAGACCTCGCGCGACGGCGGTCCGGCGGGCGGCCGCAGCGAGGCGGTGCGCTACTGCATCAGCCATCATCTGATCTGATGCGGCGCCCCCGCGAGGAGACGCGACATGACGTCGGATGCCCAGACGGTGCTCGGACTGCTCGCCGTGTCCGGGGCGGTCGGTGGGATCCTGGTCGCCCTGGTGCGTCGCGGGACGCGACGGGGTGGCGGGTCGTCGTCCGACACGAGTGGCAGTGACGGCGGCGGGGGAGGCGATTGACGCGATCACCTACTTGCCTCAGGCGCATTTTGCAGCACGCTCCTGGTAAGTTGGTTGGGGCAGACGGATCCAGCCGCGGGGTTGTTGCGTCTGAGCGGTGATGAAATCTGGCTCAAGCCGCCCTTAAACCCAGGGTGAGATCGTTGAAATATTTCAATCGAGATCTCTGCGGGGTGGTCGACAAATTGCTCAATTTGCAGTAGTAGCGTTTCGTTGATCGCAGCGCGTGATTCTAGAATGCTTGAGTATCTAAGGCGTTGGGCTGATCCGCAGGCGCTTTCCCAGGTTGTGGGCGCACTGATTGGTGCTGCAATTGCAATATCGTTGTGGTTTGCGGAGCGGCGCCGCGTAGAAGAAGAGAAGAAGAATGAAGAGCTTTCCCGCGCGAGGCGATTTAGAGCCGTGCTGAAGTCCGGATTAGGGCGAATGAAGAATGAGGTAGAGTCCTTTGTTCTCCAGTGCCGTGCGACATCAATTGGTGTAGAAACAAAGATTGTTGCTCCTGGCGAGGAGCATCTTGATTGTTCTCGTGAAGTAATTGAAATGCTAGAACGATTTCCAATAAACATACCAAGCTCATTTAAGATTTCAGAGGATCATGTATTCTGGCTAGATCATAATATGCTCGATGTAGTTTCTGAGTTAAAGGGAATTCTGCAGGAAATGTTTATCGAAAGGCGAAGGCTTAAGGAGATTGCAAACAAGTATGACTTCTCTCATCTCACGGAGTCCCTAGGTGCCGTCCGGGATTTGGCTTCCAAGGCGATAGGGCCAATTGAGAAACTTCAAGAAATGCTTGGAGAAAGTGAAGGGAGACTCAATCGTGGGGTTTGATCGTGTTAGAATGCAGATGATTTGGACTACTGGGCCGGCGAATGAATGGCTCAGACTAGATGATCTCGATCTAAAAAACGATGTGTCTAACGCGAGTGAATGGATTTTTCGCAGGATTTTAAAGCTGAGCGATCCGCGCGATCTGATTGGTGAAACTTGCTTCAATGGAGTAATTTACGAAATCCCGGATCGTTTTGTGGGGAATTGGTATTGTGGGTTTCGTTGGCAAAATTCACGGTGTGGCTTCTTCTGTGGTGTAAGCAAATCAAAGAATTCCTTCTTTGTAGATCGGGTATATAAGGGGGCGGAGCCTCCGGCCATCGCGCGGGTGCATTATGATCGGACACGCTAAACTCGGTCGCCGATCGCGCGGGAAAAGCAGAAATTCTGTACGTCCAGATTCGGTTGAGCGTTCGTTCGCAGAGCGATTAAGACGCGGGCGGCGCTTGAGTGATGCTCAATTGCCGCTTTTCCCGGCGCTTTATGATATTTCGGATCTTATTGTTGCATGCGATATCCCAGCACATCATCTCTTTGCAATTCAATTGACATTTGCGCAATTGAATGAATTATATAGATTTCACCCCAATAAGTTTAGGGAGTTTTTGGAAAAAAGCAGTATTTCGGAGAATGAACTAAGAGAGTTGTCACGTGCATACAATATTTCGACTCGGTCAACGCTCAGCAAGTTAATGCTTGCGCTGGGTTGTAGGTGTAATAATTAGCTCGAAGCTTCTGTTTCGTTAACGTGCCTCTCTGCTTTATCTTAACGCCCCTCGCGCCGTGCCATGAAGGCGAGGCGCTCGAACAGGTGGACGTCCTGCTCGTTCTTGATCAGCGCGCCGTGCAGGGGCGGGATCAGCTTCTTGGGGTCGCGCTCGCGCAACATCTCGGGGCCGATGTCCTCGACCATCAGGAGCTTGAGCCAGTCGAGCAGCTCCGAGGTCGAGGGCTTCTTCTTCATGCCGGGCACGTCGCGGATCTCGTAGAACAGCCGCAAGGCCTCGGCGACCAGCCGCTGCTTGATGCCGGGGAAATGCACCTCGACGATCGCCCGCATCGTGTCCGGGTCGGGGAAGCGGATGTAGTGGAAGAAGCAGCGGCGCAGGAAGGCGTCCGGCAGCTCCTTCTCGTTGTTGGAGGTGATGACGACGATCGGCCGGCGCCGCGCCCGCACGGTCTCGCCGGTCTCGTAGACGTAGAACTCCATCCGATCGAGCTCCTGCAGGAGGTCGTTCGGGAACTCGATGTCGGCCTTGTCGATCTCGTCGATCAGCAGCACGGGTCGCGTATCGGCGACGAACGCCTCCCACAGCTTGCCGCGCTTGATGTAGTTGCGGATGTCCTTGACCCGCGCGTCGCCGAGCTGGCTGTCGCGCAGGCGCGACACGGCGTCGTACTCGTAGAGCCCCTGCAGCGCCTTGGTGGTCGACTTGACGTGCCACTCGATCAGCGGCGCCCCCACCGCCTTGGCGATCTCGACGGCCAGCACGGTCTTGCCGGTGCCGGGCTCGCCCTTCACGAGAAGCGGACGCTCGAGCGCGATGGCGGCGTTGACGGCGACCTTGAGGTCGTCGGTGGCGACATAGGCACTGGTGCCGTCGAAGCGCATGTCGGATCCTCGATGTCCGGGTTTCCCCGGACAGTAGGGCGGCGGCCGGGGCGGGGCAAGCGAGCCCGGGGGCTGCCGTTGGCCGCTTCGCCGGCGCGATCCGGACCGGGCCGAGCCGCCGCCACCACCGCCACCGCCGCCACCGCCGCCACCGCCGCCGCCGGTCGTCGGAGGCGGGAGAAAAAAGTTCGGTGCCGCGAAAAAAGTCGCGCCTGGTTCGGGTGCGGCGTCCGTTTGAAGGGCATGCGGCCGGAGACAGGCCTTCGCCCGCCTACGGATGTGCGACCCGGCAGGATCGCGCAGCCGCGATTTTTGTCGGGCGGAAATATCTGCCGGGCAGCGGCCGTTCTTGCCGGGGCGCGGCCTCGCCACGCGCCGCCCGGCCGAGCCTAACTCATTGAGAACAAACACCGTCACCCGTCGGCACAGCGCTTGCTGAACAGTCGGCAGGGTGCGGGCGCGCAATCGGGTTTCGCGTACCGCTCGGCCGAGTGGAGACGACCGATGGGTATCTTTGGCGCGCTGACCACCTCCGTGACGGGCATGCAGGCGCAGTCTTTCGCCCTGCAGAACATCTCCGGCAACATCGCGAACTCGCAGACGACCGCCTACAAGCGCACCGACACGAGCTTCACCGACCTGATCCAGGACAATCAGCCCTCCAAGCAGGTGGCCGGCAGCGTGCAGGCTTCGTCGCGCGGCACCAACACGGTGCAAGGCGACATCCAGACGAGCTCGATCGGCACCTTCATGGCGATCAACGGCGACGGCTACTTCGTCGTCATGAAGCCGACCAGCGTGGTGGACAACAACCCGATCTTCTCCGGCGTCAACCAGTTCACGAGGCGCGGCGACTTCCAGCCGAACAAGGACGGCTATCTGGTCAACGGGGCCGGCTACTATCTGATGGGCATCCCGATCGACTCGACCACCGGCAATCTCAGCGCCAGCGTGCCGAGCCTCCTGAAGTTCAAGAACGACTTCCTGCCGGCCCAGGCGACCACCGAGATCTCCTACCGCGCCAACCTGCCGCGCTACCCCTTCACGCCGTCGCACGACACCGCGACGGTCGGCTCCGAGCTCCTGAAGGCGACCGACTTCATCGCCAATCCCCTGGCCGTCTCGCCGCAGCCCGCCAAGATCACCGGCACGGGCGCGACGCTGAGCCCCGACGCCAACGCGCTGCTCACCGGCGCGGCGGTGCTGCCCGGCACGCTGGTGAACGCCGGCACCATCACGGTGAACGGCAACAACGTGGTGCTGACGGCCGGCATGACGCCGGCCAACGTCCTGTCGGCCATCAACACGGCCGCGAACCCCGCCGTGACGGCGACGCTCGACGCCTCGGGCAAGCTCGTGCTGCAGAGCGCGGACGCCCGCACGGCGATCGCCATCGGCGGCAGCAACGCCGCGCTGATGACCGAGATCGGGCTGTCGGTCGGCACCACCAATCCGACCAACCTGCTGACGCAGTCGGCGGCGGCGTCCGGCCAGACCCTGACCATCACGATCGGATCGAACCCGACCCTCACCCTCACCTTCGGCACCGGCGGACTGCCCAACATCCAGACCATGGCGGATCTCGCCACCCAGCTCGCCACGCTCACCGGCGGTTCCGCCTCGGTGAATTCGCTCAACGGCAACCTCACCATCACGGCGGCGAGCCTGACGGACCAGATCACGATCGGCGGCGACGCCAACCCGACCGTGTTCGGTCTGCGCACCAAGTCGGCTCTGCCCTCGAACCAGACCGTGGTCGGCGACGACGTCACCACCTTCGTGTCGCAGTCGATCGGCGGCGGCGCCATCACGGCCTACGACGTGTCCGGGTCTCAGGCCAACATCCAGCTCCGCTGGGCCAAGATCGACTCGACCACGCTCGGGAGCGGCCACGTCGACACCTGGAACCTGTTCTATCAGGTCAACTCCAGCGCCACGGGCAGCGAGACCGCCTGGAAGAACGTCGGCACCAACTTCACGTTCGGCTCCGACGGCCAGATGAACCCGGTGGTGGCGAACCTGACCCTCTCCGACGTGACGGTCGACGGCGCGGCGCTCGGCACCATCTCGCTGAAGTTCGGCTCCGGCGGCATCACCGAGTTCTCCGACCCGAACGGCAACGTCCAGGTCAACCTGCTGACCCAGAACGGCTACGCGGCCGGTGCGCTGCAGACCATCTCGGTCAGCGAGAAGGGTCGGGTGGTCGGCTCGTACTCGAACGGCCGCACCATCGACCTCGCCGAGGTGACGCTCGCCAAGTTCGCCGGCGCCAACTACCTGAAGAAGATCGACGGCGGCGCCTTCGAGGCGACCGACGAGTCGGGAACCGCGGTCTACGGGGCCGCCGGCAAGATCGTCGGCTCGTCGCTCGAGGGCGCCAACACGGACATCGCCGACGAGTTCACCAAGCTGATCGTCACCCAGCAGGCCTATTCGGCCAACACGCGGGTGATCACGACCAGCAACCAGATGATCCAGGATCTTCTGAACATGTTGCGCTGAGCGAGCGCGCGACGGCGGAGGGCACCTAAATGAGTCTCACCCAGGCGCTCCGGACGGCCGCGGCCGGCCTCAATGCGGCGCAGGGCGGGCTGTCGCTCGTCTCGGCCAACGTCGCCAACGCGCAGACCCCGGGCTACACCCGCAAGACGGTCGAGACCGCGACGGTCGCGGCCGGCGGCGATCTGGTCAGCGTCCGGCTCGCCGCCGTCAACCGACTGGTCGACCAGTACATCCAGAAGCAGCTCCGGACCGAGAGCACGGGCGGCGCCTACGCGACGCTCCGCTCGCAGTTCTACGAACGGCTGCAGAACATCTACGGCGATCCCAACTCGGCGACCTCGCTCGAATCGGTCTACAACGGCTTCACCGAGGCGATCCAGGCGCTCACCACCAATCCGTCCGACTACTCGACCCGTGCCAACGTGCTGTCGACCGGCATCGCGGTGGCGCAGCAGCTCAACAACATGTCGGAGGACATCCAATCCCTGCGGCAGAACGCCGAGCAGGGGCTGGCCGAGTGCGTGGCGAGCGTCAACACCCTTCTCAAGGGGCTGGCGCAGGTCAACAATCAGCTCACCGCGTCGCATTCGAACGACGCCTCGCGCGCGACCATGCTGGATCAGCGCGACTATTATCTCGACCGGCTCGCCGAGCTGATGGACATCCAGGTGACCCACAACACCGACGACAGCGTCGCGGTGTTCACGAGCTCCGGGATCCAGCTCGCCGGCGCTTCCGCCTCGACCCTGTCGTTCGACGCCCAGGGCATGATCACCGCCGGCGCCCAGTGGAACGCCGACGAGAGCAAGCGCCAGGTCGGCACCATCATCGCCACCAACTCGTCCGGCGGCACCATCGACCTGATCTCGACGCGCTCGATCCGCTCCGGCAAGATCGCCGCCTATCTCGAGATGCGCGACAAGGTCCTGGTCCAGGCGCAGAACCAGCTCGACGAGTTCGCCGCCGCGGTCTCGCGCTCCCTCTCCGACACGACGACGGCCGGCACGCCGGCCACCTCCGGCGCCCAGTCCGGCTTCGACGTCGATTTGACCGGGCTCCTCGCCGGCAATTCGGTGAAGGTGAGCTGGAAGGACACGCTCACCGGCAAGACCCACACGGCGACCCTGGTGCGGGTCGACAATCCGAGCGCGCTGCCGCTGTCGAACAGCCTCACCGCCGATCCGAACGACAAGGTGATCGGCATCGACTTCTCGGGCGGGCTCGCCAGCGCCGTCACCCAGATGAACAAGGCCTTCACGGGCCAGGTGCAGTTCTCCAACCCGTCGGGCAACACGCTGCGCGTTCTCGACGACGGCGCCGCGAGCGCGGCCGACATCGTCTCGGTCTCGGTCACCAAGACCCAGACCTCGCTGACCGGCGGAACCGCGGCGCTGCCGTTCTTCATGGACGGTCCCGACTATTTCTCCGGCGCGGTCGCCGGCACGTATCCGCAGTCGGTCGGCTTCGCGGCGCGCATCACGGTCAACCCGGCGCTGCTCGCCGACGTCAGCAAGCTCGTCCAGTTCGACGTCGCCACGCCGTCCGGCGACCTGACCCGCCCGAACTTCCTCTACGACAAGCTCGTCAACGCCGGCCAGACCTACGCGACCAACACGGGCGTCGGCTCGGACGCGGCGCCCTACAACGGCACCATCGCGTCCTTCCTGCGCCAGGCGATGGCGCTGCAGGGCGAGAACGCCGCCGGTGCCGCCAAGCTCGCCGAAGGCCAGAAGATGGTCGTCGACGCGCTGCAGCAGCGGCTCAACGAAGGCGCCGCCGTCAACATCGACGAGGAGATGACGACTCTCCTCACCTTGCAGACGGCCTACGGGGCCAACGCGCGGGTCTTCTCGGTGGTCAACGAGATGCTCAAGACCCTGCTCCAGATGATGTGAGGCTGCCATGGCGATCACCGGCTTGGGAAGCCAGAGCCTGCTCCAGGTCGAGCGTCTCATCTCGATGCGGCGCCAGCTCGACGACCTGCAGCGGCAGCTCGGCACCCAGAAGCGCTCCAACACTTATGCGGGCATCGGTCTCGACCGTGGCCTCACCGTCGGGCTGCGCACCAAGCTGTCGTCTGTGTCGTCCTACAACGGCTCGATCCAGCAGCTCGAGACCCGGCTGAAGCTGTCGCAGACGGCGCTCTCCGACATCGACGCCGCCGCCCGCACCGTGAAGACCTCGATCCCCAAGGCGACCTATGTGCTCTCGCAGAACGGCCGCACCCAGGATCAGGTGACGGCCCAGGGCCAGCTCGACCGTATGCTGGGCGCGCTCAACACCCAGTTCGGCGACCAGTTCATCTTCTCGGGCCTGTCCCCCGACAAGGCCGCGGTCGAGACCACCGACCACATCCTCAACGGCGTCGGCCCGCAGGCCGGGCTGATCCAGCTCATCACCGAGCGCAACCAGGCCGATCTCGGCGCCACCGGCCTCGGCCGGCTGGTGATCCCGGCGACCACCTCGACCTCGGCGAGCCTCGTCGGCACCACGGCGACGCTGGCGCCGGACGCCGTCGCGGTGACGACCGGCACGGCGGATCTCGGCCCGCCCTTCACGTCGGCGGCCGGCGGCACGCTCGACATCGGCGGCGTCAGCGTGACGATCAACGCCGGCGACGACGGCGCGACGATCCGCGACGCCATCAACGCGGCGCTGACCGCCGCGGCGGCGCCCGCCGCGCCGAGCGTCACGGCGTCGCTCGACGGCGCGAACCATCTCGTCCTCACCGGTGCGGATGCCGACGCGAGCGTCACGATCGGGGCCGGCAGCACGGCCGGGCTCCTGACCGAGCTCGGCCTTTCGGCCGGCACCGCCGCGCCGACCAATCTGCTGACCCAGGCGGGCGGCGTCACGGCCGGGCAGACCCTGTCGGTCGCGATCGGCACCAGTGCCGTCACGGTGACGTTCGGCACCGGCCTCGGCCAGGTGTCGACCATCGCGGAGCTGAACACCGCGCTGGCGGCCATCACGGGCGGCACCGCGGTCGTCGATACGGCCAACGGCAATCTCACCGTCACGGCGTCGAGCAGCACCGGCGACATCACGATCGGCGGCACGGTCGCGGCGTCCACGTTCGGGCTCGCGACGACGACGTCGAAGGCGACCAACGTCGTCTCGATCGGCGAGGACGTCGCCGGCTCGGTGTTCGGCTTCAAGCTCCTGTCGATGGCGACGACGATCCCGGGCGCCACCGCGACCCAGCCGGCCGGCGCGCCGCCCACGATGTCGGTCGACATCGGCGGCACGCTGCCGCGCGACGGCGACACGGTGACGTTCGGCTTCTCGCTGCCGGACGGCACCAAGGAGAATCTCGTCCTCACCGCGGTATCGACGCCGAAGAGCGTGGTCGGCACCGGCGGCTTCTCGGCGCCCGGCCACATCCTGGGCGGAACGCCGGGCGCCATCACGATCCAGACGCCGCTCCTGAACGGGGGGGCCGCCGTCACGGTCTCGGGCCTGAACGCGAGCGACAGCCCGTCGACCGCCGCGACCAAGATCATGGCGGCGCTCAACTCGTTGCCGGCCGGCAACGGCGGCGTGTCGGTCACCAACGAGGGGGGCCAGCTGGTGTTCAAGTCGGCGGCCGGCGAGCAGATCACGCTCGGCGGCGATTCCGCGACGCTCGACTCGCTCGGCTTTCCGGCCGGCAACCGGGTCGGCAACGTCGTCGATCCGCCCAAGGAGAAGAACCAGTTCGCCATCGGCGTCACCGAGGCGGAGACGCTCGCCAACCTGCACACGCTCCTCAACTCGTCGGTCGGAACGCTCGCCAGGACGTCGCTGATGGCGGCCTCCGCCGTGCAGGCCTCCAACGAGTTCTTCAACGCCGGCGACGCGACGCCGCCGCAGCGGGTCGACGGTCCGCCCTTCGATACCGCCGTCGCCCTGAAGAACGGCACGACGGCCGACACGCTGACCTGGTACACGGGCGAGGCCGGCGCGACCTCGGCGCGCTCCACCTCGGTCGCCCGCATCGACTCGCAGATCTCGATCTCCTACGGCATGCGGGCCAACGAGCAGGCGTTCCGGGTGGCGATCGCCAACACGGCCGCGATGGCCGCCGTCACCTTCTCGTCGAGCGACGCCGACGGCGAAGGCCGGTTCTCGGCGCTGATGAACCGGGTCCAGTCGAATCTCGGCAATCAGCAGGGCGTCCAGAAGATCTCCGACATCACGGCCGATCTCGGCGCCTCGCAGAAGGCGGTGCAGACCGCCAAGGATCGCCACACCCAGACCACCGCGGCGCTGACCGACATGCTGGAGAACATCGAAGGCGTGCCGATGGAGGAGTCGGCCGCCATGATCCTCGCCCTGCAGACGAGCCTCCAGGCCTCGCTGCAGACGACGGCGCTGCTCTCCAAGCTCAATCTCGTGAACTATCTCTGAGGGCGCGGGCGCCGATCGGGCGCCGGCAGCCGGTCGGGCAGGGCGCCCCTCAGGCGCCCAAGAGACCGTCGGCGATGTCGCGGTTGATGCCGATCAGCGTGGCGAGGCGCTCGGGGCGGGGGTCGGTCGCGAAGGCGACGGTCTGGTGATCGACCAGCAGGCCGAGGCTGGCGAGGCTGTGCCGCACCGCGCAGGGAAGCGCCGGGTCGGGTGCCGCGGCGGCTTCGACGACCTCGTGCCAGAGGCGGCGGTTGTGGACCAGCGCGGCGTCGATGGCATCGCGGCTCGTCTGCTCGCCGTTCTGGACCGCGCCGGATTGGGCCGCCTGGAGGCGCCAGGCGGCATCGCGGAGAAGCAGGGCCTGGATTTCACGCGGAGCGGGCGTGGGGTGCTCCGGACTGTTCGCCGTTTCGATGCAGGGCATGGTCGACCAGCTCCCTCTCGTAGGCGATCAGCTTCTTGGCCTCCTTGAGGGCCTTGTACATCTCGCCTGCCAGGATGTGGTTGTTCACGCTCTCGATCAGCGGCCAGGTGCTCGGCGCCGCCTTGAGGATGTCGCTGACCAGCTTGAAGTAGATCTCGTGATAGGCGCGCGCGTCCTTCGACGTGTACATGAGCTGCACGGCGAGATAGATGCGCTTGGCCGGCGTGTCGGCCGTCTCGGCCGTCAGAATGTCCTTCTCGCGCAGGATCGGCGTCTCGCCCTCGATCAGCAGACGCGCCCGCTGGTCCGAATTGGTGATGACGCAGTCGCCGAGAATGATGCGTTCGCCGGGCTTCAGTTCGACCTTCAAGGCCATGGCCGCTCTCCCCCATGAGTCTCACGGATCGTTAACCATCTGGCTTAACGATCCGTTAAGGGGAAAAACGATCGTTTTCTCAGTGGGTTGCCAGGGGCTTCCAGGCCCGGAAACGCCCCGCCGCGTCAGGCGAGCCCGCGGGCCGTGTCGTCGAACAGCGAATCGACGCTGACCCGCTCCGGGATCAGCTTTTGGCGGAACGCGTAGTCGACGATCAACTCGAGCGAGCGGCGGTTCGGCTCGATGCCGAAGCGCAACGCCGCCGTGGCGTCGTCGGTCGGCAGGCCGCCGGCCGCCGTGCTCTCGCGGATCATGCGGTAGAGCTCGCGCACCACGTCGGGGCGCGCCGCCGCGATCTCCTCGCGCACGACCAGCATGTGGTTGATCGGCACGCCGCCGTGCGTCTCGGCCCAGCGCCGGTTCGCCGTCTCGGGATCGGGGACGAGGGGGGCGAGGCGCGGATCGGGAAACCTGTCGCCGACGATGGCGGCATCGAGTGCGCCGTCGAGCAGCATCGTGACGAGATCCTCGCCTTCGGCCGCGCGGCGCACGAAGGGCGGATCCTGGTAGCCGGCCACGTGGGCATCCTCGAACGTCACCCAGTCGATGCGCTCCGGGTCGACGCCGTAGAGCTCCTCCAGCATGCCGCGCAGCCAGATGCCGGTGGTCTGGCTGTAGGCGCGCACGCCGACCCGCTTGCCGGCGAGGTCGCCCGGCGCGAGCGGCCCGCGCTCGGGCACGTAGGCGATGGTGTGGAGCTGGCCGCGGCCGACCACGGTCGCCGGGATCAGCCGGTAGGGCGCGCCGGCCACACGGGCCTGCAGGAAGGTGCCGATGGCGAGCTCGCCGAAATCGAAGACGTGCTGGCGCACCATCGGCTTGAAGCCGCGATTGGCGACCGGGATGTCGGCGAAGTCGAACGCCACGAGATCCGATACGACGGCGCCGGACTTGAGCGCCTTGGTATTCGGATGGGTGCCGAGCAGCGTGTGGAGTCGGAGCTTTTTTTCAGGTTCGGTCATGTCGTCTTCGCCTCCCGTCCTCGCCCGGCGGTGCCCCGGCAGCGCGCCGGTTCTGCCGGCATCGCGGCGAAAAATCAACGGCTTGGACGATGGGGCTGGGTTGCGCCGGCGAGGGCGCCACCCGCGCGGCGCGGCGTGGCGCGGCGCGCCGGGCGGGTCGCTCGCGAGGCCCGATGTGGCGCGCCGGCGGGCGGCGGAACGCGGATCGACGCGCCGGAGCGTCGATCGCACGGCTACGGTGTCGCCGCGTCTCAGGCCGGCTGGCCGAGCAGGCCGGCGGCGATCTCGCGATTGATGTTGACGAGGGCGGCGAGCGCCTCGGGCCGCGGATCGCGCTGGATGTCGAGCGTGTGGTTCATCACGAACAGGCCGAGATTGGCGACGTTCTGGCGGATCGGCGCCGGCATCTCGTGGTCCGGGCTGGTGACCGAGGTGAGGAACACGGTCCAGAGCTTGCGATTGTAGAGCAAGGCGTCGAAGAGATCGGAACGATCCTTCTCCCAGTCCTCGCGGACGTGCTGCAGGCGGGCCGCCGCCTTGAGCAGCAAGCGGGCTTCGAGCTCGCGCGGATTCGCGATCTGTTGCGCCACCTGTCCGTAGGCTTTCGCCGCGCTGTGCATCTCGGGGACTCCTGGTGCCACTGGTCGGCACGATGGACTTCGGTTGTAGCGTCGTGCCGTTAAGACATGCTTATTCAGGCTGCCCGATTTGCGTCGGACGCGCGCCTGGTTCGTGCGGCTCGCACGTAGCCGCATCGATCTCTTCTGGATCGTTTCGGGTGGTGTGGACGGCGCGGCGTGCCAAAGCCTGCGATCGACGTGGACCGCGGCGCCTGCCGTCCGGCGTCTCGGCGGAGTCGCGGGGCCGTGGCCCCGCGGTCCGCCGGAGCGTGGGTCTCGGCGTCAGCCGAAGAGCCGCAGCACGGCCTGGTTCGCCTGGTTGGCGAGCGAGAGGGCCGTGGTGGAGAGCTGCTGGCGGGTCTGCAGGGCCAGCATGTTGGCGCCTTCCTCGTTGGTGTCCGCCAGCACGAGGTTGTCGGCACCGATCTGCAGCGTGTTCACCATCTGCTTGGTGAAGTCCTGCCGCACCTGGACGGTCGAGAGGTTCGAGCCGAACTTCGAGGCCTGGGTGCGCAGCGTGGTGAGCGCCGTGTTGATCGACTCGATCACCTGGTCGACGATCGTGTTGTCCTGGAACGACGAGCCGTTCTGCTTGTTCAGGCCGAGGTTGGACGACGAGTAGGTGACGCCCGTGATGGTCAGCGAGGAGGTGCCGCGCTCGTTGAAGGTGATCTTGAGGTCGTCGCCGTTGAGCAGGTTGATGCCGTTGTAGGAGGCGTCCTTCGACAGTCCGTCGATCTGGTTGAGGACGTCGTTGAAGTCCTTCTGCAGGCTCTCGCGGGTCGAGTTCGCCGTGCCCTCGTGCTTGACGCCCTTGAGGATCTGGGCACTGGTGCCGAGCGCCGTGATCGTGTTGGTCGAGCCGCCGATGGCGAGCGTCGTCTGGCTGGTTCCCTCGGCGAGACTGATCGTGTAGGCCGTTCCGGTGACGCTGCTGGTCACGCCCGACAGGTTGGAGAGCGCCGCCGTGAACTCGGCGAGCGTCGACACCTGGGTCGTACCCTTGCCGAACGTGATGGTCTGGGCGGCGCCGCCGTTGGCCGAGACCGTGAACACGTCGCCCTCGGCGCCTCCGGCGGCGATCAGGCGATCCATCAGGCTGGTCGAGGCGTAGCTGCCGGCCGTCATGTTGAGGGCCGTCGTCGCGAGGCCGGCGGCGATCGAGAAGTCGACGTCGGCCGACTTGGCGACGATCTTCAGCTTGCCGGCCTCGTTGGTGATGTCGAGGTTGGCCCCGAGCATCGCGTTGGCCTTGAGCTTGGCGACCACGGAATTGAGGTTGTCGGTGCCGGCGAGGCCGACCGTCTGGGTCTGCGGGCCGGTGCCGTCGTTCGGATCGACCGTGATGGCGATGTTGGTGCCGGTGGCGAGGTCGGTGTCGATCTCGCCGAGCGTCAGGTCGCTGTTGAAGGTCTTGCTGAGCAGCGAGCCCATGCCGCCGCGGGCGCCGGTGCCGAAGTTGTAGTCCGCCTCGGCGGCGTTGAGGCCGAGCGCGCCGGCGACGCCGACGTCCGAGAGGGTGAAGCCGATCGAGTTGCCGGTCGCCGCGCCGAGGCCGAGCGAGAAGGTGGTGCCGCTGATCGAGGCGGTCGCCGCGCCGCGGTTCGAGTTGATCCAGGAGTTCAGTTCGCTGATCGTCGACACCATGCCACCGCCGTGGCCGAACGTGACGGTCTTGTCGGCCTGGCCGGAGACCTTGAGGATCATGTTCGAGGTGCCGAGCGTGCCGCCGGCGGCGATCACGTTGTCGAGCAGGCTGGTCGAGTTGTGGGTCGTCGCGGTGAGGCCGAGGGCCGTCAGGGTGGCGGCGGTCGAGCCGGAGCCGGCGGCGCTGATCGAGAAGTCGACGTCGGCCGAGGCGGCGGTCAGGACCATGTGGCCCGAACCGTCGTTGGTGATGGTGATGTAGTTGTCGAGCGTGTCGCCCACCGTGCCGGACGTGGTGGCGTCGAACACCGCCTGGGTGGCGGCGAAGTTCGCCTCGGTGCCGGCCAGGTTGACATCGAACGTCTTGGCGACGCCCGACACCGTGACGCGGATCTGCACCGTGCCGGCCGCGCCGGCGCCACCGGGACCGGCGGTCAGGTCGACCGTGCCGGTCTTGGTGCCGATCGTCTCGGCCATGTTGGTGAAGGAGAGGTTGACGGCCTTGGGTGAGAGGTCGTTGGCGCCGCCGGCGATCGCCGAGCCGATGATCTCGGTCGGCAGCGAGCCGGTGATGCTGAGCGCGTCGTAGGTGGCCGAGGGCGCCGTCGCCGAGCGGGCCTGCTGGGCGATCGACTTGGCCGACTGCACGAGCTTGGTCAGCGAGGTGATGCCGTTGTTGGCGGCCTCGATCGTCTTGATCCCCTGCGCGATCGAGTCGAGCAGCGACGAGAGATCCCCGGCGCGGTCGCTGAGCGATTGCGAGGTGAAGAAGTTCGACGGGTTGTCGAGCGCGGAATTGACCTTCTTGCCGGTGGCGAGACGGTTCTGGGTGGTCGCCATCAGGTCCGCGGTAGCCTGCAGCGACAGCAGGTTCTGGCGGACGCCGGCGGACAGGGTGATGTTGGACGACATGGAAGCCTCTCCGTCGAAATCTCGGACCGGCGCGGAGGGCTCGCGGGTTGAGATTCGCGCCAGCCTCTTGCCGAACGTGGAGAGGGTAGGGCCGAGATCGTTAACGCCTCGATAACGACGTTGAAAATTCTGCGCCTGGAATCTGCTTTCTTTACGTATAAGCAATTTTTGCCGGGTGGGCCTGCGGGGCGCCGGGCCGACCTCGGCGCGGCACGCCGCGACGCCCCGCCGCAGCGCGGTCACGACGCCGTCGCGGGCCCGGAGCCCGGACCTCAAGATGCTGGACGATTTAGGGAATCGGATCGGCGCGCCGAGCCCGCGCGCGGCCCTTCGGGGGGCCGATCGGGTTTTCCGCGATGCCGTGGCGGCGCGCGCGCACGGTCGCCGGGGCCGCGGCCGCGGGCCGAAATCGCCGCTCTCGCGCGGTCGGCACGATCGTTAAAATGAAAACGGCGGGGCCGAAGCCCCGCCGTCCGTATTTGTCCGTATCGGACGTGGCCGAGGAGACTCAGAACAGCCGCAGCACGGCCTGGTTCGCCTGGTTGGCGAGCGAGAGGGCCGTGGTGGAGAGCTGCTGGCGGGTCTGCAGGGCCAGCATGTTGGCGCCTTCCTCGTTCGAGTCGGCCAGCACCAGGTTGTCGGCACCCGTCTGCAGGGTGTTGATCATGCTCTTGGTGAAGTCCTGACGGGTCTGGACGGTCGTCAGGTTCGAGCCGAACTTCGACGCCTGGGTGCGGAGCGACGTCAGGGCATCGTTGATCGCCGAGATGGTCTCGTCGATCTTCGCGTTGTCCTGGAAGGTGGTGCCGTTCTGCTTGTTCAGGCCGAGGTTGGACGCGCTGTAGGTGACGCCCTTGATGGTCAGCGACGAGGTGTTGCTCTCGTTGAAGGCCACCTTGAGATCGTCGCCGTTGAGGAGATTGATGCCGTTGTAGGAGGCATCCTTCGACAGGGCGTCGATCTGCGCGAGGACGTCGTTGTAGTCCTTCTGCAGGCTCTCGCGAGTCGAGTTCGGGTCACCCTCGTGCTTGACGCCCGACTTCGACTGGGCACTGGTGCCGATCGCGGTGAGCGTGTTGGTCGCGCCACCGATGGTCAGCGAGGTCTGGCTGGTGCCCTGCGCCACGCCGATCGAGAACGCCGATCCGGTGACGCTCGCCGTGACGCCGGACAGGTTCGAGATCGCCTTGGTGAACTCGGCGATGGTCGAGACCTGGCCCGTGCCCTTGCCGAACGTGATCGTCTGGGCCGCGCCGCCGTTGGCCGCCACCGTCATGGTGTCGCCGATGGAGCCGCCGCCGGCCACGATCTGATCGAGCAGGCTGGTCGAGTTGTAGGAGCCGGCCGTCATGTTGAGGGCCGTGGTGGCGCTGCCGGCGGCGATCGAGAAGTCGACGTCGGCGGTCTTGGCGACCAGCTTGAGCTTGCCGGCCTCGTTGGAGATGTCGAGGTTGGCCGCGAGGGTGGCGTTGCCCTTCAGCTTGTTCACGACCGAGGTCAGGTTGTCGGTTCCGGCGAGGCCGACCGTCTGGGTCTGCGAGCCGTTGCCGTCGTTGGCGTCGACCGTGATCGAGATGCTGGTGCCGGCGGCGAGGGTCGTGTCGATCTCGCCGAGCGTCAGTTCGCTGTTGAACGACTTCGACAGCGCCGAGCCCATGCCGCCACGGGCGCCGGTGCCGAAGTTGTAGTTCGCGGTCGCCGCGTTGAGGCCGAGCGCCGTGGTGACGCCGACATCGGTCGCGTTGAAGCCGATCGCATTGCCCGAACCTGCCGCCAGGCTCATCGAGAACGTGGTGCCGGAGATCGAGCCGGTCGCCGCGCCGCGATTGCTGTTGATCCAGCTGTTCAGCTCGGAGATGGTCGAGACCTGACCACCGCTGTTGCCGAACGTGACGGTCTTGTCGGTCTGGCCGGTGACGCTCAGCACCAGGCTGGACGTGCCCGCCGTGCCGCCGGCCGCGGTGATGCGGTCGAGCAGGCTGGTCGAATTGTGGGCACCGGCGGTGAGGCCGACGGCCGTCAGGGTGGCGGCGGTCGAGCCGGAGCCGGCGGCGCTGATCGAGAAGTCGACGTCGGCCGAGGCCGCCGTCAGCGCCAGATGGCCCGAGCCGTCGTTGGCGATGGTGAGGTACTGGTCGAGCGTGTCGCCCACGGTGCCGGACGTCGTCGCGGCGAACTTCGCGACGACGGCCGCGGTGTCCGCCTCGGTTCCGTCGAGCGCCACGTTGAAGGTCTTGTCGACCCCGCTCGCGGTGACGCGGATCTGAACCGTACCGGCGTCGGCACCCGTCAGACCACCGGACAGGTCGGCCGAGCCCGTCACCGCGCCGATCGACTCGCTCTGGTTGGTGAACGAGAGGTTCACGGCCTTCGGCTGAAGGTCGTTGGCGCCGCCCGCGATCGTCGAGGAGATGGTCTCGGAGGGGAGCGTGCCGGTGACGTTGAGGGCGTCGTAGGTGGCGGCCGGAGCCGTCGCCGAGCGGGCCTGCTGGGCGATCGACTTCGCGGACTGCACGAGCTTGGTCAGCGAGGTGATGCCGTTGTTGGCCGCGTCGAGCGTCTTCACCGCCTGGCCGATCGAATCGAGGAGCGAGTTGAGGTCGCCCGCCCGGTCGCTGAGCGACTGCGAGGTGAAGAAGTTCGACGGATTGTCGAGAGCCGAGTTGACCTTCTTGCCGGTGGCGAGACGATTCTGCGTCGTCGCCATCATGTCCGCGGTCGCCTGGAGGGAGAGAAGATTCTGGCGGACGCCGGCCGAGAGGGTGATACCGGAAGACATGGAGTTCAACCTTTCTGGTTGTGTGCCGTACTGGCGGTGGAGCTTCGACCTTCATGGTCGCCGGCCGTGATCGCACGGCGGGACGTAACCAAGCGTAAATACGGCCCGTTAATTCCCGCCTAATTTCGGCTCTCCGCCGGGAGACCGAACGCATTGGTTTCGATTAGGTTTTCATTAAGCATACCGGTCCGCGAGAGGGCGGCCGGATACCCGCCGCGCGGCGATCTCCCGCTCGCGCCGTGGCGGATCGATCGGCTCGTTCGGAGGAGGTGGTGCAGAAGCGGCGGGGCGTGGCGCACGACGTCGATCGGTGCACGACAGGATCGGTGCACGAGAAAGTCGGGCAGTGCGGCGCGTGGCGCGTGACGTGCGGCGCGAGGACAGAAGCGGCGCGGGCCGAGCGCGGCACGAGGAAAGACCGGCGAGGAGGCGGACCGATCAGGGACGGATCAGACCTGCAGGTCGGCGTGCATCATCACGTCGGCTGCGCTTTTGCCTTCCTCGAGCGCCTTGTTGTAGGCGCGCATCCGCAGCAGCGCCTCGTCGGGCACCTGTCGGAGCACCTGGCGGGAGCGCGAGTCGATCACCCGGAAGATCACCTCGCGGGTCTCCGGGTTGAGGATCAGCACGCGGGTGGTCTGCTCGGCGGCCTGGCGCATCTGGGCCGCGAGCGGCTGCTCCTGGGACGGAGGGTTGCCGTTCTGGCCGAGGTCGGGGTCCGTCGAGGTGGAGTTGCTGGCGCCGAGTGCGGCGACCGTCTGGTGCTCGGGGAGCACGGTGGGGACGGCCGGGGCCTCGACCGCCACGGGCCGCCCATGGTCGCCCATCGGGGCGACGCTCGGTGGCCTTATGGTGAGGCTCGTGTCCATGTGACGTCCTGTCCGCTGCGGCCGCACGTCCTGCCGACCGCACGTTTTCCACCTTCCAATCACATACTCATAAAGGAGCGGCATTAAGACCTTGTTAGAAAAGATGGTTATCGAGAAATACTTGGATGGGTAAAATTTTAACGAGTTCCGGTGCAGCCGCGGCCGGACGCGAATCGCGGTCGGCTCCGTCGGCTCCGGAGTGTTGCAGACGGGTGACATGAGAGCGGTGATCTCGCGACGCAGGACGATTTCGCTCCGGCTGTCATGAAGCCGGGATCGGCTCGCGTTATCAGCAGCTTTCGAGAATCTGAGCGTGAGTCTTACCGTCGGGGCAGGGGATGCGGAGTTCGGCGCTGGTCGCGTTCGCGGCGAGCCTGCTAGCGGCGGTTGGACTTGGAGGGTGCGGCTTCATCCCGATGTCGGGGCCGTCCAGCCTCGAGATCCGGACCGAGCACAGCCCGACGCTGCCCTATGCGGTGGTGCGGCTCGACGCCCGGGCCGTCCAGGTGCTGGAGGCGTTCGAGCCGGACGTGCTCGGCGGCGTGTTCACCGACCGGCGCGCCCCGAGCGGCATCCGGTTCGGCATCGGCGACATCGTCAACGTGACGATCTTCGAGGCGGCGGCCGGCGGGCTGTTCATCCCGCTCGAGGCCGGCGTGCGGCCCGGCAACTTCGTCTCGTTGCCGGCCCAGACGGTCGACAACGACGGCAACATCACGGTGCCCTATGCCGGCGTCGTGCGGGCCGCCGGGCGCACCAATGTTCAGGTCCAGAACGACATCGTCGCCCGCATCAAGAACCGCGCCATCGATCCCCAGGTGGTCGTGGCGCTCGCCGAGCAGCGCTCGTCGCTGGTCAGCGTCGTCGGCGACGTGCGCGCACCGTTGCGTTACCCGATGCCGACCACCGGCGCCCAGGATCGCATCACCGACGCGCTCACCCGGGCCGGCGGCATCGCCGGCGACGGCTGGGAGATCTGGGTGATGCTCGAGCGCGACGGCAAGCGCGGCATCGTGCCGTTCGCCAACCTCGTCTACGCGCCGGTCAACAACATCTACGTGCAGCCCGGTGACCGCATCTACGTCTATCGCGAGCCGATGCGCTTCCTCGCCTTCGGCGCCACCGGCCAGCAGGGGGAGTTCAAGTTCGACGCCTGGAAGATCAACCTCGCCCAAGCGGTCGCCAAGGCCGGCGGCCTGTTCGATCTGCAGGCCGATCCGGGCTCGGTCTTCCTCTATCGGCGCGAGCCGCGCGAGGTCGCCGAGAAGCTCGGCGTCGACATGGCGCGCTTCCCGACCGGCCTGGTGCCGGTCGTCTACTCGGTGAGCTTCCAGGATCCGGCCGGCTACTTCCACGCCACGCGGGTGGGCATGCGACCGTTCGACATCCTCTACGTCGCCAATGCGCCGCAGGTCGACACGACCAAATTCCTCAACTTCCTGAACACGGCGATGGGGACCGCCGACACCGGCGTCAACCTCGTCAACGACATCTACATCGCGCGTTACAACAGTCGCCTCCCGCGCCTCGGCACGCCGGTGTCGGGAAGTGGCGGCTGACCGCGCGCGGCGCCGCCTCACGCATGCGATCGATCAGCCGAGCGTCCCGACGATCACAGCGTCCGGCTGACCGCGAGCGGCTTCATGTTGCGCGGATCGGGCAGGGGCGTGCGGCCCGACGCGCCGTAGGTCTGCAGGCTCTCGTTGCGGGTGAGCTCGCCGGCGACGCCGCGCACGATGCCCTCCGACACCGCGTGGGCGGTGGCGAGCGCCGTGAGATTGCTCTGCAGCCGATCCTGGAAGGCGGCGTGGCGCGCCTTCACGGCGGGGAGCTCGCCGCCGAGCGCGCCGCGCAGTCGTGGCAGGCTGTCGCGCAGCCGCAGGCTGCCGGCGAGATAGCGGCGCGCATGGCCGGTCTTGGTCGGCGAGAGCCGCGCCACCTCGGACAGCCTCCCGGCGCGCACCAGGCGGTTCTCCTCCTCGATCACCTCGACGAGCGCCGTGATGGTCTCGTCGAGCATGCGGATCACGTCGCGCGCCTCGTCGACGGACGTGATCGCCCGCGGCGCGGTCTCCGGGCTCGTGGCGACGGCCTGATCGGTCATTGGACGCTCCCCTTGCTCGTCGTGGTGGTCTGCGTGGTGGTCGGCGGGCCGATCGGCGAGGTGGTCGCCGAGGTGGTCGCCGAGGTCGCGGTGGCCGAGTACGTCGCGGCAGCCGCGCCGGCGCCGCGCGCCGAGGCGGCGTCCTGCTGGTTCAGGAGCTGTGCGTAGACCTGCTTGGCGATGCCGATGCCGCCGGCCTTGACGGTCGATTTGGCGTACTCGTCGATCAGGAACGAGCGCCACATCCCGGTTGCCGGGCCGTTGCCGAGCGGGCCGTCCTCGCCGACGCCGGCGAACATGGTCTGCATCATCTGGTTGAGGAACATCGCTTCGAAATCCTGGGCCTGGGCCCAGGCTTTCTCGGCTCCCGTCTTGGCCGGTGCCGTGCGGCTGGCGCCGCCGGCGAACACCGGCAGGCCGCCGGACCTGATCTGATCGGCCGTCAGCGTGGCCGAGGCGGGGATGCTCGCCGCGCTCATCACATCACCTCCAGGTCGGCCTGGATGGCGCCGGCCGCCTTGATGGCCTGCAGGATGGCGATCAGGTCGCGCGGGCCGATGCCGAGCGCGTTGAGCCCGTCGACGAGCTGCTGCAGCGACACGCCCTCCCGCACCACCGCGAGCTTGTGGCCGTCCTCGTTCGCCGTGACGTTGGTCCGCGGCACCACGACGGTGCGGCCTTCGGAGAAGGGCGCCGGCTGGCTCACCTCCGGCGACTCGGTGATCGTCACGGTGAGGTTGCCCTGCGCCACTGCCACGGTGGAGACGCGCACGTCGCGGCCCATCACGATGATGCCGGAGCGCTCGTCGACGATGATGCGGGCGAGCTGGTCGGGCTCGATCTGGAGCTGCTCGATCTCGGTCAGCATGGCGACGACGTTGCCGGTGTACTCCTTCGGCACGCTCAGCTGCACGGTCGAGGGATCGATCGGCTCGGCCACCGGCATCGCCAGGAAGTCGTTGATCGCGGCGGCGATGCGCTTGGCCGTGGTGAAGTCCGGATTGCGCAGGGCGAGCCGCACCTGGGTCAGCCGGTTCAGCGCGAACTCGATCTCGCGCTCGATGATGGCGCCGTTGGCGATGCGGCCGACGGTCGGCACGCCGCGCACGATCTTGGCGGCCTCGCCCTCGGCCATGAAGCCCCCGATGGCGAGCGAGCCCTGCGCCACCGCGTAGACGTTGCCGTCGGCGGCGAGCAGCGGCGTGATGACGAGAACGCCGCCCTGCAGGCTCTTGGCGTCACCGAGCGCCGAGACGGTGACGTCGACGCGCGTGCCCTGGGTCGAGAAGGGCGGCAGGTTCGCCGTCACCATCACGGCGGCGACGTTGCCGGTGCGCAGCGTCTGGCCGCGGATGTTGACGCCGAGCCGCTCCAGCATCGCCTGCAGCGACTGCTTGGTGAAGGGTGAGTTGTTGATGGTGTCGCCGGTGCCCTGCAGGCCGACCACGAGGCCGTAGCCGATCAGTTGGTTCTGGCGGACCCCTTCGACATTGGCGAGATCCTTGATGCGCGACGTGGCGCCGGCCGGTGGCCCTGCGAAGAGGGTCGCGGCGAGCGTGATCGCGGCCAGTGCGCAGTGGAGAAGGGTCCGCATCGCATGCTCCTCGGACGGCGTGACGGAGGCTGCATTGCGAGGAGCGTGCCAGCCGGTGTGGATTCGTTAACTGTTGAAATCATTGTCGAAAATTTCGGCGCCTGCGGGTCGGGCCGGGAAGGAATGGGCCGTCGGCGGGGCCGACCCGGCAGGAATTGCCGAGCCTTAACGGCGCGTTAACCATTGCGGCGCTGAATTGTCGCGAGCCTCGACACGTCGCGAGTCTCGGAGGACTCGACGGACCATGCGCATCACCGGCCCCACCGGACCCACCTCGACGACGCCGGGCACCACGGTGCGGCGCTCCGGCTCCGGCCGCTTCTCGCTGCCCGACACCGACGGGCCGCACGGTTCCTCGGCGAGCGGCGCGGCCCGCATGCTCGGCGGCATCGACGCGCTGCTCGCCCTGCAGGGCGTCGAGGACGCCACCGAACGGCGCCGCCGCGCCGTGGTCCGCGGCCGCTCCGCCCTCGACGTGCTCGACGAGATGAAGCTCGCGCTCCTCGCCGGCAATCTCGATCCGGCCATCCTGGCCCGGCTCTCCGCCATCGCGGCCGGGCTCAAGGAGACGACCGGCGACCCCGGCCTCGACGGCGTCCTCGCCGAGATCGAGCTTCGGGTGGAGGTCGAGCTCGCCAAGCTCAAGCCGCTCGGCGGCGTGTGACGGCGGTCCGTACCATCCGAACGTGACCGACAGGGGGCGAATCGAGCCGATTCGCCGCACCGCGAAACAACTCGCGCCTCGGTGGTAATTCAATCCTGCGACGAACGGCGTCCAGGCGGTATCGCGGAAGCGCGCCGGAGCCGGGCTCCCCGGCGCATCTCCTTGTCGATCCGACATATACTTTACTGATCGATCGGCGGCCGGATTAATCCAAACTGTTGTTGTCGTTATGTCGCAACGCTTGTATATAGCGTGCGCATCCGCCGATGAATCGACCAGAGAAGTCGATCGGGAAGGAAACGGGATGGCCGCGTGGGAGTGAGCGTGTCATGCGCCTGGAAACGAACGGGATCTACAGACCTACGGACAAAGAACCCTTCATGAACGAGCGGCAGCGCGAGTACTTCCGTAACAAGCTGCTCTCATGGAAGGACGATATTCTGCGGGAAGCGAAGGAAACACTTCAGCACCTGCAGGACGAGAACCAGAATCATCCTGACCTCGCCGACCGTGCCTCGTCCGAGACGGAGCGGGCCATCGAGCTTCGGGCGCGTGATCGCCAGCGCAAGCTGATCGCCAAGATCGACGCGGCGCTGCAGCGGATCGAGGACGGCACCTACGGCTACTGCGAGGAGACCGGCGAGCCGATCTCCATCAAGCGCCTCGAGGCGCGCCCCATCGCCACCCTGTCGCTCGAAGCGCAGGAGCGGCACGAGCGGCGCGAACGAGTCTATCGCGACGACTGATCATCGCCCGGCGATCGTCGACGGCAGGCACGACCTCCGAACGCCCCGCCCCGCGGGGCGTTCGGCTTCTCGGGGACGCGGTTCCGCGTCGGCCGTCCTGCGATGTGCGCGAGCGTCAGCGCTGCGGCCGATAGGGCCGCACCCGCACCGTCGCCGAACGGGCCGCGGTCGCGCGCACCGTCCGGCGCGGGCCGACCACGCCGGGCGTCGCGATGGTCGGGTCGATGTAGGTCACGGTGGCCGTGGTCGGGATCGCGTTCGGGGCGCGCACGCAGGTCTTGGCCGGCACACAGTTTCCGAAGGCGTCGCAGATCGGCGCGCAATACACGCCGCGCTGGACATAGGTGTAATCGTAGGTTCCGTAGTAGTGCCGGAAGTCGCAATAGGGGGCGCAGCCGGCCGCGGTCTGCGCGGCGGCGGAACCACCGGGCAGGGCGACGCCGGCGAGCAGCACCAGCACGGCCGCGGCCGATGCTCGTCCGGATTGAGACCCGCGTTCGAACCACCGCGTGACAGCCGGACCCCTCGACATCGGAACCTCGCTCGTTGGCGGCCCGGGCCGCTCCCCATCCACCCCATCCGGAGCGCAAGTGTAAAGCAAGTCCCGCCCGGACGGGACTCGCCATGTTCGAAATATGCACGCCGTCGCGCGGCGGAGGGGCGTCGTCAGAGCGTCAGCGTGCCGGCCGCCGCGGCCGCGTAGCGCTCGCCCACCTTGCCCCAGTTCACCACGTTCCACCACGCCGCCAGATAGTCGGGCCGGCGGTTCTGGTAGGTGAGGTAATAGGCGTGCTCCCATACGTCGTTGCCGAACAGGACCATCTTGCCGTCCATCAGCGGCGTGTCCTGGTTCGGCCGCGATTCGAGCGCGAGCTTGCCGTCGCGCGTCACCGTGACGAACACCCAGCCCGAGCCGAAGACGCGCGCCCCGGCGCCGTTGAAGTCGCTCTTCAGCTTGTCGAGTCCGCCGAGGTCGCGCTGGATCGCCTCGGCCAGCGCCCCGGAGGGGGCTCCGCCGTTCGGCCCCATCACCTGCCAGAACATCGTGTGGTTGGCGTGGCCGCCGCCGTTGTTGCGCACCGCCGTGCGGATCGCCTCGGGCATCTCGCCGAGCTTCGCCAGAATGTCTTTCAATGACATCTGAGCCACTTGGCCGTGGTCCTTCACGGCGGCGTTGAGGTTGTTCACATAAGCCTGGTGATGGCGGTCGTGATGGATCTCCATGGTCCGCGCATCGATGTGCGGGGCGAGTGCATCGTTCGCATAGGGCAGCGGATCGAGCTTGAACGGGCCGGCCGGCGGGCTCGACGTGGTCTGGGCGAACGCCGCGCGGGAGCCGAGCAGGGCGGCGGCCGCGACCGCGCCGCCGACGAGGAACTGACGACGATGGAAGGACATGGGGGTCTCCTCTGGGAATGCACGGTGTCCGAGGCAACGTCGGGCGATAGTCGGTCGGCTCCGACGGCCGCCGCAGGCTAACCGCTCGGCATGACGCCCGCGAGGGCCATGGCGGGCATCACACCGGACCGTGATCGGGGAAAAAAGCGACAGGGATCTCAGGCGCTTGCAGTGTCGATCCGGGGCGTCGCCCGGAGCTCTGCCAAGGCGGTGCGCAGGGTCACGGCGACGCTCGCCCAGTCGCCGAGCGCCGGCTGGCGGAAGAGGCGCGCGGTCGGGTACCAGGGCGAATCGGTACGCCCGGTCAGCCACCGCCAGTCGGGCGAGAACGGCAGCAGGATCCACACCGGTCGCCCCAGCGCCCCGGCCAGGTGGGCGACGGCAGTGTCGACCGTGATCACCAGGTCGAGGTTTTGGACCGCCGCCGCCGTGGCGGCGAAGTCGGCGAGGTCCGGGCCGAGCCGGGCCACCCCGTGGTGCTGGAGAAAGGCTTCATCTCCCTCCCGCAAGTCTTTTTGCAGGCTGATGAAGTCGATATCCGGCAGTCCGAGCAGCGGGGCCAGCGTGGTGAGCGGGATCGAGCGATGGCGGTCGTTGGCGAAGGCCGGGTTGCCGGCCCAGACGAGGCCGACCCGCAGCCGCGGCACGTCCGCCGGGGCGCCGCTGCCCGCCCCCGGCACGGTCCCGGCCGCGGCCACCGCGGCAGCGATTCGGTCCGCCATCGCGGCGATCCGCGCCGGCGCGGCGGCGAGATACGGCACGGAGGCCGGGATCGTGTCGAGGGTCGTCCCGAAACCGGCCGGCAGGCTGAGATAGGGGCAGTGCAGGTCGTGCGCCGGCGGGGCGGTGCGGTCCCACACCGTCACCTGGATGGATGGCCCGGCGAGGCTATCGATCAACGGCTTCAGCGGCGCCGTCACGGCGCAGATCACCCGGGCGCCGCGGGCTGCCAACAGGGGGGCGTAGCGCACGAACTGGATGACGTCGCCGGCGCCCTGCTCGGGATGCAGCAGCATGGAGCGTCCTTCGACCGGCTCGCCCGCCCAGGCGGGCGCCGCGAAGCGGCCGCGCAGCTCGGCGAACTCCGGCTTCTCCAGCCGGTGGGCGTAGCCGGCGAAGCCCTCGCGCAGCCGGCCGGTCAATAGATTCAAGAGGGCGACGTTGAAGCGGATGTCGGAGCGCTGCGGCGCGAGGCTCAGGGCTTTGTCGTAACAGTCCATCGCGGCGTCGAAGCGGTGCAGCTCGCGCAGCGCGTTGCCGAGCCCGTAGAGCGACTCGGCGTTCTTCGGATCGAGGGCGACGGCGCGCTCGTGCGCGGCGGCGGCCTCGGCCGGGCGGTCGAGATCGAGCAGCGCGTTGCCGCGATTGTGGTGGGCGGCGGTGTGGTCGGGGGCGAGCGCCAGCGCCGCGTCGCAGGCGGCGACCGCCTCGTCGAGCCGGCCGAGGCCGCGCAGCGCCAGCGCCAGGTTGCACAGGGCCTCGGGCGAATCGGGCCGCGCTTCCACCGCGGTCGCGAGCAGCAGCACGGCGTCGGCGAACCTCTTACGGTCGCAGCAGATCAGCCCGAGCTGGTGGAGGGCGTAGAAGTCGGTCCGGTCGTCGCGCAGCGCCGCGATCAGGGCCTGCTCGGCCTCGGCGAGCCGCCCGGCCTCCTGCAGCCGCACCGCAGCCACCACGGCGGGGCGGGGCGGCGGGTACTTTTTCGAAGCCATGGCTGGCGCTCCGCGGTGCCGGGTCCGCAGCAGAGACCGGCCGGCGATCGCGATCGAAGCCGCGTCATGGTTAACAAAGGGTTGAGAAGAATGGTTAACGCACGGTGAAAAATCATGGTTAACCAACGGTGAAGACGGGCATCGGACGCTGTTGCGCGCAATGATTGTGCGCCTAATCTCACTTAATCCCAGCGGGTGGCGCGCAGCAGGGTTGCGGCACCCTGCCGTCGAAATGTCGCCGTGAGCCCCCATATACCGGACCGAACACGCCCGCCCTTCCGGCGGGCGTCACGTTTTGGCGGATCGTGCGTTTTTCGGTCCGAATACCGGTGTGGACCAGTGATGCGACGGATAACGAGAGTGCCGCGCCAGCGGCCCGTGGGGGTTCGACGGTTCGACGAGATCGACGACTGGATGGCCGGTGACGGCCACCGGCGCCACAAGGGAAAGCCGGGCGTTTAGCAGGAGGCGGTGTGACGTCGGCCGGGGCCGCGGGTTTGCAGTCGTGATGTCGCATGATGCGCGGGCGGACCGGTCGGACGAGCCGCAGCCGGCTCTCTTCGCCGATGCCGTAATGCCCCGCATTCCGCCGCGGGTTCGCGCGGGTTACGGACGGCGCACCGGCGCTGGCCGGTGTCATGATCCGGCATGTTCGCGACCCACGGCTGGCGCGCGTCTGGTCGGGCTCGATCGGATCGCGGTGAAGGAGTGCGTCCCGGTGGACATCCCTCGTATTTTCAACATCACCGAAAGCGCCCACCGCATCCACAATCCGATCACCCCCGACAAGCTCGCCGTGCTCGGCGCGGCGCTGCGGCTCGAGCCGGGCGCCCGCGTGCTCGACCTCGGCAGCGGCTCGGGGGAGATGCTCTGCACCTGGGCGCGCGATCACGGCATCGTCGGCACCGGCATCGACATGAGCTCGGTGTTCACGGCGCAGGCGCGTCGCCGTGCCGCGGAGCTCGGCGTCGCCGATCGCGTGACCTTCGTGCATGACGACGCGGCCGGCCATGTCGCCGCCGAGAAGGTCGACGTGGCGGCCTGTGTCGGCGCCACCTGGATCGGCGGTGGCGTCGCCGGCACGATCGCGCTTCTGGACCGGAGTCTTCGCGACGGCGGCATCATGCTGATCGGCGAGCCCTACTGGCGCCGGCTGCCGCCGAGCGACGACGTCGCCCGGCGCTGCCTCGCCGGCGCGATCTCCGACTTCCTGCTGCTGCCGGACCTGCTCGCCTCCTTCGGCCGGCTCGGCTGCGACGTTGTCGAGATGATGCTGGCCGACCAGGACGGCTGGGACCGCTACGAAGCCGCCAAATGGCTCACCATGCGCCGCTGGCTCGACGCCAATCCGGACGACGAACTCGCCGCCGAGGTGCGGTCCCTCCTGACCACCGAGCCCGAACGCTACGCCGCATTCACCCGCGAGTATCTGGGCTGGGGTGTGTTCGCTCTGATGCGGCGGTGAGGGCGGGGCGCCTCCCGCGTCGCCGCGCCCGCAGCCCGTAGGATGGGTGGAGCCGCAGGCGATACCCATCATCTCGGAGCGCTGCCGTATCGGTGGGTATCGCCTGCGGCTCCACCCACCCTACGACGAACTCTCAGCTCGCCTTCAACAGGCTCGCGACCGACACGTCCTCGTCGAGGTCGGGCCAGTGGATGCCCTGGCCGCGGCCGATCAGCCGCCAGTTGTCGCGCTGCGCCGCCATCGAGCCGGTCATCGGACACCTGAAGGCCGAGCACCGCCTGGGCCGTAACCACCTCAAAGGCCGCGACGGCGATCGCGCCAACGCGCTCCTCGCCGCCGTCGGCTTCAACTTCCGACTCCTCCTGCGATGGTTCGAGCGGATTTTGCGTGCCCTCTGGGCCGCCATCCTCCACGCCGCCCTCGACCCACCCTACGCCTGAACTGGCGTCCAGAGCCTTTCTTCACGGACGACGACATATCCCGAGTTACGCGAAACGACATCCGTGGTTGAAGTGCAGGGGGATCGCATATGGCTCGGTTTCAGGCGCTCGGCACACGATAAGAATCGAAAGCGTGGTCGGCGCGAAATTTTAGAATCTGGGGCGCCGCCTCAGCGCACGAATAGAATCGAAAAGTTCCATATGCGATTGCCCTGGGTTGAAGTGCGCCGAGATCACGAGCTGACCATTCCGCATTAGCCCCGCTGCTTCGAAGGCAATGTTTTGATGCAATCTTCACAAAGCTCTTCGACGACCACGCCCGCATTCAAGAGTGCCGAGGCAAATTGCTTATAGTCGCTATCGACTGCATTAATTATCGCAGGCTTTTCTGGTGCCGTCAGCGCAACCGCAACGAAGATTTGATCCGCAGGATCAAACTTTAGCAGACTCGGGTAAATCGATAGGGCCGCATAAGCGCCATCGTCCAGTCTCTCAAGATCGATTCGCCTGATCTTCTTGCGGTTGAACTCATTGTCGCACAAATGCTTGAAAAACAGATCACCAACTCCAGTTTGACCTTTCCTGCTAAGGTGCTTCTTGTAATGATTCAGCATTGCGCCATTCGAATCAATGAAAACTAGTCTGCCCTTTACAATCTCTCGGATCTTTTTGATGCATGCCAACCGGCACGCTGTATTTGCTTGCGGGGCTCTCGGCTTCCCTGAACTTTGGTCATTTGCAACAATGGCGACGTTTTCATCGACTACGTAACCCTTCATTCGGCGGCTCGTTGTTTCTTTATTGCGGCTTCTTGTCGCGCAGCGATCTCACCAAGTTGGTCGCCAAAGAAGTCGTCGGGCCAGTTCTCAATGGAGCCAAAGAGATTAACCTTAAGTTCATCAACCTCCGACTTTCCGTCGGTCGTCTGGCAAAAATAGATTTTAACATCCTGCTCTGAGAGCATAGGATAGGGGGAGTCTTTTCCCTCAGCAATTCTTCTCTGAATTCTTTGCAGTAAATGTTCGCTGTGGCTTTCGATGATAACTTGAACGTTCCGACTTTTAATCGTCGTTATAATAACATCGGCTAAAGCCGCCTGCACGGCAGGATGCAGGTGTATTTCTGGTTGTTCTAGAATTATTGTTGAGCCCTCAGGAGCGTAATAAAGCAGAACCAATGCTGGAAGTACCTGTGAAACGCCAAATCCAACGTCAGTAATAAGCGCTTCCGTTGACTTGGGGTCGCGTTTCACTGTTGCGCGATACAAGCCGCTGCCGTCAGCCACTTCTGTGACTTTAAAACTGCTGATCAATCCGATCTCTTTTAGCCACCATGCTATCATTTCTTGAAATGGTTTAAGTCTGGTTCTTGGGCGAAGGTTGCGTTGCTCATTTCTGGCTGTCGCAGCCAAGACGGCGTCGATGGTTCTTTCCCCGCGTCGCCCGACGTCATTGGGGCTTGATCCCGCCCAAATATACTGCCGTCTTGGAAAGTCACGCAGTGGTCCGAGATGTAGAATGGCGTCCATTTGCCCGACATATGCAGTTTCAAATTCACTCAGAAACTGTGAATTCTGGAAGTAAGTACGTGCTTGATCTGGAAAAGCATAGGATTTGGTAGGTCCGGGTAGATCCCACTTGCGTCCGAGAGTTCGAACAAATCGGAAGTCGCTTGCAGAGCGGGCCTCTAATTGAAATCCGGGGCGCTCCTTCTCGCGCCTAAGTACAAAGCGTGCACCGGAAAAATCATATTCTAACGATTCACTCACTACGTTCCTATTCCGTAGGCGAGCGGCAGATGCAATTGCTATCTCACTTCCGTTGAATAGGGCTTCGCTACGTTTCCCCGAGGGATCTGCGATTCGGAGTTCTTGCTGCATCTTCCAGTGAAGACGCCAGCTTATACTTGCTTCGCTGTTGTGTTGGTAAACGGTGTCCAGAAATGAGCCTAGGTCCGCCAGTGAGTCGGCGCTTCCGAAGTCAAGAGAAAGAGACCTATCTGGAGAATCTTTTGTCTGCTTCAACATTAGCAGGAATTGAATGATGCTGCTCTTTCCGGAAGAATTTGCTCCATAAAACGCTGTGAGCGGGGCGAGGGTGATGTCGACCCGCTTCCAAGACTTGAAGTTCTCAAAGCGGAGTCGTGTCAACATTAGCGCACCTTGAAAGTTTAGCTCAGGATATCTGCACTTTTCGGAAATTTCTACTCCTCACACGTCGAGCATGTCCTCGGAGGCGAATTCGGCGCGCTCCTGGATGAAGGCGAAGCGGGTCTCGGCCTTGGTGCCCATCAGGCGCTCGACCGACTTGGCCGTGTCGGAGCGGTCCTCGGCCAGGAGCTTGACCCGCAAGAGCGTGCGGGTCTTGCGGTTCATGGTCGTCTCTTTCAGCTGGTGCGGCATCATCTCGCCCAGGCCCTTGAAGCGGCCGATCTCCACCTTGGCGTTGGAGCGGAACTCCTTCGCCAGGATCTCGTCCTTGTGCTTGTCGTCGCGGGCGTAGAACGTCTTGCCGCCGTGCGACAGGCGATAGAGCGGCGGCACCGCGAGATAGAGGTGGCCGCTCTCGATGAGCTGCGGCATCTGCCGGTAGAAGAACGTGATCAGCAGGGAGGCGATGTGGGCGCCGTCGACGTCGGCGTCCGTCATCACGATCACCTTCTCGTAGCGCAGATCCTCGTCGCGATAGCTCGCCCCGGTGCCGCAGCCGAGCGCCAGCACGAGATCGGCGAGCTGCTGGTTCTGGGCGAGCTTATCCTTGCCGGCCGAGGCGACGTTGAGGATCTTCCCCCGCAACGGGAGGACGGCCTGGGTCGCGCGGTCGCGCGCCTGCTTGGCCGAGCCGCCGGCCGAGTCGCCCTCGACGATGAAGATCTCGGAGCCCTCGGTCGCCGTGCCGGTGCAGTCGGCGAGCTTGCCGGGCAGCCGCAGCTTCTTGACCGCCGACTTGCGGGCGATCTCCTTCTCCTGGCGGCGGCGCAGCCGCTCCTCGGCGCGCTCCACCACCCAGTCGACCAGCTTGTTGGCCTGGTTGGGGTTGCCGGCGAGCCAGTGGTCGAACTGGTCTTTTACGGCGCCTTCGACGATGCGGCTCGCCTCGACGGTGGCGAGCCGGTCCTTGGTCTGGCCCTGGAACTCGGGCTCGCGCACGAACACCGAGAGCATCACGCCGGCGCCGTTCATCACGTCGTCGGACGAGACGCCGGCGACGCGCTTGCCCTGGCCGACGCGCTCGGCGTGGTCCTTGAGGCCGCGCAGCAGCGCCGCGCGCAGGCCCGATTCGTGGGTGCCGCCTTCAGGCGTCGGGATCGTGTTGCAGTAGGAGGAGACGAAGCCGTCGCCGTCGGCCGTCCAGGCGATCGCCCACTCGACGGCGCCGTTCTGGCCGGGCCGGCCGCTCGACCCGGTGAACAGATCCGGATGGACCAGCGTCTGGCCCTCGACCGCGTTGGCGAGATAGTCCTTGAGCCCGCCGGCGAAGTGGAACGTCTCCTCGGCCGGCACGCCGTCGAGGCCGGCCAGCAGGCTCGGGTCGCAGCGCCAGCGGATCTCGACGCCGCCGAAGAGGTACGCCTTCGAGCGCGCCATCTTGAACAGGCGCTGCGGGCTGAACCTCGACTTCGGGAAAATCTGCGGGTCCGGCTTGAACCGCACCTTGGTGCCGCGGCGGTTGTTGATCTTGCCGAGCGACTCGAGCCCGCCCTGCGGCTTGCCGCGGGCGAAGGTCTGGCGATAGAGCTGGCCGCCGCGCGCCACCTCGACTTCCAAGGCCTCGGACAGCGCGTTGACGACCGAAATGCCGACGCCGTGCAGGCCGCCCGAGGTCTCGTAGACCTTGGAGTCGAACTTGCCGCCGGCGTGCAGCATGCACATGATCACTTCGAGGGCGGACTTCTTCGGGAACTTCGGGTGCGGGTCGACCGGGATGCCGCGGCCGTTGTCGGTCACGGTGAGGAAGCCGTCGGCGCCGAGCGTCACCTCGATGAAGGTGGCGAAGCCGGCCAGCGCCTCGTCCATGCAGTTGTCGATCACCTCGGCGAAGAGGTGATGCAGCGCCCGCTCGTCGGTGCCGCCGATATACATGCCGGGGCGGCGCCGCACCGGCTCGAGCCCCTCCAGCACCTCGATGTCGTGCGCCGTGTAGGTGCCGTCGCCGCCGGCGCCGGCCGGTGCGCGGCGCGGCTCGGGCTTCGGCGGCTCCGGCTTGGCCGGCTCCGGGCGGCGGGCGGCCGGGCCGCCTGCGGCGGAAGCGGCGCCGGCGAAAAGATCGTCGGCGGAGGTCTTGGGCGCGGGCTTCTGGGCGGGCTTGGCCATCGGACGGGTCGGTCTCTTCGGTCGCACGGACGGGTCGCAAGGACGGATCGGACGGCGGCTCCGGCGCCTGCGCATCCTGCGCGGCGGCGGCGGAACCGGCCGAATCGGGATCGCCGCACTATGCCATGGGAGGCGGCGAAGGTGTGGCACCAACGCCGCGGCACGCGCAGAGCGGTCGATCCCGTTGCGTCGCAGCCTTTGCGGGATGCGGTCGCGCCGGGCCGTTCATCTGCCGCGGCGCCGCGTCGCGTGACAAGCTGCGGCGCCCGTGCGAACGTCGCGACCGAGGCGCGGCGTCCCGCCGGACCCCGGGGCGGACGCGGTCCGCGTCACGCTGCCGCGGACGCTCCGGCATCCGGGAACCTACCCAGGCCCATGCTCGGCTCCCATCTCTTCCCGGACATGCTGGAACAGTACACCCAAGGCCTGATCGACTTCGTGCGCGACAACCAGATGTGGGCCTCCCCGGTGGTCGGCCTCCTGGCGTTCGCGGAATCGCTCGCCTTTTTCTCCCTGATCGTTCCGGCCTGGGCGGCCCTGATCGGCATCGGGGCGCTGGTCGGGCTCGGCGGGCTGGAGTTCTGGCCGATCTGGGTGGCGGCGGCGGTCGGCGCCGCGCTCGGCGACTGGGTGTCCTATTGGCTCGGCTTCACCTTCAAGGACAGGGTCGCGCACGTGTGGCCGCTGTCGCGCCATCCCGAGCTGCTCCCCAAGGGCGAGGCCTTCATCAAGAAGTTCGGCGTGGCGGCGATCTTCATCGGCCGCTTCTTCGGGCCGCTGCGCGCCTCGGTGCCGCTGGTCGCCGGCATCTTCGTGATGCCGTGGTGGCATTTCCAGGCGGCCAACTTCTCCTCTGCCTTCGTCTGGGCCGCCGTGCTGCTGGTGCCTGGCGCGCTCGGTCTCAAGTGGTTCACCGGAGCGTGATCGCCCGTGTCGTGCGCGCGTCCGCCCTGCCGGCGTAAGAGGGGTGCGGCCGTGCGGCCCACCCGCCGCCCCTCGATCCCCAGAGTTTTCCCGACGACCACCCCCGAAACATGACGACCCCCGAGCATGGAGAAGAGGATGAGCGAGATGTCCCGACGCAACGTGATGGCCGGCGCCGCCCTCGGCGCGGCCGGCGCCAGCCTGCCGATCGCGGCGGCGCCCGCGCTCGCGGACACGCCGGCGGCGGCCGGGCCGGCCGCCGGGTTCTACCGCTACAAGCTCGGCAGCCTCGAGGTGACCGTGGTGCCGGACGGCGCGCGGAGCTTCCCGCTGCCGGACGGCTTCGTGAAGAACGCCGGCAAGGAGCAGATCGACGCGGCGCTCCAGGCCGCCTACATGACGCCCGGCCAGATGACGATCGTGTTCAACCCGCTCGCCGTGCGCACCGGCGGCCGGGTGGTGCTGATCGATCCAGGTAACGGCCCGGCGGCGTTCGAGCAGTCGAAGGGCGCGGTCGGCCAGTACGCGCGCAATCTCGCCGCGGCCGGCATCGCGCCGGAGGCGGTCGACGCCGTGATCATCTCCCACTTCCACGGCGACCACATCAACGGGCTTTTGACCGCCGACGGCAAGCCGCTCTATCCGAAGGCCGAGATCCTGGTGCCGGAGGCCGAGTGGGCGTTCTGGATGAACGACGCCAACATGGCCAAGGCGCCGGCCGGCAGCGGCGTCGAGGGCAACTTCAAGAACGCCCGCCGGGTGTTCGGCGGGTTCGGCGACAAGGTCACGCGCTATCCGCACGACAAGGAGGTGGTGAGCGGCGTCACGCCGATCGCGACGCCGGGCCACACGCCGGGCCACACCTCCTTCGTGCTCGCCTCCGGCGACCGCAAGGTGCTGGTGCAGTCGGACGTGACCAACCATCCGGCGCTGTTCCTGCGCAATCCCGGCTGGCACGTGATGTTCGACATGGACGCCGCCCAGGCCGAGGCGACTCGGCGCCGCGTCTACGACATGGCGGCGGCCGAGAAGATGCAGGTGCAGGGCTTCCACTTCCCGTTCCCGGCGACCGGCTTCGTGGAGAAGGACGGGACCGGCTATCGGCTGGTGCCGGTCGCCTGGAACCCGTCGCTCTGACGGGAGCGCACGCTCCGACCACGGAATCAGTGGTCGTCTCGCCGTCGTTCCGGGGCGCGAGCCGAAGGCTCGCGGACCCGGAATGCTCCGACGAGCACCATCGTCTGGGCCGGATTCCGGGTTCGCGCAGCCTGCGCGCCCCGGAACGGCCAGCCGTGGCGCATTCCGCACGGCCGCCCCGCGTTGCGCGGGGTCTTTCCGCTGACCCCGCGAGGGGCTATGTGTCCGCCGCACTGAAAATCACCGGACCGCGGAAGGACAGGTCATGGCGGACAAGGCGAACATCGGCATTCTCGGCGCCTCGGGCTACACGGGCTCGGAGCTGCTGCGCCTGCTGCTGCGCCACCCGCGCGTCGACATCGCCCTCCTGACGGCCGACCGCCGCGCCGGCCAGGCGATGCGGGACGTGTTTCCGCAGTTCTCGCCCTATGCGCTGCCGCGCCTCGTCGCGATCGATGCGATCGACTGGCCGAGCGCCGGGCTCGACCTCGTGTTCTGCGCGCTCCCGCACGGGACGACCCAGGCCGTGATCGCGACGCTGCTCGAGACGGCGCCGAACACCAAGGTGGTCGATCTCTCGGCCGACTTCCGGCTCTCCGATCCGGAGGCCTATGCGCGCTGGTACGGCCACGCCCACCAAGCCGAGGCGCTGCAGCGCGAGGCCGTCTATGGGCTGGTCGAGGTCTACCGGGACGAGATCAAGGGCGCCCGCCTGGTCGCCAATCCGGGCTGCTACACGAGCTGCGCACAGCTCCCGCTGATTCCGCTGATCCGGGCCGGGGCGATCGACACGGACGAGATCGTCATCGACGCCAAGTCGGGCATGACCGGCGCCGGCCGTGCCGCCAAGGAGGCGATGCTGTTCTCCGAGGTGTCGGAGGGCTTCAACGCCTACGGCGTCGGTCATCACCGCCACATGGCCGAGCTCGACCAGGAGTTCTCCAAGGCGGCCGGGCGCACCGTCGTGCCGACCTTCACGCCGCATCTGGTGCCGATGAACCGCGGCATTCTCTCGACCATCTATGTCCGCGGCACCGCCGGGAAGGGGCCGGAGCAGCTCCACGCGATCCTCGCCGAGGCCTATCGGGACGAGCCCTTCGTGCACGTGCTGCCGTTCGGCGAGATGCCGCACACGCGCCATGTGCGCGGCTCCAACATGACCTTCATCGGGGTCGCCAAGGACCGCCGGCCGGGCCGCGCCATCGTCGGCGCCGCGCTCGACAATCTGGTCAAGGGCGCGTCGGGTCAGGCCGTGCAGAACATGAACCTGATGCTCGGCTTCCCCGAGACGCTGGCGATCGACCAGGTGGCGCTGTTCCCGTGAGGGACGGCGGGCGCGGGAGATCCGAGCTAGTCATTCCGGTGGGCGTTCCCCTGTGTCGCTCCTCATGGTGAGGAGCGGCCGCAGGCCGCGTCTCGAACCATGCGGCCACGGTTGCCGGCCTGAAGGTTGTGTGCGGAGGCGGCCTCATGGTTCGAGACGCGCTCCTTCGGAGCGCTCCTCACCATGAGGGCGAGGGCTCCGTCACGCCGCGCAGTCGGCCGCCGCCGGGGCGGCGATCTCGGTCCACAGGCGGTCGAACTCGTCGCGCAGCAGCGCCTCGAAGGCGGTCGCGTGCGGCAGCAGATGCAGCTCGAGGCGGCGTCGTGCGAGGCGCCAGCGATGCGGGCTCGTGCCCTCGTCGCCGGCCGCCCAGCCGGAGAAGTCCTGGCGTCCGATCGCGTCGAGCAGGCGCTCCGCCGCCCAGGCGTGCTCGGCCGCGAAGAAGATCTCGCGATCGGTCGTGATCAGTCCGGTCGCGCAGGCCACGACGGTCCGGCTGGCGAGAACGTTGCGGCGCGCGAGCCTGGTTCCGCAGGGCTCGCGACGGTTGTCGTTGTCGGCGCGGCGGCGGAACGCCGCGTCCAAGGCGATACGCTGTGGGCGCAAGGCACTTCATCCCTGTCGAACGACGGTCCGTCGGGTGGACGATCCACCGCGCGGCACCGCTCGAGGACCGCTCTCCCGGCGGGGCTTTTCGGCCCGCCGGGAGAGCGCCGTCTCTGCGACGGGTTATAGCCGGCACCCCTTACGAGACCGCTGTGCCGGTCCGCGCAATTCGCCCCAAACGGATGACGGACACGTTCACCAATTCGGGTGGTTCCGGTGGACCGCCCCGGTCCGGCCATGCTGCCGCCGTGGCGGTCTCGAACGACTCAGCCGAGCGGCGCGCCGATCTTCACGGTCAGCGTTCCGACGCCCTCGATCGCACACTCCAGCGTGTCGCCCGCGACGGTCGCGGCGACGCCTGCCGGCGTGCCGGTCATGATGATGTCGCCGGGCGCGAGCGCGACCATCTCGGAGAGCTTCGAGATCACCTCGGGCACGTTCCAGATCATCTGCTCGAGATCGCCGTCCTGGCGCAGCGTGCCGTTGCAGGCGAGGGTGATGCGGCCCTTCGAGGGGTGGCCGATCTCGGAGGCGGGCTTGAGCGCGCCGCACGGCGCCGAGGCGTCGAACGCCTTGCCGATCTCCCACGGCCGCTGGATCTTGCGCGACGCGATCTGCAGGTCGCGGCGGGTGAGGTCGATGCCGACCGCGTAGCCGTAGACGAGGCCGAGCGCATCGTCGGTCCTGATGTTGCGGCCGCCACCCTTCAGCGCGACGACCAGCTCGACCTCGTGATGCATGTCCTTGGTCAGCGGCGGGTAGGGGACGGTGGCGCCGTCCGGCACCACGGCGTCGGCCGGCTTGGCGAAGAAGAACGGCGGCTCGCGCTCGTCCTGCCCCATCTCGCGGATGTGCTCGACATAGTTGCGGCCGACGCACCAGATGCGGCGGACCGGGAAGAGCTGGTCCGATCCGGCGACCGCGAGGGTGGCCTGGGGGGCAGGATCGATCACGTAGCGCGCGCTCATGAAGACGTCTCGGTGAGGGTGGCGGGGGCATCCGGCCGGTCGGTCGGACGGCCGGTCGTTTCGGCGATCCGCCCATATCACACGCGCCGGGGCCGTCAACGCGGGCAGCCGCCGGCGCTGCCTAATCGGCGGGCTGTTGCAGCCGCCACGCGAGGAACTCGCGATAGAGCGCGTCGCGCGCGGCGTCGTCGAGCGGCCTCGCGGAGCGTCCCGCCGGTTCTGCGGCCGGTGCACCGCTCGCGGCCGTGTCGGTCGCCGCCTGGACCGGCGCGTCGGCGGGCGGCGCGGCTGTGAGCGGCGTCGCGGGGAGTGGGGTCGCCGGCACCGGTGCGGAGGCGATGCCGCCGGTCGCCTCGGGGCTCGGGGACGGCGCCGCGCGGCTGTCGCCGGGCGCCTTCAGGTACCAGCACTTGCGGTTGTTGGCGTGATCGAGGCGGTAGAACCAGCGCCGGCCCTCGGTCGGGGTGCCGTCGGGCGCGGCGAGACAGTCCGGGGCGGCGGCGGCCGGTGGGGGGCCGAGAAGGGCGGTCGTGGCGAGGAGGATCGACAGGCCGGCGACCAGGACGGGCCGAATCGCGCGGAACTCACAGAAACAGAACGCACCAGCACGAGACATGACGAACTCCGGGCGCGCGCCGGGCCGGGTGGTGGTCCGTCGCGCATCGGCGCCGATCTCGCACGGGCCGGGTTCGGATATAGGGCGCAATTGCGTATTCTTGCCGACATTCGCCGGTCGGCTTCGCCGCATTCGGAGAGGGCCCGGACCGGCCGTACCGCCCGCCGCCGGGGGGCGCCGAGATCGCAGCCGGTGGCGTCACGCCTCGCTGTCGGCCGTGTCCGGCAGCAGCAGATCGAGCTGGCGCAGGAGCTTGCGCAGGCCCGGCTCCTGCACGGCCCGGGCCGCCTCCGACAGCGTGAACCAGCGCAGCGTCCGCTGGCCCTTCTCGGGCCACCGCTTGCGCTGTCCCGTGACGGCGAGCGGAAACACCTCGACCTTGCAGCGGGTCGCCGCGCCGCTCTTCAGCCGCTTGTCGTAGCGATAGCTGCCGATCGCCTCGCGGCCGGTGCGGCCGACGATGCCGGCCTCCTCGCGCGCCTCGCGGGCGGCCGAGTCGTGCGGCTTCTTTCCGCGGATCGGCCAGCCCTTGGGGATCACCCAGCGCCGCGTCTCGCGCGAGGTCAGCAGCAGCACCTCGGTCCCGCCCTCGGCGGTCCGTCGATACGGCACGGCCGCATATTGCAGTGGACGTTTCGGTGTCTCCGCGAGATGTCGACGGGCCAACAGAGATCCTCGGATGAAAAGGCCACAGGCACTATGGAATGCCGCGCCGATCACGGCCGCCGCCGGCATCGTCACGGTCGAGGCAATCACGATGCTCCCGGTGAGGCTCCCACGCACGGCCGGCCGCCTCGCTCCGCCCCGGTTGGGCTCCACGCAGCGGCGGCACGAATCACGAGCCCCGACCCCACCCTGTCGACGATCATCCCGGTCCAGCGTATAGACCCTTTTCCCGGTTGAACAGGGAGCGGAACCAGGTGGACCGCGCCGCACCTCACAGGTCGAGCTTGTCGCGGATCGCCTCGAGGCCGGCCTTGGCGCAGGCGTCGTCCGCTTCGCCGCCCGGCGCGCCCGAGACGCCGATCGCCCCGAGCAGCGCGCCGCCGCCCTCCACCATGAGCCCGCCGCCGAGCACGACGGTGCCCGGCAGGGCGCGGACGCCGGCTTGCGGCATTCCGGGCTGGGTCATGCCGACCAGCTCGGTCGTGTTGGTGCGGAAGCTCACCGCCGTCCATGCCTTGCCGGTGGCGGTCGCCGGTGTGTGCGGTCCCGCGTAGCGGTCGCGCAGCATCACCTGGAGGGCACCGGAACGGTCGACCACGGCGACCGCGACCTGGAAGCCGCGCTGCCGGCAGGCGTCGAGCGCCGCGCGGGCGAGCTCCAGCGCCGTCTCGGGGCTCATCGACTTGGTGGTCACGACGGCCGGCTCGGCGGCCCGGGACGGGCCGGCTGCGAGCGGCAGAGCGATGCCGAGCAGGGCGCCACCGAGCAGGGTGGCGGAGCGCAGGGTGGAGGTGCGCAGGGTGGCGGCGAGCGGGCGGGCGTGCAGAGAACGGGTCATGGGGCGTCTCTCGGGCATTCGAGCGTTTCCGGGCCGCATCGTAGTCGGCGCAACCGGCTCGCGCCAAGCCGGAGCGGATTCCCTCGGCGCCACCCTCGGCATGGTCGTTCCGGGCATGAGCGAAGCCCGCGGGCCGGACATCCATAGCCCCCGTGCCGGTGGCATACGAGAGACAGGGCGTATGGGGTCCGGGCTCGGCGCCGGCGCGCCGCCCCGGAACGACCCGAAATCACCTCGGCGCCGTGCCGAGTTTCCGCTGCCAGTCGAGGGCGTGGCGGACGATGGTCTTCAGGTCGTCGTGGCGCGGCTGCCAGCCGAGGACTTCTCGCGCCCGGTCGGAGGCGGCGACGATCACGGCCGGATCGCCCGGCCGGCGCGCCGCGCGGTCGACGCGGAAGTCGACGCCGGCCACCGCCTTCACGGTCTCGATCACGTCGAGCACCGAGAAGCCACGGCCGTAACCGCAGTTGAGCGTCTCGGACGGCCCGCCGGCGCGCAGATGGCGAAGCGCGTCGGCATGCGCCGAGACCAGATCCGAAACGTGGATGTAGTCGCGCACGCAGGTGCCGTCCGGGGTCGGATAGTCGGTGCCGAACACGTCCATCTTGTCGCGCAACCCCAGCGCCGTCTCGACCGCGACCTTGATCAGATGGGTGGCGTTCTTCGTCGACTGGCCGGTGCGCATCGCCGGGTCGGCGCCGGCGACGTTGAAGTAGCGCAGGATCACGTGGCCGAGGCCGTGCGCCAGCGTCGCGTCGCGCAGCATGATCTCGCTCATCAGTTTGGACGAGCCGTAGGGCGACATCGGCGCGAGCGTCGCATCCTCGGCGACCGGCACCTGGGCCGGGTTGCCGTAGACGGCCGCGGTCGACGAGAAGATGAAGTGCTTCACGCCGCCTTCGACCGCGCACTGGATCATGCTGCGCGTGTTGGCGGTGTTGTTGCGGTAGTATTTCAGCGGCTCGGCGACCGACTCGGGAACGACGATCGAGGCGGCGAAGTGGATGATCGAGTCCACGCCGTGCTCGGCGATCAGCCGCGACACCAGCGCGGCGTCGCCGGTGTCGCCCGTCACCAGCGTCGCGGCCTCCGGCACGGCGGCGCGAAAGCCGGTGGAAAGATTGTCGAGCACCACGACCGGCTCGCCGGCGTCGACCAGGGCATGCACCATGTGGCTGCCGATATAGCCGGCGCCGCCGGTCACCAGAACGCTCATGCGCAGTCCTTTCGTTGCCGCGATCGCCTATCCATATCGGCGCCGCGGCGCCCCGACCAGGGGAGGGGGCGTGGTCGGGTCCGCATGACAAGCGCGCCGGCCCCGGTTATGAGAACCGCGCTCCGCCGGACCCGCCCGTCGGAGAGGCCCGCCGGGCCCGATGGTTTCATGGCCGAGGTTTCATGGCCGACGTCCTGTTCATCAAGACCTCGTCGCTCGGCGACGTGGTGCATCACATGCCGGCCGTCACCGACGCGCGCCGAGCGTTGCCGTCGGCCCGCCTGGTGTGGCTCGTCGAGGAGGCGTTCGCACCGCTCGCCGGCCTGCATCCCGGCGTCGACGCGGTGGTGCCGGTCGCCTGGCGGCGCTGGCGACGGCGGCTTAACGAGGGCGCGACCTGGGCCGAGATCGGCCGCTTCTTCGGCGACCTGCGCGAGCGCCGCTTCGACACCGTGATCGACACGCAGGGCCTGCTGCGCACCGCCGTGCTCACCCGGATCGCCCGCGGCGAGCGTCACGGCTACGATTTTTCCAGTGCCCGCGAAGGACTCGCGACGCTGAGCTACGACGTCCGCCACGCCGTCGCCCGCGATCTCCACGCCGTCGCCCGCAACCGGCTGCTCACCGCCGCGGCGCTCGGCTACGCGCCGGACGGGGAGGCCGACTACGGGCTCGGCCGTGCCGCGCTCGCCGACCCGGCGCCGCGGCCTTATGCGGTGCTGCTGCACGCCACGGCGCGGCCCGCGAAGGAATGGCCCGAGGCCGACTGGATCGCGCTCGGCGCCACGCTGGCGGCGCGCGGCCTCGATCTGGTTCTGCCTTGGGGCACGCCGGCCGAAAAGGTGCGGGCCGAGCGGCTCGCCGCCGCGATGCCGTCGGCCCGGGTGCCGGATCGGCGGCCGCTCGACCAGGTGGCGCGGCTGATCGCCGGGGCGACCCTGGTGGTCGGCGTCGACACCGGCCTCCTGCATCTCGCCGCCGCGCTCGGCGTGCCGCTGGTGTCGATCTTCGTCGGCAGCCGCCCCTCGCTCACCGGCCCGACCGGCACGGGCCCGATCGTCACGCTCGGCGACCACGGCGCCCCCTGCGGCCTCGCCGAGGTCGAGGCGGCCGTAGGGCGGGTGATGCCGGCGGCGACGCCGGTCTGAGCGGTGTTCGAGTCAGAACGCCGCATACGGCGTTGCACCTGTCGTCAGGTCTGGCCGTCATGGCCGCGCCAGTCAGGGCCATCCACGGCTTTTTCGGGTGAAGTGCGGGCGGTCGGGGATGGTCGGGACAAGCGCGGCCATGACCACGAAATGAGCTTCGCGCGCACCTGAGGAGGTCGCGCGAGCAAACGGCAACGTCAAAGCCAAAGCGGGCGATCTGACAGCAAAGCGTGGACTGGCGGCGGGCCAGATGGTGGGCGCTGCAGGGATTGAACCTGCGACCCCATCCGTGTGAAGGATGTGCTCTCCCGCTGAGCTAAGCGCCCGCCTGGTCGGCCGAAGGCCGTCCTGTTCGGTGTCCCGAACCTGCTCGACCCGCCGAACAATCCGGCTCGCCGAACCGTTCGGACCGAGGTCCGAAAAGTTCGGGTGCGGCCCGAACCGTCTGGGCGAAGTAGCCGTCGGGACCGGGCCTGTCAAGCGTCGCGCGGCCGCTCTTTCGTTCTTGCCGAAGGGCCGGCCGACCGTGACCGGCGGCGCCGCCGGGGCGGCCCGCACGGCGGGTGCGCCTCACTGCGGCGGCAGTGGCGTCGCCGGGGCGATGGTGGCGGGCGCCGCCGGGGCGGCCGGAGCGGGCGCCGCCGCGGGCACCGAGGCGCGCGGCGGGCGGGCCGCCGAGGGCTGCGACGTGCGGGCGCGCTGCGCGGTCGGCCGGCGCCGCTTGGCCGGCGGCGGCGGCGCCACCGCCTGCAGCTCGACGAAGATCGGATTCGGATCGAGCGTCACGGTGCTCGCGGCGAAGCCGTTCTCGGCCGTGCTCGGCGTCTGCACGGCCCGGACCGGAATCGTCGTCGGCTGGTAGCCCGGCAGCGCGAAGCTCACGGTCATGTCGCCGACCAGCGGCGCCGGCAGCGTGCAGGGCGTGCGGCAGCTGCCACCGCCCGACAGCTTGGCCTCGGCGCCCGGTGGATCGCTCTCCAGGTTCAGGGCCGTGGTGGCCGGTCCGCCGAGCCCGAAGCTCGGCATCTGGAAGCTCGACAGCGACTCGCAGCCGGTGAGCAGACCGCCCGCGGCCGCGACGGCCAAAATGCGGCGAAAGACCGTGGTCATGGCTCGGCGTCCCCCAACGCCCGAGCGCGACATTAATCAGACGGGCGGAGCGGTGCAACCATGCAACTGTTGGTGGCAGGGCACCGAACTCGGGTTAACGGCGGTTTCGGGGTAGCGGAAGGTCTGATTCG
>NZ_JBHUIW010000024.1:0-97392 GCF_042682915.1 Rhodoplanes azumiensis | reverse complement strand
CGTCACCGACACCCGAAGATACGTGATGGCGCGCCCGAACGGGTCGACCAGCGGCGCAGGCCCGGCCGGAGCCGCGGCCCGAACCGGCGACGCAGGGGGCTCGGCCAGGGTCGACGCTGTCTCGAACACCATCGCGGGGATCTCCTCGGCGGTTCGGGGCGGAGCATCGGCGGGCGGCCGCGCCGGCGCGCCGGTCGCGGTCGTGGTCGCGGTCGTGGTCGCGGTCGTGGTCGCGGTCGCGATCGCGAAGCTTTCTATATAATGGAGATCGGACCGCGCGGCGAGACGCCCGCCTGCGACACCGACCCGCGCGCGCCGACCATCGGCGCCGGCGCCCCTGTCGGGTACCGCCGGCGGACGAGCCGTTCGAACGAGAGGGAGCGATGAGCACCACGCCCGCCGACCAGAAGCCATGGCCCACCGAGCTGCGTCTGCGCAAGGATCGCCGCGCCCTCGAGGTGACGTTCGAGTCCGGCGAGCGCTTCGTCCTGCCGGCCGAGATCCTGCGGGTGCGCAGCCCGAGCGCCGAGGTGCAAGGGCATTCGCCGGCCGAGCGCAAGCTGGTCGCCGGCAAGCGCGCCGTGGAGATCCTGGAGATCCAGCCAACCGGCAACTACGCGGTGCGCCTCGTCTTCGACGACATGCACGACTCCGGCATCTTCAGCTGGGACTACCTCCTCGACTGCGGCCGTAACCTCGCCGCCTGGGAGGCCGACTACGCTGCCGAGATCGCCGCCGCCGGCCTGTCCCGCGACCCGCCCGCGCGTCGGGGTTAGGGGCACCCGGACGCCGAATCGTCATGCCCGCGCTCGTCGCGGGGGGGCCACGAAGGGCGGCGACAAGGTCACGCCGCATGAACCCCGGCAGAAAGACGAGACATGGATGGCCGGGACGAGCCCGGCCATGACGATTCAGGGGTTGCGCGGGTTGTGCCGCGAGGCCGTCACCGCAGCACCACCACCTTGGCGCCGACGCGGACGCGGTCGTAGAGGTCGATGACGTCCTCGTTGGTCATGCGGAAGCAGCCCGACGATACCGCTTGGCCGATCGTCTCCGGCTCGTTGGAGCCGTGGATGCGGTAGAGCGACGACCCGAGATACATGGCGCGGGCGCCGAGCGGGTTGTCGATGCCGCCCTTCATCATCGCCGGCAGGCCGGGCTGGCGGCGGCGCATCTGGGCCGGCGGCGTCCAGGTCGGCCATTCCTTCTTGGCCGAGACGGCGGTCACGCCGGCCCAGCGGAAGCCGTCGCGGCCGACCCCGATGCCGTAGCGGATCGCTTGGCCGGGTCCGGTGACGAGGTAGAGCCGGCGCTCCGACGTGTTCACCACGATGGTGCCGGGCGCGTAGGAGGCGTCGAAGCTCACGCTCGAACGCGCGATCGGCGAGGCGCCGCCCGAGTAACGCGTGGTGTAGCGGCCGTAGGAGTAGCGCTCCTCGGGGTCGAGATTCTCGGCCCGGGCTGCCGTCAGGGCCGGCAGCAGGGTGACGAGGGAGAGGGCGACGAGGACGACTCGGCGCATCGTGGCGCTCCTTGCATGCTTCAGGGGATGAACGTCGATCGGCCCGACGCACGACAGCGGCCGCCGTCCCCGCGAGCGGGGTCGGTTCGGTCGACAATACGGCAATGACAGGCGACGGCGTGCCCGCAGCGCGCCTTCAGCGTGTGTTTTTCCCCGCTTGTGGCTGCGCCGCAACAGGTTTCGACGAAGTTGGTCGGGCCCCGTCCGCGATGGCCGTAAAATGCCACCGCGCGAGTCGAGTCGCCTAGGGCAAGGTTATGACGACGTTAAGGAAATCATTCCACTGTCGGGTCGTGGCAGGCGGCGAGCGGCGTTTTGCGCCGTGTCAGGGTGCAGTGTAGCTTTGTCGTGCGGGGGACGACTCTCGGCACCGGTCTCCGGCGCCGGGCAGCGGAATGGGGCAGTGACTTGCAGAACACGGTGATGCGCTTCGGCGCGGCTTGCGTGACGGCTCTCGCGCTCGCCGGAACGGCGGGTGCGGCGGATATCGGGACCGGATATCCGTCGAAAGCGACGACCGCATCGGCGAAGCCGGAATGGGTCGCGACGCTCGGCCTGGAAGGCCGCGTCGAGAGCGAGTTCGTCGGCGGCGACACCTACACGGTGCGGGCCGCGCCCATCTTCGGGTTCCGCCGGGCCGGGACGCCGGAGCAGTTCCGGGCGCCGCGCGACGGCGCCGGCATCGCCCTGTTCGAGACCCAGCAGCTCAAGATCGGCCCGAACCTGAAGGTACGCGCCCAGCGCAAGGAATCGGATTCGAGCGCGCTCTACGGCCTCGGCGACGTCGACTGGGCCGTCGAGGTCGGCGCCTTCATCGAGTACTGGTGGGCGCCGTGGCTGCGCACCCGCGGCGAGCTGCGCCAGGGCTTCGGCGGCCACCAGGGCCAGGTCGCCGACCTCACCGCCGATTTCGTCGTGCCGGTGACGCCGGCTCTGACGCTGTCGGGCGGTCCGCGCGTCTCCTTCGCGACCGGCAAGGCGCTCGAGCCCTATTTCGGCATCGACTACTGGCAGTCCTATTGGTCGGGCCTGCCCGTCTACGACGCCAAGGGCGGCCTCTACTCGGTCGGTGCGGGCGCCCAGGCGCGCTACTTCTGGACGCCCGAACTCGCCACCCACGTCTATGTCGAGTATCAACGCCTGATGGACAGTGCGGCCGATTCGCCGCTCGTCGTGCAGCGCGGCTCGCCCGACCAGGTGACGATCGGTTTCGGCTTCACCCGCGCGTTCACGTTCCAGCAGTTCTGGTGAGCCGCGACGCGCGCCGGCCCGGCGGTTCGAGATAGACCGGGCTTTTTCGGGACGGCGCATGCGCTGGCTTCGCACCACCGGGCTTCTGAGCCTTCTGATCGGCATCGCGGTGCTGATCGGCCTGACCGTCTGGTCGGGCGCCGGTCTGGTGCGCGACGCGGTCGCCTCGATCGGGATCGGCATCGTCCTCGTGGTGCTGGTACGAGCCGGCACGGCGAGCCTCGCCGCGGTCGGCTGGTGGGTGCTGTTCCCGCCCAAGGAGCGGCCGCGGCTTTCGACCTGCTTGTCGCTGCGTTTCGTGCGCGAGGGGGCCAACGCGCTTCTCCCGCTCGGCCAGGTCGGCGGCGATCTGCTGGGCGCGCGCCTGCTCACCTTCGTCGGCGTGCCCGGGGCGCTCGCGACCGCGAGCGTCATCGTCGACGTGCTGGCGCTCGCCGTGACGCAGGCGCTGTTCGCGCTGACGGGCCTCGCCGTGCTGGTCTGGCTCGGCGCCGATTCCTCGATCGCCTGGATCGCCGCCTTGGGCCTCGCGCTCGCGCTGCCGGCGCTGGTCGGCTTCTGGATCGCCCAGCGGCGCGGCGGCCACCAGGCGTTCGGCTGGATCTTGGCGCGGTTCCGCGGCAACTGGGCGCGTGTCGTCGGCGAGAAGATCGACCGGCTGTTCCGTGATCTCTCGGCCCTGCATGCGAGCCGCAGCCGCATGGGCGCGAGCCTCATGCTGCATTATCTCGACTGGCTGACCGGCATCGGCGAGGTTCTCGTCGCGTTCTGGTTCATGGGCCATCCGGTGAGCCTCGCCGAGGCACTGGTGATCGAGAGCCTGATGCACGCGATCCGCGGCGCCGCCTTCGCGATCCCCGGCGCGCTCGGTGCCCAGGAGGGCGGGCTGATCGTGCTGTGTGCCGTGTTCGGCATTCCGCCCGATCAGGCGATGGCGCTGTCGCTGGTCAAGCGCGTCGCCGATCTCGCCACCGGCCTGCCGGGCCTGGTCGTCTGGCAGTGGATGGAGGGGCGCCGCTGGCGTTCTCCGCGCGGCGACACGGCTGCCGCCGACCCGGCCTCGCCCGGCCCCGCCTCGCACACTCAGGCGACGTGAGCGTCATGGCCGGCCCGATCGCGGTCCTGCTGATGCTGCTGGCATTCGCCGGCTGCGTCTATTTGATGACCGCCGCCGTGCTGGTCGGTCGCTTCGCGGCGCGGCCGTCGCCGGGCGTGCCGGCCGGCGAGCCGGCACCCGGCGTGACGGTGCTCAAGCCCCTGCACGGGGCGCCGCCGGGCCTCTTCGACGACCTCTCGACCTGGTGCCGCCAGGCCTATCCGGGGCCGCTGCAGATCGTCTGCGGCGTCGCAAGCCGCGACGATCCCGCCGTCGCCGTGGTCGAGCGGCTGATCGCGGCGTACCCGTCCGTCCGCATCGATCTCGTGATCGACCCGACCCGGCACGGCAGCAACGCCAAGGTCTCCAACCTGATCAACATGGCCGGAAAAATCCGGCACGGCGTCGTGGTGGTGTCGGACAGCGACATCCGGCTGCGGCCGGACGATGTTTCGCGCGTGGTCGCGGCCTTGCGGCGGCCCGGCGTCGGCGCCGTCACCTGCCTGTACGGCGGGGAGGGCGCGGCCGGCGTGTGGTCCGATCTCGTCGCGCTCGGTCTCGTCTCGCACTTCCTGCCCAACGCCGTGCTCGGCCTTGAGATCGGCCGCGCGAAACCTTGCTTCGGCGCCCTGATCGGGCTCGATCGAAACACCCTCGACGCCATCGGCGGCTTTGCGGCCTTCGCCGACACGCTCGCCGACGACTACGCGATCGGCGCCGCCGTGCGGGCCGAGGGGCTCGCCGTGGTCGTGCCCTCGTTCGCCGTGCTGCATCGTTGCGACGAGACGAGCCTCGCAGCCCTGTGGGCGCACGAGCTGCGTTGGGCCCGCACCGTGATGAGCCTCGATCCGCCGGGCTGGCTCGGCTCGGTGGTGACGCATCCGCTCGCCGCGGCGCTGCTCGCCGTGACGTTCGGCGGTGGACGTCCGGCGGTCGGCCTCGCGGTCGCCGCGATTGTATGTCGTGCTGTGCTCGCGCTCCGGGTGGGTGTTGCCCTGGCGCGTCCCGTTCCGGCTCTTCCGCTGGTTCCGCTCCGCGACCTCTTGACCTTCGCGGTGTTCGTGGCGAGTTTCCTCGGCCGCGCGGTGACCTGGAAGGACCAGGATTTTCGGATGCGGGCGGACGGCACCTTCGTCGAGACGAACGGAGCCACGCCCGACGGCCGCAAGACGATCGCCGGAACCACGGCGAAAGGGGAGTCCGTGAAATGATGCGCACGTTGTTCATGCAGGGGCCCTCCTACGACGGCTATGACGGGGGCGCCGGCGCACGCTATCAGTCGAAGCGCGAGATCCGCTCGTTCTGGTACCCGACCTGGCTGGCGCAACCGGCCGCGCTGGTCGAGGGCTCGAAGCTGATCGACGCGCCCCCGCACCGGCTCGGCATCGACGACGTGCTCCCCGAGGCGAAGACCCGCGACCTCGTGGTGCTGCACACCTCGACGCCGTCCTTCTCGTCCGACATCCGCACCGCCGAAGCCGTGCGGGCCGCCAACCCGAGCGCCCTGATCGGCCTGGTCGGCGCCAAGGCGATGGTCGACCCGAACGGCAGCCTCGCCGGCTCGCCCGTGATCGACTTCGTGGCGCGGGAGGAGTTCGACTTCACCGTGAAGGAGATCGCCGAAGGCCGCGACCTCGCGAGCGTGAAGGGCATCTCCTGGCGCAACCGCGACGGCGTGATCACCCACAATCCGGATCGCGAGATCCTCGAGGACATGGACGCGCTGCCGTTCGTGAGCCCGGTCTACAAGCGCGACCTCGTCATCGAGAACTACTTCTCCGGCTATCTGCGCCACCCGTACCTGTCGTTCTACACGGGCCGCGGGTGCAAGTCGCGCTGCTCGTTCTGCCTGTGGCCGCAGACGATCGGCGGGCACCGCTACCGGGTGCGCAGCGTCGGCCACGTGATGGAGGAGCTGCGCTATGCGAAGCACGCCTTCCCGCAGGTGCAGGAGTTCTTCTTCGACGACGACACGCTGACCGACAACGCCCCGCGCGTCGAGGCGCTGGCCCGCGAGATCGGCAAGCTCGGCATCATGTGGTCGTGCAACGCCAAGGGCAACGTCTCGCGCGAGACCCTGAAGGTGATGAAGGACAACGGGCTGCGGCTGCTCGTCGTCGGCTACGAGTCGGGCAACCAGCAGATCCTCCACAACATCCGCAAGGGCATGCGGATCGAGGTGGCGAAGAAGTTCACCAAGGACTGCCACGACCTCGGCATCCAGATTCACGGCACCTTCATCCTCGGCCTGCCGGGCGAGACCAAGGAGACGATCGAGGAGACGATCCGGTTCGCCACCGAGATCAATCCGCACACCATCCAGGTGTCGCTCGCCGCGCCCTATCCGGGCACGCATCTCTACGCCGAGGCGATCGAGAAGGGCTGGCTGCTCGACGAGAACATGCAGCTCGTCTCGCAGCACGGCGTGCAGGCGGCGGCGATGAACTACCCGCACCTCTCCCACACCGAGATCTTCACGTCGGTCGAGGACTTCTACCGCCGCTTCTATCTGCGCGCACCCAAGATCGCCTCGATCGTCTCGGAGATGGTGCGCAGCCCGCAGATGATGAAGCGCCGCCTGCGCGAGGGCGTCGAGTTCTTCCGCTTCCTGCGCGAGCGCAAGGAAGCCCAGGCGTGCTGACGCGCGAGTTGCGTCACCCTCCCCTGGAGGGGGAGGGTCGGGCGCGCCGAACAGGCGCGCACGGGGTGGGGTGACGCCCCACGCACCGGCGTCGCTGTCACCCCCTCCCGACATGCATCGCGTGCGACGCATGTCGACCTCCCTGGCGCGGCTTCGCCGCGCTGCCCAGGGGGAGGTGAAGAGAGGCCCCCTATGAAACGCCTCGTGGTCACGGCCGACGATTTCGGGCTCGCCGTCGAGGTGAATGCGGGCGTCGAAGAGGCGCATCGCGACGGCATCCTCACGGCCGCGAGCCTGATGGTCGGCGCGCCCGCGGCGGCCGACGCGGTCGCGCGCGCCCGGCGTCTGCCCGATCTGAAGGTCGGGCTGCACGTGGTGCTGCTCGAGTCCCGCCCCGTCCTGCCGCGTGAAAAGGTGCCGGATCTGGTCGATGCGCACGGCCGTTTCCGCAGCGACATGGTGCGGCTGGCGTTCGAGATCTTCGCGCGGCCGTCGGTGCGCGCGCAGATGCGGTCCGAGGTCGCGGCCCAGTTTTCGGCGTTCCGCGACACCGGGCTGACGCTCGATCACGTCAACGCCCACAAGCACTTTCACCTGCACCCGACCATCCTGGCGGCCGTGATGGCGGAGGCCGAAAAGGCCGGCGTCAAAGGCGTGCGCCTGCCGGTCGAGCCGGCCGCCGTCGTCGACGCGACGGGGCAGGGAACATCGCCGTTCGGCGCCAAGGCGACGGCCTGGTGGGCCGGAATCCTCAGGGCGCGGGCGCGGGCGCGCGGCTTTCGGATTCCTGATCAGGTGTTCGGGCTCGCCTGGTCGGGGGCCATGACGGCCGCCCGCACGGCCGCGCTGCTGGAGCGCCTGCCGGAGGGCGACACCGAGATCTATTTCCACCCGGCGACCGCCGACGCCTTTCCGGGCCATGCGCCGGGCTACCGCTACGCCGACGAGCTGGCGGCGCTCGTCGACGCCGACGTGATCACGACGGCGGAGAAGAGCAGGGCGAGCCGGGGCGGGTTTTTGGATCTGCGCTGATCGTCACGCGCTCTGAGTTCGTCATGGCCGGGCTCGTCCCGGCCATCCACGTCTTGGGCGGTCGCGATGCTGCATGACGTGGATGCCCGGCACAGGGCCGAGCATGACGGAGGTCAAGGCCGTCGCCCCGTCTACCCCACCATCCCGGCCTGCCTGAACCACGCCAGCGCGTCGGCGACGCCCTCTTGCCAAGGACGCGAGACGTAGCCGAGATCGCGCCTCGCCTTCCGGTCGTCGAAGAACATCCGGTATTTTGCCAGCCGCAGCCCGTCGGCCGTGACGAAGGGCTCGCGGCCGGTGAGCTTGGCGATGCCCTCGGCCGCGAAGGCGAGCGGGAAGAGGGCGCGGCGCGGCAGCTCGATGCGGGGCGGCCGGCGTCCGACCCGACGGGCGATCTCGATCAGCATGTCGCGCAGGAACACGTTCTCGCCACCGAGAATGTAGCGCTCACCGACCGCGCCGTGCCGCAACGCGAGCAGGTGCCCGGCCGCGACGTCGTCGACATGGGCGAGGTTGAGGCCGGTGTCGACGAAGGCCGGCATGCGGCCCGCCGCCGCCTCGACGATGATCCGGCCGGTCGGGGTCGGTTTGATGTCGCGCGGGCCGATCGGCGTCGACGGATTGACGATCACGGCCGGCAGCTTGTCGCGCGCCACCATCTCCTCGACGACGCGTTCGCCCAGAACCTTGCTCTTCTTGTAGGCGCCGATCGCGGCCTCCGCGTCGAGCGGCATGGTCTCGTCGGCGACGACGCCTTCTGCGAGCCGCAGGGTCGCGACGCTCGACGTGTAGACGACGCGCTCGACGCCGGCGTGCAGTGCCTCCGCCATCACCAGCCGGGTGCCGTCCACGTTGACGCGGAACAGCACCGACGGGTCGGGTGCCCACAACCGGTAGTCGGCGGCGACGTGGAACACGTGACGCACGCCGCGCATGGCGCGCGCCAGCGAGGCGGCGTCGGTCACGTCGCCGGCGACGACCTCGTCGTCGGACGAGAGATTGTCGCGCGGGCTCGTCGGCCGCACCAGGACGCGCACGGCGAAGCCCTCGCGGCGCAGCACGGTCGCGACGGCGGCTCCCAAGAAGCCGCTGGCTCCGGTGACCAGGACGATGTCGGACGGCACCGTGACCTCCTCGTGGTTCGGCCCGTCCTACACGAAAACGCCCGGCGCCGCGAGGCGCCGGGCTTTGACGAGGGACGCCGCGAAAGCGACGATCACGCCGCCTCGGCGGTCTCCGCGACGGCCTTGTACTGCTTGGAGCGCTTGAGCAGCATCGGCAGGAACAGGAAGGCGACGGCGCAGATCAGCAGCACCAGCGAGATCGGCTTCTCCAGGAAGATCATGTTCGACCCCTTGGAGATGATCAGCGCCTGACGGTAGGCCTGCTCGAGCCGGCCACCGAGAATCAGGCCGAGGATCAAGGGCTCGACCGGATACTTGTTGACCCGCATGTAGTAGCCGAGCAGGCCGGCGGCGCCGGTCAGCACCAGGTCGACGGCGCTGTAGCTGAGCGACCACACGCCGATCGTCGAGATCACCAGCACGGTCGGCATCAGATACATGGCCGGGATGCGCATGACCCGGGCGAAGACGTTGACCAGCGGCCAGTTGAGCAGCAGCAGCAGCGTGTTGCCGACATACATGCTGGCGATCAGCGTCCACACCACGGCGCCGTGCTTCTCGAACATCAGCGGCCCCGGCGTGATGTCGAGCATCATCAGGGCGCCGAGCATCACGGCCGTGGCGCCGCCGCCCGGCAGGCCGAGGGTGAGCAGCGGCACCAGCGAGGCGCCGCTCGCCGCGTTGTTGGCCGACTCCGGATTGGCGACGCCGCGGATGTCGCCGGTGCCGAGCCGCTCGGGGTGCTTGCAGACGCGCTTCTCGAGATTGTAGGCGATGAAGGTCGAGAGCGTCGCGCCGGCGCCCGGCAGCATGCCGATGACGAAGCCGAACACGGTGCCGCGCAGGATCGCCGGCAGGCTGTAGACGAACTCCGACCAGGAGATCCACACCTTGCCGGCCTTGACGATCTGGGCCCGGGTGCCGTCGTGCACCTCGCGGGCCGTGATCACCACCTCGGTCAGCGCGAACATGCCGATGGCGACGACGACGAAGTCGACGCCGTCCTGCAGGAACGGGTTGCCGAAGGTGAAGCGCGCCGCGCCCGAGACGAGATCGATGCCGATGGTCGCGATCATCAGGCCGAGGCAGGTCGAGATGATCGACTTGGCCACGTTGGTACCGGTGAGGCTCGCCACCGTGCACAGGCCGAACACCATCAGGGCGAAGAACTCGGCCGGGCCGAACAGCAGGGCGTAGCGGGCGATCGGCGCGCCGACGAAGGTCAGCATCAGCACCGCGAAGGTGCCGGCGATGAACGAGCCGATCGCCGCGACGGCGAGGGCCGGCCCGGCGCGGCCCTGCATGGCCATCTTGTGGCCGTCGATCGTGGTGATCACCGAGGCGGATTCGCCCGGGATGTTGACCAGGATCGAGGTCGTCGAGCCGCCGTACATCGAGCCGTAGTAGACCGAGGTGAGCAGGATCAGCGCGGTCGCCGGCGGCATGCTGAAGACCAGCGGGATCAGCATGGCGAGCGTCGCCGTGGGCCCGAGGCCCGGCAGCACGCCGATCAGCGTGCCGACCAGGCAGCCGGCGAGCGCGATCATGAGGTTGAGGGGAAGGAGGGCGACCGCGAAGCCGTTCAGGAGATGCTCGAACATGATCGCGTCCTCACCAGGCCAGGAGCTCGAGCACGCCGAGCGGCAGGCGCACGTTCAGGCCGTACTTGAAGCCGAAGAACACCACCAGCGTCACGCCGAGCGACAGGCCGAGCAGGATGTGCAGGCGCTTCTCGCCGAGCAGCCAGGTGAAGGCGAACAGGAGCACGAAGGTCGCGACCGGGAAGCCGACGTCCGGCATGAACCACAGATAGGCGAGGACGACGCCCCACAGCGCGACGAAGTACCAGTCGAGCCCGAGCCGCGCCGGGAGGCTCCCCTGTGGCGCCGCGGGGGCGTCGGCGGCCGGTGCGGTGCCGTTGCGCTTGGCACGGATGCGGGCCACGAGGTCCGCCGGCGAGACGAGGAGCCACAGCCCCATAACGGCGAAGACGAGACCCAGGAGCTCCGGAAACGTCTTCGGCCCCGGCGTGTCGGGGAGCTGATAGAAGTCCGGGATGTTGAAGGTCTCGAACAGGTATGCGCCGGCGACCAGCAGGATCACCAGGCCTTCGAGGCGGGTGCGGAGCGACCCGCGCGTGGCGACGTCCATGGAGCTCATCCTTGCCCGTTCGTGCGATGCGGGATCCGCGGCCCGGCGTGTCGAGGCGCCGGGCCGCGGCCGGGCGGCCTATTTCAGGAAGCCGAGCTCTTTCAGGAGGACGCGGTACTGCGCCGCCTCCTCGTTCACGTACTTGGCGAACTCGTCACCGAACCGGGTGGTCGGCTCCCAGCCGAGCTTCTCGCGCTCGGCGGCGAACTCGGGCGAGGCGACCATCTTCTTCATCGTCTCGATCCACCAGTCGTAGGCTTCCTTCGGCACGCCCGGCGCCATGTAGTAGCCCCGCCAGATCACGTAATTGACGGCGGCGCCCTGCTCGGTCGCGGTCGGGATGTCGGGGAACTTGGTCGAGCGCTTGTCGGACAGCACCGCGAGGCCGCGGATCTTGCCGGCCTCGAGCTGGCCGGAGGCCTCGGAGATGTCGAGCGCGGCGATCTGGGTGTGGCCTCCGAGCATCGAGGTGAGGGCCTCGCCGCCGCCCTGGAACGGCACGTAGACGACCTTGGTGGGCTCGACGCCGATCGCCTTGGCGAACAGCGCGACCTTCATGTGGTCCTGGCCGCCGGGGGCGGAGCCGCCCGAGAAGGTGACGGATTTCGGATCGGCCTTCATGGCCGCCGTCACGTCGGCGAGCGTCTTGTACTTGGAGTCGGCCGTCACGAAGAATCCGCCGAGCTCGGCACCGACCTGGGCGAGCGGCATCACCTCCTTGAACGTGTAGGGCGTGCGGCCGAGCGCCACCGTGAAGGTGAGGGCGTTCGAGGCCGAGACGATCAGGTTGGTGTCGCCCTTGCGCTTGGTGACGACGTTGGCGATCGCCACGGCACCGCTGCCCCCCGGCATGTTGGTGACGTAGATCGAGCCCTTGAAGCCGCCGGTCTTCTGCAGAACCGTCGAGGCGGTGCGGCAGGTGATGTCCCAGCCGCCGCCGGGATTGGCCGGGGCGATGCATTCGCCCTGTCCCTTCGGCTCCCAGGCGGAGGCCGGACCGACGGCCAGCGGGCTCGCGAGAGCGAGCCCCGCGAGAAGCAGGGCAGTTCGTGTCGGCGCGAAAGATGTCATGGACGGTTTCCTTTCCAGCGGCGTGGGCTGGAGCACGCGGTCGATGCCGCTGTCAGCTCCGTTGAAGCAGGTCCGGGCGTTCGTCAAGCGATTGCGGCACGGGCGGATCCTTACATCGAGCTGACACGATCCCGGGGTGACTCCGGAGGCGTCGTCTCGCATGTGCGAAGGTGGGGACGATCGCGGTCGGCATGGCGGACACCCTGTCAGAACGGCAGCCTGTCGGCGAGCCCGATCTCGGCCGCGAGCCGCGCGAGATCGGTGCGGGTGTCGGCCGGAAGGTCGAGACCGGTCCGGCGGTTCTCGGCGTCGTCGCGGGCCTCGCGCTCGCCCGGATAGAGAATCTCGTCGAAGCCCTGCGCGGTCGGCACGCGCTTGAGCGACGTGATCAGCTCGTCCATGCGGGCCGCGAACTGGTCGCGCGGTTGCAGGGCCTCGATGTCGATCGCGATCATCAGGTGGCCGGCGCCGCTCCTCTGCTCGCTCTGATAGGGCCCGTGAACGTTCGCGCCGAAGGCGCTGCCGGTGAGCACGCCGGCCAGCATGTCCATCACGAGCGCGATGCCGTAACCCTTGTGCTGCGCCATCGGCAGGATCACGCCGGCGATCGCCTCGGTGGGATCGGTGGTCGGGGCGCCGTCCGCCGTGATGGCCCAGCCTTCCGGGATCGGACGACCTTCCTGCTTGGCGAGATAGATCTTGCCGCGCGCGACGCCCGTGTTGGCGATGTCGAGGACGAGCGGCGCGCGGTCGCCGGCCGGCGCGGCCCACGACCACGGATTGGTGCCGACCGTCTTCTCCCGGCCGCCCCACGGCGCCATCGCCGGGCTCGCATTGGTGGCGAGGAACGCCACGCAGCCCTGCGGCGGCGCCATCAGGGTGAAATACATGGCGGTGCCGAAATGATTCGAGTTCCGCATCGCCACGGCGGCGATGCCGTGCCGCTTGGCGCGGGCGATCGCCTCGCGGGCGCCGAACGCCGCCACCACCTGTCCCATCGCGTCCCGGCCGTCGACCACGGCGAGGCCGCCGGCGTCGGTCACGATCGCGGGTCTTCCGCGCGGATCACACACGCCCGCCTTCAGCCGCGCCGCGTACCAGGGCAGGCGCAGCACGCCGTGACTCTGATGGCCCCAGAGATCGGCCTGGACCAGCGAGTCGGCGCACAGCAGCGCGTCGTCGTCGGCGAGGCCGAGCGTGCGATAGACGGCGGAGGCGAAATCGCGGAGGCGATCCGGAGAGACGCGGCAGGCCTCGGCGCCGTCGGAAGACCTCATGGGCACGTCCGTTGCGTGATTGCCGGGCGCGCGGTGGCGGGTCGACGGCAGACGTCACGAGCAGGACGGTCGTACAGCACCGCACCGTCGTGCGAAATCGGGAGCGCCACGGATGCGCGTCGCCGGTGCCCGACGATCCGCGGCGACTCAAGCCGAAATCGCGCGGCTCGCCTGCAGCACGGCGTCCAGCACGCGCGCGGCCGGTATGTCCCGCATGCAGGCGTGGTGGCCCATCCGGCAGGTCGGCTTGTGGCAGGGGCGGCACGGCACGTCCGTCGTCGTCTCGATGGTGGCGGCGATCGGGTTGAGCGGTGCCCAGAGCCAGGCGCTGGTCGGGCCGAAGATGCCGACCGTCGGCGTGCCGATGGCGGCCGCGACGTGCAGGAGGCCGGAATCGTTCGAGGCGACGACGTCGGCGGCGGCCAGCCCCAGGATGGCGTTGCGCAAATCCGTGCCGGTGAGATCGCGCACCCGCTCGCCGCCGCGGCCGGCGATCGCCTCGGCCTGCGCCGTCTCGCCGGGACCGCCCAGCACCCAGATCTCGAAGCCCTCCGTCGCCAGCCGCTTCGCCACCTCGCCGTAGTATTCGGCCGGCCAACGTTTCGACGGGCCGACCGCGCCGGGCGCCAGCGCCGCCACGGGCCGCCCGCCGGTCAGCCCCATGCGCTGCCGCCATGCCGCGACCTCGGCGGCCGGGACGACGAGCTGCGGCACCGGCCACTCGGCCGGCCGCGGCGCGTCCTTCGGCAAGGCGAGCACGGCGCATTGGTCGATCATCCGGGGCAGCCGCTTCTCGCCGAAACGCAGGTCGTTGACGACGCCGAACCGCATCTCCCCCAAGAGCCCGGTGCGCACCGGGATGCCGGCCAGGAACGGCGCCAGCGCCGCCTTCCACTTGCGCGACATGATCAGCGCCTGGCCGTAGCCCTCCGGCTTCAGTCGCTCGGCGAGCGCCCGGTGCTGCGCGTAGGCGAGCTTGCGGCGCGGCAGATCCCACACCACGCCCTTGCGCACGCCCGGCATGTAGTCGAGAAGAGGCGCAACCATCGCGGTGGTGAGCACGTCGACGGGCCGGTCCGGATCCTGCGCCTTCAGGAGGCGGACGACGCTGTGGCAGCGGACGAAGTCGCCGATCCACATGTACGGCACGATGAGCAGCGGCGCCCCGCCCGGGTGGGCAGGACGGGAGCTGGATGGCGGTGTGGCCGGCGGCGTCATCGGAGGCAGGCGCTAGCCCGGCCGGCGCCGGAAGTCCAGGGGGGGCGTCCGGCCGGGTTCCGGGGATGCGCAGGGGTGACCCTTCACCGATTGGACAACAGGCGGCGCCGGGGCTAGGGAACCCGGCCGGCCGGGCCGGCCGGCGCAGGGCCCGGGCGGCCGGCCGACGGCCGAGCGACCAGGGGCCGGGCGGGACCGGGCCGATCGGCCGGGCAGGCGGGATTGCGACGATGCTGTTGGTGACGGGCGGGGCGGGCTTCATCGGCTCCAACGTGGTAGCGAGCCTCAACGAGGCCGGCCGGACCGATGTCGTCGTCAACGACTGGCTGGGCAGCGAGGCGAAGTGGAAGAACCTCGCCAAGCGCGAGATCGCCGACTTCGTGCCGCCCGAGGATCTGGCCTGGTGGCTGGACGGCCGCCGGCTCGACGCCGTCATCCACATGGGGGCGAACTCCGACACCACGGCGCGCGACGGCGACGAGGTGATGGAGTCGAACTTCCGCCTGTCGCTGATGCTGCTCGACTGGTGCACCCGGAACCGCACCCCGTTCATCTACGCCTCGTCGGCGGCGACCTACGGCAACGGCGAGGGCGGCTTCGTCGACGACGAGGATCTCGCCGCCCTGCGCAAGCTTAAGCCGATGAATCTCTACGGCTGGAGCAAGCACCTGTTCGACCTCGCCCTCAAGGGCCGCGAGGCGCGGGGCGAGCCGCTGCCGCCGCAATGGGTCGGCCTCAAATTCTTCAACGTGTTCGGCCCGAACGAGTACCACAAGGGCGAGATGGCGAGCCTGGTCGCCAAGCGATTCGAGGACGTCAAGGCGGACCGCACGGTGACGCTGTTCAAGTCGCACCGCGACGGCATCGCCGACGGCGACCAGCGCCGCGACTTCATCTGCGTCGACGATGCCGTGGCGGTGCTGCGCTGGTTCCTCGACACGCCGACCGTGTCGGGGATCTTCAACGTCGGCACCGGCGAGGCGCGCAGCTTTCGCGATCTGATCACGGCGGCGTTCGCGGCGCTCGGCAAGTCGGCCAGGATCGAGTACATCGACATGCCGCTGTCGATCCGCGACCAGTACCAGTACTTCACCCAGGCCTCGGTCGAGAAGCTGCGCCGGGCCGGCTACAACGGCGGCTTCACCCGGCTCGAGGACGCGGTCGGCCGCTACGTCACCGGCTTCCTCGACCGGGCGGACCGGTACCGATGAAATTATCTTGTCCCCGTCACCCTGAGGTGGCTGCGCGGAGCGCAGCCCTCGAAGGGCGACGGCCCCTGCATCGGCCGTTCATCCTTCGAGGCCCGGCTGCGCCGGACACCTCAGGATGACGGAACCGATGTCCTGAAGACACGCCCCGATCGGCAGGCCCCATGCTCGACGTCGAAGTCTCCCTCTCGCGCATCCCCTCGCAGACCGTCGTCTGCGTCGGCGACCTGATGCTCGACCAGTTCGTCTACGGCGAGGTGTCGCGGGTGTCGCCCGAGGCGCCCGTGCCGGTGATCGCGGTCAAGCGCGAGGAGACGACCATCGGGGGCGCCGGCAACGTCGCCTGCAACATCGCGACGCTCGGCGCGGCCTGCGTGTTCGTCGGCGTCGTCGGCGACGACGCCGCCGGCCAGATCTTACGCGAGGCCTTCGCCAGGCACGACGGACGGGTGGATGCGCGGCTCGTGGTCGATCCGGAGCGGCCGACCATCCGAAAGCTGCGCTTCGTCTCCGAGCATTATTCGAGCCACCTCCTGCGCGCCGACTGGGAGCGCGCCGCGCCCGTGCCGGAGGCGATCGAGGACGAGATCCTCGCCCAGGTGGAGGCCGTGCTGCCGGACGCCGGCGCCGTGGTGCTGTCCGACTACGCCAAGGGCGTGCTGACGCCCCGCGTCGTGCGCGGCGTGATCGCGCGGGCGAAGGCGCTCGGCAAGCCCGTGATCGTCGATCCGAAGGGCCGCGACTTCTCGGTCTATCGCGGCGCCACCCTGATCACGCCGAACCGCAAGGAGCTCGGCGAGGCCTCGCGCCGGCCGCTCGCCGATCTCGACACGGTCGCGGTCGCGGCCGAGGAGCTGCGCCGCGCGGCCGAGAGCGACGCCCTGCTCGTCACGCTGAGCGAGGAGGGGATGCTGCTCAAGGAGGCGGGGCGAGCGGCCGTGCACGTGCCGGCGGCGCCGGTGCGGGTGCGCGACGTCTCCGGCGCCGGCGACACCGTGGTCGCCGTGCTCGCCTTGATGCTCGCCACCGAGGCCGGCTTCGAGGCGGCGATGCGGGCCGCGAACGCCGCCGCCGCCGTGGTGGTCGGCAAGCGCGGCACCGCGACCGTCTCGGTGCTCGAGCTGCGCTCGCAGCTCCTGCCGGCCGCGGCGCTCGCCTCGGAGGAGAAGATCGTCTTCGACGACGCGCTGCTCGTCGAGCGGGTCGCGGCCTGGCGGGCGCAGGGACTGCGCATCGGCTTCACCAACGGCTGCTTCGACATTCTGCATCCCGGTCATGTCCGGGTGCTGAGCCGGGCGCGCGCCACCTGCGACCGGCTCGTCGTCGGCCTCAACAGCGACGCCTCGGTGAAGCGCCTGAAGGGGGAGGGGCGGCCGATCCAGGACGTCGTCGCCCGCGCCGACGTGCTCGCCGCGCTCGAGGCCGTCGACCTCGTCGCCGTGTTCGAGGAGGACACGCCGATCGAGCTGATCAAGCGTCTTCGCCCCAACGTGCTGATCAAGGGCTCGGACTACCGGGTCGACCAGGTGGTCGGCCACGACGTGGTGGCGGCCTATGGCGGCGAGGTGGTGCTGGTCGATCTCGTGCCCGGCCACTCGACCACCGGGATCCTCAAGAGGTCCGGCCAAGCCCCGGAGCGCGCCGGCGGCCCGGTCGTGCCGGATGTGATGCCGGGATGACCGGACGCCGTCACTTCGGCCGCGTCATCCGGAACAACGTCTCGGGCACCGCCTCGAAATACTCGTCGCGGTATCCGCCGCGCATGATCGGGTTCGCCTTGCCGGTGTCGAACAGGCCGTCGCGCAGATAGGCCGTGTCGATGTGGACTCCGACCACCTCGCCGATCGTCAGCCAGTGGTCGGCCGAGCGGCCGTCGACGCCCTTGAGCTCGACGATCTGGACGACCCGGCATTCCAACGCCGCCGGGGAGGCGGCGACGCGCGGCGGCCTGACCAGCCGGCTCGGCGCGGGCGCGAGGCCGGTCAGCGCGAACTCGTCGACGTCGGCCGGCACGGTCGCCGAGGAGGCGTTCATGGCGGCGGCGAGATCGCGGGTCGCCATGCTCCACACGAACTCGCCGGTCGCCTCGGCGTTCAGGAGGCTGTGCTTGCGGCCCTGAGACGAGAACGCGATCATCGGCGGCTTGTCGCAGACCGCGTTGAAGTAGCTGTAGGGCGCGAGATTCGGAACGCCGTCCGGGCTCAGCGTCGAGATCCAGCCGATCGGCCGGGGCGCCACGATGGCCTTGAACGGATCGTGCGGCAGGCCGTGGCCGGCCGCGGGCTGGTAGAAATGAAGGTCGCCGGTGCTCTGGTCGTTCATTCGGCGAGACTAGACGGTCGGTTCGGTGCCGCAAAGCCGGCCGGCCCCGGATTCGGGTCGTCCGGAGACGGTGTCGCGCCGCCGTCGTCGTTTCGTCGGGCGATCCGATTATCCCGGTGCGGCGGGCCGCGGGCCGCGGCGCCGCCCGGTTCACCACACGCCCGGGTCGCGTTTCCGTTCCGCCGGAAAATGGCTTAAGCAGGCGCGGTGCGCCGTCACGCCCCGTGGCTGTCGCGGTCGTCTCGCTCGCGGCAGGCGCGCGCCCCCGGGCACGTCGGCCGGCGGGCTCGGTCAGTTCAGGGTTCTCGAACGGTTTCCTCATGGCTCGTCCCCGCATCGTCCCCCTCCTGCTCGCCGGCGGGTCCGGCACGCGCCTCTGGCCGGTGTCGCGCGACGCGATGCCCAAGCAGTTCCTGCCCCTGGTCGGCGATCGCTCCACCTACCAGCAGGCGCTGGCGCGGGTCTCCAATCCGGACCTGTTCGCCCCGCCGATCGTCATGACGGCGAACGACTTCCGCTTCTTCGCCAAGACCCAGGCGGCGGATCTCGGGATCGACGCGACCGTGGTGCTCGAGCCGCTGCGGCGCGATTCGGGACCGGCCATCGCGGCCGGCGCGGCGCTCGCTCGCAGCCGCGACCCCGATGCCGTGGTGCTGGCGATCGCCGCCGACCACGTCATCCTCGATCAGGACGTGTTCGAGGCGACCTGCGCGGCCGGCCTCGATGCCGCCCGGCAAGGGAACATCGTCACCTTCGGCATCCTGCCGGCGTCGCCCAAGACCAGCTACGGCTACATCCGCCGCGGCGAGAGCCTCGGCGTCGCGGGCGTCGCCAAGGTGGACGCCTTCGTCGAGAAGCCGGACGCGGCGACGGCCGCCCGCTACGTCGCCGACGGCTATCTGTGGAACTCCGGCAACTTCCTGTTCGGCGCCGAGACGCTGCTCGCCGAGCTCGCCCGCTTCGAGCCCGAGATGGCGCGCGCCGTCACGGCCGCGGTCGACAAGGCGTCGCTCGATCTCGGCTTCGTGCGGCTCGACGCCGAGGCCTTCGGGGCCGCACCGCAGAAGTCCATCGACTACGCCGTGATGGAGCGCACCGACCGCACGGCCGTGATCGAGGGCCGCTTCCGCTGGTCCGACATCGGCTCGTGGGACGCCGTGTTCGACATCGCCGAGCGCGACGGCGCCGGCAACGTGGTGTCCGGCCCGGCCGCGACCTTCGAGACGCAGGACTGCGTCATCCATGCCGAGGACCGGCTCACCGTGGCGCTCGGCGTCAAGGATCTCGTCATCGTCACGACGCCGGACGCCGTGCTGGTGCTGCCGCGCTCGCGCGCCGAGGACGTCAAGGGCGCGGTCGCGGCCCTCAAGAGGCAGGGCCGCGGCGAGGCGACGGCGCATCGGCTCTGCCATCGGCCGTGGGGCCACTACGACTCGCTCGACCGCGGCGAACGTTATCAGGTGAAGCGCATCGTCGTGTCGCCGGGCGCCCGGCTGTCGCTGCAGCGGCATTATCACCGGGCCGAGCACTGGATCGTGGTGCGGGGCACCGCCGAGGTGACGACCGGGGAGACGAGCAAGATCGTGCACGAGAACGAGTCGATCTACATCCCGATCGGCACGGTCCACCGCCTCGCCAATCCGGGCAAGATCCCGCTCGAGCTGATCGAGGTGCAGACCGGCAGCTATCTGGGGGAGGACGACATCGTCCGGCTCGAGGACGTCTATCAGCGCACGTGAGAACACGGCAACGGCTCTTCCCGTCACCCTGAGGTGCCCGGCGAAGCCGGGCCTCGAAGGGCGACGGCCCGTGCTCGGGGGCCGCATCCTTCGAGGCTCGCTGCGCGAGCGCCTCAGGATGACGGGGCGAGGTTCGGGGCACGACGCCTTCAGATCGCCCCGAAGAAGGCGGCGCCGACGATCGCGCCGAGCACCAGGCTGCGCGGATCCTTCAGTGCGAAGACGACCGGATCGTCGGCGAGCTCGCCGCGCTGGGCGATGAGCCAGATGCGCTGCAGCCACAGCGCCATCAGCACCGGCACGGCGTAGAGCCAAGCGGTGTGCCGGTAGAAGCCGGAGGGCGCTGCGTCGTTGGCGAGATAGAGCAGCATGATCACGAGCGAGAACAGCCCGGTGCCGATCCCGAAGGCGAGCGTCAGCGGCCAGTCCTCGCCGCGATAGCCGCGGCCGGCGATCTCGCGGGTGTCGGCCCGGAACGCGCGGATCACCTCGGCATGGCGCTTGGCGAGCGCCAGCGACACGAAGAACGCGAGTGCGAAGGACAAGAGCCAGGGCGACTGCGCGATGCCGAGCACGGCGGCGCCCATCGCGACGCGCAGCGTGAACAGGCCGCCGATGACGAACACGTCGGTCAGCGGCTCGCGCTTGAGCGTCAGCGTGTAGGCGGTGGTCAGCGCGAGATAGAGCATCAGCAGCAGCGCGAAAGCCGGCGACAGCAGGACGGCGGCGACGAGCGCGCCGGCGATCATCAGGGGTGCGGCGACGAGGCCGAGCGAGAGCGGGAGTGCGCCGCTCGCGAACGGACGCTGCCGCTTGGTCGGATGCTTGCGGTCGGCCCCGAGGTCGGCGATGTCGTTCAGGAGATAGGTGCCGGACACCATCAGCGACAGCACCAGGAACCCGGCGATCGCGGTCGCGACCTTGCGCGGGTCGTCGAACACGTGGCCGACGAACAGCGGCACGAACAGGAGCACGTTCTTGGACCACTGGTGCACCCGCAGCGCCTTCAGCCAGATGCGGACGCCGGGTCGCGGTCGCGACAGGGTGGCGAGCACGGGCGTGCCGCAGCGCTCGACCGCGGCGGCGACGTGGCCGGCGACGTCGCACAGCACTGCGCCCCGCGCGGCGGCGAATAGCGGCAGATCGGCCGGGCTGTCGCCGGCATAGAGGAAGCCGTCCGGAAACCGCTCGCGCAGATGCGCGAGCTTGGCCGTGCCCTTGAGGTTGCGGACCCCGTCGCTGCCGGTGGCGCTGTCGAACAGGCCGAGCGCCTCGGCGACGCCGTCGGCGACGGCCTGGTCGGCCGCCGTGACCAGATGGACGGCGCGGCCGCGCGCCCGCTCGGCGCGCACGAGGGCGACGAGCTCGGCGCGCCACGGCATGTCGGCGAGCTCGAGCAGCGCCTGGCCGGCGAGCCTCCGCTTGAAGGCGGCCCGGTCATGCAGACCGAGCAGCGCCCGTGCCGCGGCCGGTGGATTCTTGAACAGCACCACGCTGAAGCACTCGACCAACGTATCGCCGAGCAGCAGCGTGCCGTCGAGATCGACGACCAGCGGAACCGCGACATCGGCCGCGAGGCCGTCGATGGCGAGGCAGTCGGCGGGAGGTTCGAGCATGGCGGCGTCCGGCGATCGGTCCGGGTGTCGCCCGGCACGGCCCGCAATAGCACGTTCCCGTTAAGAGCGCGTAGAGCCCGCAGGCCGCGGACGTCAGATCGTGCGGCGCGAACAGGTACGCGCCGCGCGCGCTTGTTTATTTGTCCGGCGACGGAACCGATGCGGTCCTCGGCCGTTGAGCCAGATCACCGGCCACGACCTCCTGGGCGCCGGTGGCTGAGAGATGCTTGTGCTCCCGCCCGTTCGGTGGAACGGAGCACGGCCATGAACGATCGGACGCGCGGTGGGCACCGCGGCCGGGACGACGAAGGTTCATCGAACCGCCCGTCTTCATCCGGGGGGCCGAGCCCGGAGGGACCGGCGTCGGTCTCGAACGACAGACTGCCGAACGAAAGAGTGCCGAACGATAGCGTGCCGAACGATAGCGTGCCGAACGACAAAGCGCCGAACGATCGGAACCCGACCGAATCCGGATCGGACGCGCGCGGTCCCGAGACGTCCAACACCGCAGCCGCCGATGAGCGTGCGGCGGTCGCCAAGGTTCTGTCGGGCTACAAGCCCAGCTCGCGGCATGCGCGTCAGGTCGCGATGCGGGTCATGTCGGCGGCCGCCTGCACCGAATCGCGTGTGTTGATCGACGGCGCGGCCGAGCGCGTGTCGAGCTCCGATCAAGCCTGTGAGACCCATCGGGTGCAGATTTCCAAGAGCCGCGACACCATCGCCCAGACCCGCGCCCTGATCCGCAGGCTCGACAAGCCCTGAGCCGGCGCCGGTCCGGCCGGCGCGCGGAAGCCTCGCGTCGGGATCGTCGGGCGCCGCGACGATCCGGCCCCCTTCGGGCCAGTTCGCCCGGAACGGAATTCCAATCGGATTCAGCGTCGACGAGACTCGCTCTGATTCGACGACGCGAAAAAAAGGGGCGGGCCTTCGCCCGCCCCTCGCGTGATCGGGACCGGTCCTGATCAGCACTGGCTGTAGTCGGCCCGGTAGGCGCCGCGCACCGGGCAGTTGCTGCGGCCCCAGCCCCAGCCGTTGCCCCAGCCGCCGCCCCAGCCGACCGAGCGGTAACCGGGCGCATAGGCGTAGCCGTCGTAACCGGGGGCGTAGGCGTATCCGGAATAGGCCGGCGCGTAGCCGTAGCTCGGCGCGTCGCCCCACGAGGAATACGTGTAGGTCGGGCCGTAGGCGTATCCGGGTGCATAGGCGTAGCCGGGGCCGCCATAGTAGCCGCTGCGGTAATAGCCGCGGTTCGCGCTCGCCGCGGCGGCACCGATGATCGCGCCGGCGGCGATGCCGACGCCCGCGGCCGCGAGAAAGCGGCCGTTGCGGGCCTCGGCGGCCGTGGAGGTCACGGCGAGCGCGCCTGCGAGAGCGAGGGCCGCGGCCGTCTTCGTGGTCGAGAGGTGCATGATCAGCTCCTGCGCGTTGCCCCACGGGACCGGCGGTGCTCGCCTGCCTGCCCGTGCGATACCGGATCAATGCGGATCGTCGATCCGCGTTCCGGTCGACACGTCGTCGCGCGGTCGCCGGGGGATCGGCCGCTGCGCCTCGATTGGTCGCGCGAGCGGGTCGTCCGGTTCGTGCGGCGGATCACAAGCGCGTGCACGGCCCCGTGGCGTGTCTTCAAGCCGGGGCGGAGAGCGGGCCGAGCGCCACCGACTGCTCGTCGAGCGCGACCGTCTTGATCAGCGCGAACACCGGCCGGCCGGGGGCGAGCCCGAGCTCGGCCAGCGCCTTGCGGGTGGCCGAGGCGAGCACATGGCCGTGGCCGTCGAGATCGACCGTGACGGTGGCGAGCGGGCCGGTGTCGGTGTCGACGCGCGCCACCACGCCGTGCAGCACGGTGCGGACGCTGAGCCCGGCCGGTCGGGTGGTGGCGAGCGTCACGTCGGTCGCTCTGATCACGACGCGGCAGTCGCGACCCGCCGGGCCGGCCGGGCCGGCGAGCCAGATGGTGCCGGCCGGATGGGCAATCTCGGCGAGGCCCCAGGTCTCGTCCCAGCCTGCGACCCGGGCCGTGACGAAGGAGGCGCGGCGGAAGCGGCTCTCGCCGGCCTGCGCGGCGCCGTCGCCGAACACGTCCTCGACGCTGCCGGCGGCGGCGACGCGCCCATGGGCCAGCACGACGACGCGGGCGGCGAGCCGCGCCACCTCCTCGACGGCGTGCGACACGTAGACGATCGGGATGCCGAACTCGTCGCGCAGCCGCTCGATCAGCGGCAGGATCTCCTGCTTGCGCTCGGCGTCGAGCGCGGCGAGCGGCTCGTCCATCAGGAGGAGGCGCGGCGAGGAGACCAGCGCCCGGCCGATGGCGACGCGCTGCTTCTCGCCGCCCGACAGGCGGCCGGGCCGGCGGTCGAGCAGATGGCCGATGCCGAGCGTCTCGACCACCGGATCGAGCGCGATGCGGCGCTCGGCCTTCGGGGCGAACCAGCGGCCGAACAGGAGATTGTGCTTCACGCTCAGATGCGGGAAGAGCTGGGCGTCCTGGAACACGAGGCCGATGCGGCGCCGATGCGCCGGCACGAAGGTGCGGCTCGCCGTATCGACCAGCGCGCGACCGTCGAGCGCGATCGTGCCGTGATCGGGTCGGGTCAGGCCGGCGATCAGCCCGATGGTCGCGCTCTTGCCCGATCCCGACGGCCCGAACAGCGCGACGACGCCGCCGTCGCTCTCGAAGGCGATGTCGAGATCGAACGCGCCGAGCGTCTTTTTCACGTCGACCCGGATCATCGGCCGCCCCACGCTCGCGGTCCGGTCACACCCGGCCTCGTGCCGGGCATCCACGTCTTTGCGACATGTCGGGAGCTGTTTCGTGGGTGGCCGCGCCGCGCCCGGCCATGACGAGGATCGAGGCGATCGACCCGGATCATCAGAACTGCGCCAGCTTGCGGTGGGCGAGGCGCTGCACCACCTCGGACAGCACCAGGGCCGCGAGCGCGATCACGATCGACACGATGGTGAGGCGGAGCGCCGCGGCGTCGCCGCTCGGCGTCTGGGTCAGGCCGTAGATCGCGGCCGAGATCGTCTGCGTCTCGCCCGGGATGTTGGAGACGAACGTGATGGTCGCGCCGAACTCGCCGAGCGCCTTGGCGAAGCACAGGATCGAGCCGACGATCAGGCCGGGCAGGGCGAGCGGCAGCGTCACCAGGACGAAGGTCCACGGCCGGCTGGCGCCGAGTGTGCCGGCGGCGTTCTCGAGCCGCTGATCGATCGCCTCGATCGACAGCCGGATCGCCCGCACCATCAGCGGGAAGCCCATCACGGCGCAGGCGAGCGCCGCGCCGGTCCAGCGGAACGAGAAGACGATGCCGAAAGTCTCCGCCAGGAAGGCGCCGATCGGGCCGCGCCGGCCGAACAGCAGGAGCAGCACGTAGCCGGTGACCACCGGCGGCAGCACCAGCGGAAGATGCACGACGCCGTCGAGCAGCACCTTGCCGGGAAACCGCCAGCGCGCCAGCGCATAGGCGACGAAGATGCCGAGCGGCAGGCTGGCCAGCGTCGCGACGACGGCGATGCGCAACGACAGATGAACGGCGGTGATCTCCTCGGGCGTCAGGTCCATCATGGTCGGGGCGGCGCCCCGCGGTCGCTCGCCCGGAGAGGCACGCTGCTCGCCGTCGTCGTCATCACGCTCGATCGTATCACGCTCGTCCCTCGCGCGTGCCGCGACGGCGACGCGCCTTTCATGCTGTAGCGAAAAGAATATAGCGTCGCGGCCGCGCCGCTGCCAAGAGCGCGGCGCACATGCGTCACCCCCGCGATGTCACCCCGCGCCCTCACCGCGTCCTGGCGATGTAGCCGGTCGGCACGGCGGTCGTGTATTTCAGCTCCTCCATGGCGATCGCGGAGGAGACGTCGGCGAGCTCGACGCGATCGATCATCCGCTTGTAGACGGCGTCGTAGGCGTCGATGTCGGGCACCACGATGCGCAGGAGATAATCGACGTCGCCGGTGAGCCGCCACACCTCGACGATCTCCGGGATGTCGGCGATCATGCGCCGGAAATCGTCGACCCATTCGAGCGCGTGGCGGGTGGTGCGCACCGAGACGAACAGCGTCATCGGCACGTTCACCTTGCGGCGATCGACCAGTGCGACCCGGCGTTGAATGACGCCGTCGTCCTCCAGCTTCTTGATGCGTCTCCAGCACGGTGCCGTGGAGAGGCCGACCTGCTCGGCGACCTCGGCGATCGGCAGCGTCGCGTCCCCCTGCAGGAGATCGAGTATTTTCTGGTCGATTCGATCCATAGAATGCCTATTTCGCATGCAGGGGTAAACTTGAAATCTGATTTCTTTTATCACACAAATGCCAATATGCCATTGCCATTATAAGCCCCTCAGGCGCATCACTTTGCGAACCGAATGCGTCCGATACCGCCTACACTCCCCGAGTCATACGCAATGCGAGGAGGCGGTCGTGCACACCATCGGGCTGATCGGAGGCATGAGCTGGGAGAGCACCGCGGTGTACTACCGGCGGATCAACGAGCAGGTGCGCGAGCGCCTCGGCGGGCTGCACTCGGCCGACGTGCTGATGCGCTCGGTCGACTTCGACGGCATCGTCGCCCTGCAGCGCGCCGGCGACTGGACGCAGGCGGCCGCCGTGCTGGCCGGCATCGGCCGTGATCTCGAGAAGGCCGGTGCCGGTTGCCTGCTGATCTGCACCAACACCATGCACAAGCTCGCCGACGAGGTGCAGCGCGCCGTCTCGGTGCCGCTCCTCCACATCGTCGACGCCACCGCGGCGCCCCTGAAGGAGAAGCGGATCAGCAAGCCGCTGCTGCTCGCCACCCGCTTCACCATGGAGGAGGAGTTCTATCGTGCCCGCCTGCGCAACCGCTTCGGCATCGAGGCGATCGTGCCGGAGACCCCGGACGAGCGCGGCATGGTGCACGACGTGATCTTCGGCGAGCTGTGCTGCGGCGTCGTGAAGGACACGTCCCGCGAGAAGTACCGAGAGGTGATCGCCCGCGGCAAGGCGCGCGGCGCCGACGCCGTGATCCTCGGCTGCACCGAGATCGGCCTGCTGATCGGCCAGGACGACACCGACCTGCCGGTGTTCGACTCGACCTTCCTGCACGCCGACGCGGCCGTCGACTTCGCACTCGCGAAGAGCGAAGCCCTGGTTGCCTAGCGCCGGGGCCCGGTTCACAGTCGAGACATGACCCCCGCACCCGCCTCCCGACGCTGTCCTTCGCTCTGCCACTGGGGCGCCTTCACGGCGACGGTCGAGAACGGCCGTCTCGTCGGCTGCACGCCGTTTCCACGCGATCCGGCGCCGTCGCCCATGCTGGCGGCACTGCCCGCCATGGTGCATTCGCCGCTGCGCATCGCGCGGCCGGCGGTGCGCGAGGGATGGCGCGAAGGGAAGCCGCGCACCGGCCACGACTCGTTTCGCGAGATCGCGTGGGACGAGGCGCTCGACCTCGTCGCCGGCGAGCTGGCCCGGGTGCGCGCCGCGCACGGGCCGACCGCCGTGTTCGGCGGCTCCTACGGCTGGTCGTCGGCGGGGCGCGTGCACCACGCCCGCACGCTGGTGCGGCGGTTCCTGGCGCTCGGCGGCGGCTTCGTCGATCAGATCGCCAACTACTCGTTCGGCGCCGCCCAGACGCTGCTGCCGCACATCCTCGGCACCTTCCAGCCGGTGACGGGCCGCGCGACCGACTGGCCGAGCGTCATCGCCAACGCCAAGCTGATGATCGCCTTCGGCGGCCTCGCGCTGAAGAACGCTCAGGTCGGCTCCGGCGGCGTCGGCGCCCACGACACCGAGACCTGGCTGCGCCGCGCCCGCGCCGCCGGCCTCGCCTTCGTCAATGTCAGCCCGGTGAAGGCGGACGCGCCGGAATTCCTCGACGCCGAGTGGATTGCGATCCGGCCCAACACCGACGTCGTGCTGATGCTCGGCATGGCCCATGTGCTGCTGTCCGAGGGCCGGCACGACGCGGGGTTCCTGGATCGGTACTGCGCCGGCTTCGATCGCTTCGCCGATTATCTGACCGGGAAGACCGACGGCACGGCGAAGACGCCGGAGTGGGCGGAGGCGATCTGCGGCGTGCCGGCGGACAAAATCCGCGAGCTGGCGCGCCGCGCCGCCGACGTGCGGACCTACATGACGGCGACCTGGTCGCTGCAGCGCGCCCACCACGGCGAGCAGCCCTATTGGGGGCTGATCACGCTCGCCGCCATGCTGGGCGGCATCGGCCTGCCGGGGCAGGGCTTCGGCTTCGGCCACGGCTCGATCCACGGCCCCGGCCTGCCGCGCATGGCGCTGGCCGGCCCGGAAATTCCGCCGCCGCCGAACCCGGCGAAGTGCGCGATTCCCGTGGCCCGCATCGCCGACATGCTGCTCGATCCGGGCGGCACCTACGAGTTCAACGGAAAGCGACACACCTATCCGGACATCCGGCTCGTCTATTGGGCGGGCGGCAATCCGTTTCATCATCATCAGGATCTCAATCGGCTTCGGCGCGCCTTTCGGAAGCCCGAGACCGTGATCGTGCACGAGAGCTGGTGGACGCCGACGGCGCGCCACGCCGACATCGTGCTGCCGGCGACGACGACGCTCGAGCGCAACGACGTCGGCGGCACCTCGCGCGACCCGTTCGTGTTCGCCATGCATCAGGCGATCGCCCCGGTGGGCGAGGCGAAGAACGACATCGACATCTTCGCGGCGCTGGCCGAAAGGCTCGGTTACGGCGACGCCTTCACGCAGGGGCGCGGCGAGATGGAATGGTGCCGCCTCGTCTATCAGGGCATCCGCGACGGCGCCGCGAAAAAGGGCATCGAACTGCCGTCGTTCCAGCAGTTCTGGGCCGAGGGCGTGATCGAACTGCCGGCGCCGGAGCGCGACTACGTGCTGATGGAGGAGTTCCGCGCCGACCCGATCGCGCATCGCCTCGGAACGCCGTCCGGCAAGATCGAGATCACGTCCGACGTCGTGCAGCGGTTCGGCTACGACGACGCGCCGCCGCATCCGGCCTGGCTGCCGCCGGCCGAGTGGCTCGGTGCCGCGCAGGCGCAGCGCTTCCCGCTGCATCTCCTCACCAACCAGCCGGTGCGCCGGCTGCACAGCCAGACCGACCCCGGCCCCGTCTCGGTCGCCGGGAAAATTCTCGGCCGCGAGGCGATCCGGCTCGCGCCCGACGACGCCGCCGCCCGCGGCCTGCGCGACGGCGACATCGTGCGAGTCTTCAATGATCGTGGCGCGTGTCTCGCCGGCGTGGTGATCGACGCGGGCCTCGCCGCGAACGTCGCCGTGATGCCGACCGGCGCCTGGTTCGATCCGTCGCCCGCCGGCGACGGCCTCGACGTCCACGGCAACCCCAACGTGCTGACCCCGGACATCGGCACGTCGCGCCTCACCCAGGGGTCGAGCGCCCAGTCGACGCTCGTCGAGGTGGAGAAGTTCGTCGGCGCATTGCCGCCGATCCGGGCTTTCGACCCGCCCTCCCTTGCGCGCGCCCCCGCGCCGGTGTGAAACCACCGCCAACTCGCTTCTTCGCGGAGACCCACATGGCCAAGACCAAGCTCGCCGGCTCCTTCGTGGCGCTGATCACTCCGTTCAACAAGGACGGGACCGTCGACTTCGCGGCGTTCCGCACGCTCCTGAAGTTCCACGAGGACAACGGCACGGCTGCGATCCTGATCATGGGCTCGACCGGCGAGACGTCGATGCTGTCGCTCGAGGAGAAGAAGCAGATCATCGTCGAGACGGCGAAGATGAAGACGGCGAAGATGCCGATCTTCTTCGGCTGCACGGGCAACAACACCGAGTCGACGATCGCGATGGTGAAGTTCGCCAAGGACAACGGCGCCGACGGCGCCATCCTGGCGGCGCCCGCCTATATCTGTGCGCCCGAGGACGACATCGAGCGTTTCTTCCTGGAGGTCGCCGACGCCACCGACCTGCCGCTCGGCATCTACAACAACCCGCCGCGGGTGAAGAGCGACCTGCACTGGGACCATCTGCTGCGCATCTTCAAGCATCCGAACTACGTGGTGCACAAGGAGTCGACCGGTCGCGTCGGCCAGGTCGCCCAGGTGCTGGCCGGTCGTCCCGACGTCGCCGTGATGTGCTGCGACAGCCCCAATCTCGGTCTCGTGGTGCCGACCATGAGCCTCGGCGGCCACGGCACCGCCAACATGACCGGCAACATCGCGCCGCGCGAGATCGCGACGATCTCGACGCCGTGGAAGGACTACACGGACGCCACGAACTTCCGCGAGACCTATCTGCGCATGCTGCCGCTGCTGCACTTCACCTACTCGGCCATCAATCCGGTCGCCGTGAAGTCGCTGATGAAGGCGGTCGGTCTGCCGGCCGGCGATCTCAGGAAGCCGCTCACCGGGCTCGCCGCCGATCATCTCGCCCGCGGCCTGCGCATCGTCTCCGAGCTCGGCCTCGACAAGGCCTACGGCTTCGACGTGAAGCCCGTCTCCGCCGTCGCGGCCTGAGCCGCGACGCATCTCACGGCGGCGGCGGAGGCGGCCCATGGATCTCGGAATTGCGGGCCGCAAGGCGCTGCTGTGCGGCGCGAGCCGCGGGCTCGGCAAGGCCTGCGCGCTGGCGCTCGCCCGCGAGGGCGTCGCGGTCACGATCGCGGCGCGCACACCGGCGACGCTCGAGCAGGCGGCGCAGGACATTCGTGATCAGGTTCCCGTCGGGGCCGGCGGCAGCGTGAGCTGGGTCGCCGCCGACATCACGACCGAGGCGGGGCGCGACGCGATCCTGGCCGCGTGTCCGGAGCCCGACATCCTGCTCAACAACGCGGACGGCCCGCTCCCCGGCGACTTCCGCGACTGGCGACGCGACGACTGGATCGCCGCGCTCGACGCCATGATGCTCGGCCCGATCGAGATGATCAGGCGCACGGTCGACGGCATGATGGAGCGGAGGTTCGGCCGCATCGTCAACATCGTGTCGCGCAGCGTGAAGATCGCGCAGCCGGAGCTCGGCCTGTCGAACGGCGCGCGCTCCGGCCTCGTCGGCTTCGTCGCCGGCATCTCGCGTCAGACCGTGGTCCACAACGTCACCATCAACAATCTTCTGCCCGGAATCTTCGACAGCGACGCGCAACGTCGTCACATCCGTGGCATGATCGACGACGTCGGCGACCGGTTCGAGCAGGTCTGGCATGCGCGTGCGGCAGCGAATCCGGCGCGTCGTTACGGCGATCCGGAAGAGCTCGGCGCGTATTTTGCTTTTTTGTGCTCGTCGAAGGCCGGGTTCATAACCGGCCAGAACTTGCTGATCGACGGTGGAAGTTATCCCGGGACGTACTGAGTTCAGGTTCCCTGTCGCTCCGACAGACACGAGGACAACATGATACGAAAAGCTCTGGCAGCGTGTGCTGTCGCTCTCTCGGCCCTCGCCGGCGTGACGTTCGACGGCGCCGTGCCGTCGGCGCAGGCCCAGCCGCAGGCCTATCCGAACCGCAACATCACCATGGTGGTGCCGTATCCGGCCGGCGGCTCGGTCGACGGCGTCGCCCGCGTGCTCGCCCAGAAGCTCCAGGAGGCGCTGGGCGTCAGCGTCATCGTCGAGAACCGCGCCGGCGGTGCCGGCGGCCTGATCGGCGCCAACACGGTGGCGAAGGCGCAGCCGGACGGCTACACGTTGCTCCTGCAGGCGTCGATCCACGTCGTCTCGCCGTTCCTGTTCAAGAACGTGCCCTACGACGTGGTGAAGGATTTCACCCCGATCACGCTGGTCGCCGCCGGCCCGCTGATCGTCAGCACGTCGCCCAACGTGCCGGCGAAGGATCTGAAGGAGTTCTTTGATCTGGTCCGCAAGGATCCGTCGAAATTCACCTTCGCGACGTCGAGCTTCGGCTCGGCCGGCCACCTCGCCATCGAGCTCCTGAAGCGCGAGGCGGGCGTCGATGCGCTGGTCATCGCCTACAAGGGCGCCGGCCCGATGCTGACCGACCTGATGAGCGGCCAGATTCAGCTGATCGCCGATCCGGCGCTCTCCTCGGTGCCGCTCGCCCAGTCCGGCAAGATCAAGGCGCTCGCGGTGACGAGCCTGAAGCGCACCGCCTCGGCGCCCGAGATCCCGACCGTCGCCGAATCCGGCATGAAGCCGCTCGACTTCGTGTCGTGGTACGGGCTGTGGGGCCCCAAGGGGCTGCCGCCCGAGATCACCGCCAAGCTGCAGGAGGTCTCGGTGAAGGTTCTGGCCCAGGAGGACGCCAAGAAGCGCTTCGCCACGCTCGGCTTCGACCCGATCGGCTCGACGAGCGAGGAGTTCGCCAAGTACATCGGCGACGAGATGGCGCGCGCCGAGAAGATCATCAAGGACGCGAACATCAAGACGGAGTGAGGCGACACGGACGTCGTCGTCCGGGCGCGCGGATCGGCTCCGCGCGCCCGCATTCGTTCGTCGCGCCGCGTCGCTCCGCGGTCGATGCCGATCTGATCACGTCGCGATCGTCGATCGCGATCCGTCGCAGAGCCTCGAACGTTTCCGCGAAACTGGCGCAGGTCTTGCCTTGTGAATGGTACGCAGATGCCGAGGAGCGACCAGCGTGGGAAGGCTGGTCGCGGGGCGGGCGAACCATGAGGACGACATGTTCAGAAATGCTTTGGCGGCTTGCGCGGCACTCGCGGCGCTCGCCGTGTCCGGGCCGGCGACGACCGGACCCGCGATGGCCGGCCCGAACGGCGACGCCTATCCGGCGCGCACCATCACGGTCGTGGTGCCGGTGCCGGCCGGCGGCTCGGTCGACGGCGTCGCCCGCATCCTGGCGCACAAGCTGCAGGAAAGCCTCGGCGTCAGCGTGATCGTCGAGAACCGCGCCGGTGGCGCCGGCGGCACGGTCGGAGCGGGCTCGGTGGTGAAGTCCGCGCCGGACGGCTACACGCTCCTCCTTCACGCCTCGCTGCATGTCGGCGCGCCGTTTCTGTTCAAGAACGTGCCCTACGACGTGACGAAGGACTTCACGCCGATCACCCTCGTCGCCTCCGGCCCGCTGATCGTCAGCACGGCGCCGAACGTGCCGGCGAACACCCTGAAGGAGTTCTTCGACCTCGTCCGCAAGGAGCCGAGCAAATACACGTTCGCGACCTCGGGCTTCGGTGCGGCCGGCCATCTCGCGGTCGAGCTGCTCAAGCACGAGGCGAATGTCGATGCTTTGGTCATCGCCTATCGGGGCGCGACGCCGATGCTCGCCGATCTGATGAGCGGCCAGATTCAGCTCGTCGCCGATCCGATGGTCGCTTCGCTGCCGCTCGTGCAGGCCGGCAAGATCAAGGCGCTCGCCATCACCAGCCTCGAGCGAAGCAAGGCCGCGCCCGACATCCCGACGGTCGCCGAGTCCGGCATGAAGCCGCTCGACTTCGGCTCGTGGTACGGGCTTTGGGCACCGAAGGGGCTGCCGCCCGAGATCACCGCCAAGCTGCAGGAGGTCTCCGCCAAGGTGCTGGCCGACGAGGACACCAAGCGGCGCTTCGCCGTGCTTGGCTTCGAGCCGATCGGCTCGTCCACCGAGGCGTTCAAGACCTTCATCGCCGACGAGACGGCGCGCACCGAGAAGATCATCAAGGACGCGATGATCAAGTCGCAGTGACGGTCCCGGTCGGTCGATCGGCGCTTGCGCCGGTCGTCCACGCCGACCTCGTGCTCTTCACGCATGCACCGGCCGCGGGCGCGCTCGCGGCCGGTGCTCATGTCAACGGTCGCCGCGGTCGCGGCGGCAGGAACGGCCGGTCCGGCGACGGGTTTCGCCGGAACGGCGACAGGACGGACCCATGAACGTTCTCGTGCTCGGGGCAGGGGTGGTCGGCACCGCCTGCGCTCATTATCTCCGCCGCGCCGGCCACACCGTCACGGTCGTCGAGCGGCGCACCGGCGCCGGCCTCGAGACGAGCTTCGGCAATGCCGGCGGCGTCTGCCCGGGCTTCGCCGGCCCGTGGGCCGCGCCCGGCATGCCGATGAAAGGCCTGCGCTGGATGCTGACGCGCTACGCGCCGCTCGCCATGCGGCCGACGCTCGATCCGTATCAGTACGCCTGGCTCCTGGATTTCGTGCAGAACTGCACGCCCGAACGCTTCGCCCGCAACAAGGCGCGCATGCAGCGCATCGCCCATTACAGCAAGGCGTGCCTGAAGGATCTGCGTCGCGAGACCGGGATCACGTACGATAACGGCGAGGGCGGCGTGCTGCAGCTCTTCCGCACCACGGACGAGGTGGCGGGCGGTCGCCGCGCCAGCGCCGTGCTCGAAAAGTTCGGCGTCACCCATCAGCTCCTCGATGCCGACGGCGTGCTCGCGGCCGAGCCGGCGCTCGTGCGCTCGACGATCAAGTTCGTCGGCGGCCTGAACCTGCCGGGCGACGAGACCGGCGACTCGGCGCTGTTCTCGGCGCGCCTGTCCGCACGTCTCCAGGGCGAGGGCGTCCGCTTCCTGTTCGGCACCAAGATCACGCGGCTGCGGGTCGAGGGGCAGCGCCTGCGCGCGGTCGAGACCGACAAGGGGCCGCTCGAGGCGGACGCCGTCGTCGTCGCGCTCGGCGTCGAGGCGCCGTTCCTGTTGCGCCCGCACGGCATCAACCTGCCGATCTATCCGGTGAAAGGTTACTCCATCACGGTGGATCTGCCGTCCGATCAGGTGGGGCCGCGCTCCGCCGTGATGGACGAGCACACCAAGGTGATGATCACGCGGCTCGGCACGCGGCTGCGTGCGGCCGGCATGGCGGAGGTCGCGGGCTACGGTCTCGGCGTGCGGCGCGACGGCATCGAGGCGGTGCGCCGCACCGTGCGTGCCATGTATCCGGACGTGTCGCTCGACGGCGACATCAAGCCTTGGGCCGGCCTGCGGCCGATGACGCCGGACGGGCCGCCTTATCTGGGCGAGACGCCGATCGAGGGGCTCTATCTCAACATCGGCCACGGCTCGAACGGCTGGACGCAAGCCTGCGGCACCGGCCGAATCCTCGCCGACATCGTGTCGGGACGCGCCCCGGAGATCGATCTCGACGGCTACGGGCTGGTGCGCTGAGACCGGTCTGCCTGCGGCTTGCGCACGATTCGAAATGCCTGCGCCGCAGGCGCGCTGACGGGAAAGGCCGAGGAAAGGAATCCGGAAGAGCCCGTAGCGGGCTCGAAATCCGGATTGTAAATATCTGAATCAAAACGTGTTTACGTGACCTTCTTTTCACGTCGCACGCCCCTGGCCGGCGTGCTAGGAGGGCGCGAGGACAGTTTTCGGGGAAGGTGGTCATGGTCGACAGCGCCAAGGGCAGCGCCCAGAAGCCGTTGCGCGTCGGCGTGGTCGGCGTCGGCGTGATGGGATGCAACCACGCGCGGGTGTTCGCCGGCCTGCCGGGCGTGCAGCTGGTCGGTGTCGCGGATCCGAACGTCGGGCAGACCGAGTTCGTCGGCCGCACGCTCGGCTGCGGCACGTTCCCGGACGTCGGCAAGCTGCTGGACTTCGGCGTCGACGCCGTGACCATCGCGGCGCCGACGCATCTGCATCGCGAGGTCGCGCTCACCTGCATCCGGCGTGGCGTTCACGTGATGATCGAGAAGCCGATCGCCTCCACGGTGGAGCAGGGGCACGAGATCATCGAGGCGGCGAAGCGCGCCGGCGTGACATTGATGGTTGGTCATGTCGAGCGATTCAACCCGGCCGCGCAGTCGCTGAAGGAAGCGATCCGCAACGAGGACATCCTGTCGATCGCGATCACGCGGGTCGGGCCGTTCCCGCCGCGCATGTCGAACGTCGGCATCGTCATCGACCTCGCCGTGCACGACATCGACCTGGTGCGCTGGTTCACCGACTCCGAGATCGTCGAGGTGCAGCCGCAGCTCTCCAGCGCCAAGGCCGAGCGCGAGGACATCGCGCTGCTGCAGTTCCGCACCGCCTCCGGCGTGCTCGCCCACATCAACACCAACTGGCTGACGCCGTTCAAGGCGCGCACCGTCCAGATCGCCACGAAGCGCAAGTACATCACGGGTGATCTGCTCACCCGGCAGGTGACCGAGTGCTTCGGCTTCCAGCCGGACGGCAGCTACTCGATGCGCCACCTCTCGGTCGGCCACGACGAGCCGCTGCGCGCCGAGCTCGGCGCCTTCGTCAAGGCGGTGCGCACCGGCACGCGCCCCGCCGTCACCGGCGAGGAGGGCGTCGCCAGCCTGGAGATCGCCATCCGTTGCCTCGAGGTGGGCGGCGAGGCGATCGGCCTGCCGCTCCGCAAGCCGCGTGCGGTGGCGCGCTGAGGCGCGTGTTCGACACCGCGGCCGGACGTCCACGAGACGGACTCGACAGCTTCACACGACATCGCATGCAGGACATCGCATGACCCAACACGCCCGCCTGCAGCCGCAGCCGATCCCCTTCATCGACGTGGCGGCGCAACGCCGCGCCCTCGGCACCAAGGTCGACGACGCCGTCGCCCGTGTGCTGGCGCATTGCCAGTTCATTCTCGGACCCGAGGTGCAGCAGCTCGAGGCCGATCTCGCCGCCTTCTGCGGCGCCAGCCACGCCGTCACCTGCGCGAGCGGGACCGACGCACTTTCGCTGGTGCTGATGGCGAAGGGCATCGGCCCCGGCGACGCGGTGATCTGCCCGTCCTTCACGTTCTGCGCCACGGCCGAGGTGGTGGCCCTGCATGGCGCGACCCCGGTGTTCGCCGACATCGACGAGGCGACCTACAACATCTCGGTCGCGAGCGCCGCCGCCGCGATCGAGAAGGCGAAGCAACTCGGGCTCAGGCCGCGTGGACTCATCCCGGTCGATCTGTTCGGCCTGCCGGCCGACCACGACGCCATCGCGGCGCTCGCCGACGCCGAGGGCCTGTTCGTGCTCGACGACGCGGCGCAGTCGTTCGGGGCGACCTACAAGGGCCGTCGGCTCGGCGTCGACGGTCTCGCCACCGCGACCGCGACGAGCTTCTTTCCGGCGAAGCCGCTCGGCTGCTACGGCGACGGGGGCGCGATCTTCACCGACGATCCCGAGCTGGTGGCGACGCTGAAGAGTCTTCGCGTGCACGGCCACGGCTCCGACAAGTACGACAACGTCCGCATCGGCCTCACCTCGCGGCTCGACACCGTGCAGGCCGCCGTGCTGATCGAGAAGCTGAAGATCTTCGCCGACGAGATTCGCGCCCGCGACGCGGTGGCCAAGCGCTATGCCGATGGCCTCGCCGACGTGGTCGGCGTGCCGGTGGTGCCGGAAGGTTATTCCTCGGTGTGGGCCCAGTACACGATCCGGATTCCCGCCGGCACGCGCGAAAAGTTCGCGGCGGCCCTGAAGGCCGACGGCGTGCCGACCGCGATCTACTACCCGATCCCGCTGCATCGTCAGGTGGCCTACAAGCAGTATCCGACCGCCGGCAACGGCCTGCCCGTGTCCGACAAGGTCGCGGCCGAGGTGATCGCGCTGCCCATGCACGCCTATCTGGACGCGGCGTCGCAGGACCGGGTGATCGACGCCGTGCGGCGGGCCGTGAAACAGTAGGGGCACGCGACACCCTCCAGCCCGTCATGCCCGGCCTCGTGCCGGGCATCCACGCCGCGGCCGCAGGCCGCGGAGCAGTGGTGAGGGGGCGGGCAGACGTGGATGGCCGGGACGAGCCCGGCCATGACGAGCCGAAGAGGCGGTCGCCGTCGGCAAAGGTTCGGTCGAGGCCATGCTCGGACGCATCGCGACTGTCGGGGGGCTGACGCTGCTGTCGCGCGTCACCGGCTTCCTGCGCGACATCATGCTGGCCGCGGTGCTGGGCGCCGGGCCGGTCGCCGACGCCTTCTTCGTCGCGCTCAGGCTTCCAAATCACTTCCGCGCCATCTTCGCCGAAGGGGCGTTCAACGCCGCCTTCGTGCCGGCCTATGCCCGCATCGTGAAGCAGGGCGGGGCGGATCCGGCGCGGCTGTTCGCCGATCGCGTCTTCACCATGCTGATGGCGGCCGAGGCCGTGCTGCTGGCGCTGGCGCTCGCCTTCACGCCGGCCGTCATCGGCCTGCTGGCGCCCGGTTTCGCGAGCGGCACCGGGCGATTCGATCTCGCGGTCGAGCTGACCCGCATCACCTTTCCGTATCTGGTGCTGGTCAGCCTGGTCACGCTCTACGGCGGCATGCTCAACGCCGTGCAGCGCTTCGCCTCGCCGGCCGCGGCGCCCGTGCTGCTCAATCTCAGCATGATGGCGACGCTGTCGCTCGCGGCGTTCTTCCCGACCGCCGGCCACGCCGCCGCCTGGGGCGTGCTGGTCGCCGGCGTGCTCGAGGTGTTGCTGGTCGGGGCCGACGTGGCGCGCCGCACCGGACTGCCGCGCTTTTCCGGTCTCGTGCTCGACGACGACGTGAAGAGGTTCTTCAAGGCACTCGGCCCGGCGACGGTCGGCTCGGCCGGGCTGCAGATCGCGATGTTCGCCGACACCATCATCGCGAGCTTCCTGCCGGCCGGCGCGCTCTCCGCCCTCTACTACGCCGACCGCCTCTATCAGCTCCCGGTCGGCGTCATCGGCATCGCGGTCGGCACCGTCGTCCTGCCCGAGATGGCGAGCCGCATCGCCGGCGGAGACGAGGCGGGCGCCCGCGAGGCGCAGAGCCGCGCCGTCGAGCTCGCGCTCCTCCTCTCGGTGCCGTGCCTGGTCGCCTTCCTGTTGCTGCCCGATCTGATCATGCTGGCGCTGTTTTCGCGCGGTGCTTTCACGGCGGCCGATGCGGCGGCGGCCGGCGCGACGCTCGCCGCCTATTCGGTCGGGCTCCTGCCTTTCGTTCTGATCCGCAGCGTCACGGCGACCTTCCTGGCGCGCGGCGACACCAAGACGCCGGTGAAGGCGCTGCTCGCCTCGGTGGTCGTCAACGTGGCGCTCAAGATAGCCCTGATGGGGCCGCTGTCGCAGGTCGGGCTCGCCCTCGCCACCGCGGTCGGCGCCTGGGTGAACTTCCTGCTCGTCGTCTGGTTCGCCCGCCGCGCCGGCCTGCTCGGCTGGGATTCGCGGCTGATGCGCTCGGTCGCCCGCCTCGCGATCGCCGCCGCGGTGCTGGCCGTGGCGCTCGTCGCCGGTGAGCGCGTCGTCGCGGCGCTGATCGACCCCGGCCAGATGCTCCGCCACGAGGCGTCGCTCGCAGCCCTCGCGCTGATCGGCGCCGCCGTCTACGGGCTCGCCATCGCCGCCCTGTTCGGCCGCCGGTGGCTGCGCGGCCTCGCGCGGCGGCGCAATAGCGGCGCGCCGCCGGTGCCGCCGCCGGCCGCCGATCCGCACTGACGCATCAGGCCGCCGCCGCGACGGCGCCACGCAGCCGCCGGGTGAGCGGATGCTCGGGTCCGAGCTTGTCCTCCGCGAGATCGATCGGCCGCTTGCCGTCGAACGCGACGATGTCGGTCCGGGCACCGGCGTCGAGCAGCGCCTCGGCGCAGTCGGCGAAGCCGTGCCACAGCGCATCGTGCAGCGGCGTGTAGCCGTTCGAGGCGCCCTGGGCGTCGAGGTTCACGCCGCGCGCCGCCGCCAGACGGCGGGTGATGTCGAGGTGGCCGTTGTAGGTCGCCTTGTGCAGCGGCACGGCGCCGAACACGGGTTCGACCGCGTTGACGTCCGCACCGGCCTCGATCAGCACCCCGACCCCCTCGGCGAACCCGTCGCGTGCGGCCACCAGAAGGGCCGTGTGGCCGTCGTCGAAGCCGCACACCACCGGCCAGCGGCGATCGATCGGAGCGCCGGCGGCGAGCGCCTCGCGCAGCGCCGGGACGGCCTTGTCGTGCACGGCGCGGATCACCGCGTTGTCGCGCATCGCCGCCTCGTCGCGGCCGCGTCGGGCCGCGATCAGCGCCTCGATGCGCGCCAGCTTCTCGGCGTCGCCGACCCCCCGGCTGACGCGCTTGGCGTATTCCAGATGATCGGCGAGCGTGAAGCCGTAGGACGTTCGCGGCTCCAGGCGGCAGTCGTGATCGAGCAGCAGCGCGACGATCTCGACCGCCTTGTACCAGATCGCTTCGACGAGCGGCGTGTGGCCGGTCGTGGTCGCCTGCAGGTCGATCGCCGCACCGGCGCCGATCAGGAGCCGCGCCACCTCGGCATGGCCACCCTGCGCCACCTTGTGGAGCGCCGCGGTGCCGGCCTTGCGGTCGAGCGCGTTCGGGTCGGCGCCGAAACCGATCAGCGTCCGCACCATCTCGACATGGCCGCGCGCCGCCGCGATCGTCAGCACGGGCAGGCCGGAGGCCTCGTCGTGGGTGTTCGGATCGGCTCCGAACGGCAGCACCTTCATGGCCTCGTCGCGATCGCCGCGCGTCGCGGCGTCGATCAGCCGCGTCCGCATGTCGCCGCGGAACGGCACGATGCCCTGGACCGTGTCCCAGTAGGACTTCCAGAACACGATGCGGCCGTCGGCGACGCGGATGCGCTGGATGAACTCGATGTCGTAGTCGAGGCCGGTCGCCTTGATCGTCGCCCGCTCGTGGACGATCGCCAGGGCTTCGTCGCCGCCGTAGACGATGCCGCGCAGCTCGAACTCGCGCACCTGCGAGAGCTGGCCCCAGATCACGAAGGACTGCTCCACGGCGGCGCGGCCGTGATACTCGCCGAGCCACGGGACGATATCGCTCAGGCCCTTCACGCCGGGATTGTTGATCCACACGACGTCGTCGGCGAGGCAGGCGAGCGCACCGGCGCCGTCGCCGCGGGCGAGGGCCGCGAACCAGCGCTCGACCACCGGACGGGTCGCGTCCGGCCCGGTCGCAGCCGCTCCGCCGTCGCCCGCGAGAGGCGATGGCAGGCGGGCCGGCGCTGCCGCCGTGCCGGGCTGCGGGAACTTGGCCCGCACGTCCGCGAGGAAGCCCTCGTAGTCGCGCAGCGCCCACACCACCTCGAAGTCGAGGTACTCGCGCATCGGCAGCCAGCCCATCGAGTTGCGGTCGAGATCCTCGAGCGACGCCGCGTTCACGATCGCGATGATGCGATGCTGGGACACCACCTTGTAGAGCTGGACGAAGCCGCCCCGGATCCCCTCGACCCCGTGGGTGCCTTCGAGCGACTCGAGATCCCACAGCTGGTCCTGCGAGATCCGCCCCTGATAGTTCCATCGCATCTGGACATAGAACAGCATCGCCGGCCTCCGATGGCGGGCGCGCGACACGGTCCGGCCGCATCGTGGCTGCGGCGCGGCCCGGCGGCCGGACGCCCGCGGGTTGCGACTGCAACCTAAACGAGCGATCTGGGAAAAGTAAACATAAAGTAGTACAAATCCGCGTGCGCAATCCCGAAGGCGTGGCGCCGGGCGCCCGGTCGGCCGACAATGCAGGTCACCGGTTGCGTCAGGCCGCGGTCCGCGGCGGCCGCTCCAGCGGCACCAACGCGACCGTATGCCGCTCGCCGCCGCGCAGGACTTCGATCGCGAGCGCGCGGCCGATCCGCTCGCCGGTGAGGGCGCGGACGAGCTCGTCGGCGCCCGTGACCGGCGCGCCGTCGATCGCCAGCACGACGTCGCCGGCGACGATCCCGGCCGCGGCCGCGGGGCTGCCCGGCTCGTCGCCGGCGATCATCACGGCACTGTCCTGGGCGACGCCGGCGAGATGTCGCAGCCGCGCCGGCAGCGTGGTCTGGGCGGCCGCGATGCCGATGAAGGCGCGGCGCACCCGGCCGTGCCGCACCAGCTCGCCGAGCACGTGCTTCACGGTGTTGGCCGCGATGGCGAAGCAGATGCCTTGCGCGCCCTGGATGATCGCGGTGTTTATTCCGACCACCTCGCCGTGCGAGGCGACGAGCGGCCCGCCCGAGTTGCCGGGGTTGAGCGCGGCGTCGGTCTGGATCAGGTCGTCGACCAGCCGGCCGTTCGCGGCGCGCAGCGACCGCCCGAACGCCGACACGACACCGGCCGTGACGGTCGACTCGAAGCCGAGCGGATTGCCGATCGCGACGACGAGCTGGCCGCGCCGCAGTCTTCGCGAGTCGCCGAGAGCGGCGGAGGGCAGCAGCACGTTCTCGTCGACCCGCACCAGAGCGAGATCGGTATCGGGATCGGCCCCGACCACGCGAGCGCCGAGCCGCAGCCCGTCCGCCGTGGTGACGGCGAGCCGCAGGCCGGCGTGGCGCGCCGCGGCGGCCGCGACGACATGATGGTTGGTGACGATCAGACCGTCCGGCGATACGATCACGCCCGATCCCGAGCCACCGCGCCCCTGCGGGCCGACGACATCGAGCCGCACCACGGCCGGCCCGATGCGATCGACCACCGTGGTCACGGCTCGAGAGTACGCGTCGAGCAGCGCAGTATCGTCCGAGCTTTCCGGTGTCGGACGGGAATTATCGTTCGAGCTGACGCCGTCCTGCGGCGCGATGTTGCTCGTGTCGGCGACGTCGACGACGTTACGGCTTTGTAATCTCGAATCCAGATTATCGTAACCGACGCTGCGATACCCTCGTGCCGACGGAAAACTCGGAGTCCGATCGGGAGTTCGATCGGATGGCGAACTCCGGGTTCGATCATTTAGTCGATTTACTTGCATGGCACGGGCGGATATGGGGATGCCACGCGGTTATGGAAGACCATCGAGACATCGCGTGGGCGCCTAGGTTTCTTCCCCGGGCAGGCCACACAAAGGCCGGCAGGATGCGCGATGTCGACGGTCCCTAGACATTCCGGAGCTGTCATGAGTTCGAAGTGGGCGCGCCTCGTGGCCGTCGGTGCGGCTGTCGTTCTGGCGGGATGCGGCGGCGAGACGAAGCAGCCGCAGGCCGGCGGTCCGCCGCCCCCGCAGGTGACGGTGGCGAAGCCGGTGGAGCGCACCGTGACCGACTACGACGAGTATGTCGGCCGCTTCGTGCCGGTCGACTCGGTCGAGGTGCGGGCGCGCGTGTCCGGCTATCTGGAACAGATTCATTTCAAGGACGGCCAGCTGGTGAAGCAGGGTGATCTCCTGTTCACCATCGACAAGCGGCCGTTCCAGACGGCGCTCGACCAGGCCAAGGCGAACCTCGCCCAGGCCAAGGCGAACCTCGCCTTCACCGAGGCGGATCTGTCGCGTGCCCAGCAGCTGGTGCGCGATCGCACCATCACCGAGCAGACCTTCGATCAGCGCACCCAGGCGAAGCGCGTGGCCGAGGCGTCCGTCGCGGCCCAGGAGGCGGCGGTGCGGCAGGCGACCCTCGACCTCGAGTTCACCGAGCTGAAGGCGCCGATCACCGGCCGCATCGGCGATCGCCGCGTGTCGATCGGCAATCTCGTCACCGGCGGCACCGGCGGCACCACGACGCTGCTCGCCACCATCGTCACCTACGATCCGATCCGCTTCGAGTTCACCTACGACGAGGCCGCCTATCTGCGCTACCAGCGGATGACGACCGACGGTCCGGCGAACCGCGCCGGCGGCCTCGAGGTCGGTCTCAAGCTGATCGACGAGAAGGACTTCGGCCACAAGGGCCGCATGGACTTCGTCGACAACGTGATCGAGCGCACCACCGGCACGATCCGCGGCCGCGCCGTGCTGCCCAATCCGGACGGGCTGTTCACGCCCGGTATGTTCGCCCGCGTACGCGTGCCGGCCTCGCAGCCGCAGACCGCCCTGATGGTGCCGGACGTCGCGATCGGCTCCGAGCAGGTGCGCAAATACGTGTTCGTGGTCGACGCCGAGAACACGGCGCGCCAGAAGTTCGTCACCCTCGGCCAGCTCGACGGCAAGCTGCGGGTGATCAAGGACGGCCTCGGTCCGAACGACCTGGTGATCGTCAACGGCATGGCGCGCACGCGCCCCGGCATCAAGGTGACGCCGAAGGAGGAGCCGATCGCGGGGCCTGCTCCGGCCGGTCCGCAGGCGGCGGCCGGCGGCGCGGCCAAGGCCGAGTGAGCGACCCGCGATGAAGCTCACTCATTTTTTCATCGAGCGGCCGATCTTCGCGTCGGTCGTCTCGATCGTCATCGTGATCCTGGGCGCGGTCGCGTATCTGCGGCTGCCCGTCGCCCAGTATCCGGAGATCGCCCCGCCCGTCATCAACGTGACGGGCCAGTATCCGGGCGCCAGCGCCGAGACGGTCGCCGAGACGGTCGTGGCGCCGATCGAGCAGCAGATCAACGGCGTCGAGGGGATGCTCTACATCTCTTCGAACTCGACCGCCGACGGCCGCTTCTCGATCGCCGTGACGTTCAACATCGGCGTCAATCTCGACATCGCCCAGGTGCAGGTGCAGAACCGCGTCGCGGTGGCGCAGCCGCGCCTGCCCATCCAGGTCCAGCAGATCGGCGTGACGGTCAACAAGGCCTCGCCCGACATCCTGATGGTGGTGAACCTCTATTCGCCCGACAGCTCGCGCGACACCCTGTTCATCTCCAACTTCGCCAACATCCAGGTGAAGGACGTGCTGTCGCGCGTCGACGGCGTCGGCTCGATCACGGTGTTCGGCAGCCGCGACTACGCGATGCAGATCTGGCTCGATCCCGACCGGCTGCAGTCGCTCAACCTTACGGCCCAGGACGTCACGGCGGCCCTGCAGGCGCAGAACATCCAGGTCGCGTCGGGTGTGCTCAACCAGCCGCCGGTGCCCGAGCAGCTCGCCTTCCAGGTCGCGGTGCGCACGCTCGGCCGCCTGTCCGACCCGGTCGAGTTCGCCAACGTCGTGGTCAAGCAGACCGAGACGGCCGTCGTCCGCATCAAGGACATCGGCCGCGTCGAGCTGACCGCGCAGGACTACTCCTCGACCTCCTATCTCGATCGCCAGCCTTCCGTTGCGCTCGGCGTGTTCCAGCGTCCGGGCTCGAACGCGCTGACCACGGGCCAAGGCGTCGTCGCCACCATGGAGCGCCTCGCCCCCGGCTTCCCGCAGGGCGTCAAGCACGCCATCATCTACAATCCGACCTTGTTCATCGCCGAGTCGGTGCGCGCCGTGGTCGAGACGATCTTCGAGGCGGCCATCCTGGTCGTGCTCGTCGTGATCCTGTTCCTGCAGACCTGGCGGGCCGCCGTCATCCCGATCCTGGCGATTCCGATCTCGCTCGTCGGCACGTTCTTCGTGATGAGCCTGTTCGGCTTCTCGCTCAACAACCTGTCGCTGTTCGGCCTGGTGCTGGCGATCGGCATCGTGGTCGACGACGCGATCGTCGTGGTCGAGAACGTCGAGCGCAACATCTCGACCGGGATGAGCCCGCGCGACGCCGCCCACAAGACCATGGACGAGGTCGGCGGCGCGCTCGTCGCCATCGCGCTCGTGCTCTCCGCCGTGTTCGTGCCGACCGCCTTCATCACCGGCATCTCGGGGCAGTTCTACCAGCAGTTCGCGCTCACCATCGCGGGCTCGACCCTGATCTCGCTGCTCGTCTCGCTGACGCTGTCGCCGGCGCTGTGCGCGCTGCTCCTCAAGCCGCACGACCCGCGCCACCACGAGCGCTGGTTCGAGAAGCCCGTCCACGGCTTCTTCCGCCTGTTCAACCGTGGCTTCGACGCGGTCGCGAACGGCTACGCCTGGCTCGCCGGCCGGGTCGTCCGCCTCACCGTGCTGATGCTGCTCGCCTACGCGGGCGTGCTCGCCTTCGGCCTCAACGAGTTCAGCCACACGCCGCGCGGATTCATTCCGCAGCAGGATCGCGGCTACCTGATCGTCGCCGCGCAGCTGCCGCCGGGCGCCTCGCTGCAGCGGACCGATGCGGTGATGAAGCGCGCCGCCGACCTGGCGCTGGAGACGCCCGGCGTCGGCCACGCCATCAACATCGTCGGCTTCTCGGGCGCGACCTTCACCAACGCCCCCAATGCCGGCGCCATGTTCCTGATCCTCGAGCCGTTCGAGAAGCGGGTCGACGATCCGGCCAAGAGCGCGACCGGCATCCAGACCGCGCTGTTCCGCAAACTCGCCGCCATCCAGGACGCCTTCATGGTCGTCGTGCTGCCGCCGCCCGTGCAGGGCATCGGCAACGCGGGCGGCTACCGCATGATGGTGCAGGACCGCGACGGCGTCGGCTCGCAGGCGCTGCTCGGTGCCGTCTACGCCATGATGGGCCGCGCCGCGCAGACGCCGGGCCTCAAGCAGGTCTACTCGCTGTTCGAGACCTCGACGCCGCAGCTCTATCTCGACATCGACCGCACCAAGGCGCAGCTCCTCGGCGTCAACATGGCCGACGTGTTCAGCACCCTGCAGGTCTATATCGGGTCGTCCTACGTCAACGACTTCAACCTGTTCGGCCGCACCTTCCGGGTGCAGGCGCAGGCCGATGCCGAGCATCGCCTGGAGGCCAAGGACGTGCTCGCCCTGCGGGTGAAGAACTCGCGCGGCGAGACCGTGCCGATCGGCTCGTTCACCACGGTGCGCGACATCTCCGGACCCTACCGGGTGCCGCGCTACAACCTCTATCCGGCCGCCGAGCTCGACGGCGATTCCGCGCCCGGCACCTCGCAGGGGCAGGCGATCGCCATCATGGAGAAGCTCGCCGCCGAGACGCTGCCGCCCGGCATCGGCTACGAGTGGACCGGCCTCGCCTATCAGCAGCTCAAGGCGGGCGACACCGCGCTGTTCGCCTTCGGGCTCGGCGTCGTGTTCGTGTTCCTGGTGCTCGCCGCCCAGTACGAGAGCCTGACGCTGCCGCTCGCCGTCATCATGATCGTGCCGATGTGCCTGGTCGCGGCGATCACGGGCGTCATCCTGCGCGGCCAGGACAACAACATCCTCACCCAGGTCGGCTTCGTCGTGCTCATCGGACTGGCGGCCAAGAACGCGATCCTGATCGTCGAGTTCGCCCGCCAGCTCGAGGACGAGGGCCGCGACCGCCGGGCCGCCGCCGTCGAGGCGGCGCGGTTGCGCCTGCGGCCGATCCTGATGACGTCGCTCGCCTTCATCCTCGGCGTGGTGCCGCTGGTGTGGGCGACCGGCGCCGGCGCCGAGTTGCGCCAGGCGCTCGGCACCGCGGTGTTCTCGGGGATGATCGGCGTCACCACGTTCGGCCTGATCTTCACGCCGGCCTTCTACGTGGTGGGAAGCTGGCTGTCCGGCCTGACCGGCGGGCGCCGCGAGGCGTCCGCTCCGCACGGCACGCCCAGCGGCCAGCCGGCGGAGTGATCCGCCGGTCGAGCTTCGGGCGTCTCCCGGTTTTCGATAGCATGCCCCGGGCAAGGCGCGGCAGGCCGAAGGCTTGATTCACCGCCGAGCCCAGGCCCAGGGGCGGCAGGCCCGCGCTTCAATGCGTCGCCCAGGATCACGGTTCGCGGCGTTGCGCCGCGCCCGGGACACGAAACCTTCTCGCGCGAACCTCAGCGCCCGTAGCCGCCGTAGCCGCCTCCAGTGCCGCCGCCACCGCCGAGATACTGGTGGTACTCGGGCGGCAGGTACTGCTTGGCGCGCCGGATCGCCTGCTGCTCGGACGCCGCCTGGCTGCGCTTCGCCTTGCGGGTCTTGCTCTTCGCCGCCTTCTTGTCGGGGCCGGCGGCCGGACCTGGCGCCGGATCGGCGGCGGCCGGCGCCGTCGCCGCGGGCGGATCGGCGGCGGTCCCGCCCGGAGCCTGGGCGACGGCGGTGGGGACGACGAGGATCGAGAGCGCCGCGGCGAGACCGCATGCGACGAAACGCCGGGGCCGGTGCTCGGATGCGACGGGATGCATGTAACCCTCCGAAACGACGTGTCCGCGTGCGCGTGACCGGGGGCGTCCGGCATTGATCCGCACCCTATCACGGCCCGTATGGGATACAATCTGGCGTCGCGGACGCAGGCGGGGATTCCATGATGAAGTTCGGACTGTCGCAGGCCGTCACCCGAAGCGAGGACCAAGCCTTCCTGTGCGGCGCCGGGCGCTACGTGGCGGACCTCGTGCCGGGTGACGCGCTGCGCGCCGTCGTGCTGCGCGCCCCGCACGCCCATGCCCGCATCCGGGCGATCGACACGGCCGCGGCCAGGGCGATGCGGGGCGTGCGCCTGATCCTGACCGCGGACGACGTCGCCGATCTCGGGCCGCTGCCGTGTCTCGGGATTCCGCGCGGCGTTTCGGTCGCACCGTCGCCGTGCCCGGTGCTGGTCGGCGACGTCGTCCGCCATGTCGGCGACGCCGTCGCCTTCGTGGTCGCCGACACGCTCGATCGCGCCCGCGACGCCGCCGAGGCGATCGTCGTCGACTGGGAGCCGCTGCCGCACGTCGTCGATCCCGCCGCGGCCGTGGCGGCGGATGCGCCTCCGGTGTGGCCGGGCCGCACCGGCAACGTCGCCTACACACAGACGCTGGGCGACGCCGAGGCGACCGCGAGGGCGTTCGCGCAGGCGGCGCACGTCGTCGAGTTGAAGCTCGTCAATCAGCGCCTCGTCGCCAACTACATGGACACCCGCGCCGTCACGGCCTCGATCGACCGCGCCGACGGCCGCATCACGTTGACGCTCGGCAGCCAGGGCTCGCACACGGTGCGCGACATCCTGGCCGGCCAGGTGCTGCGCATCCCGCCCGAACGGCTGCGGGTGATCACGCCGGATGTCGGCGGCGGCTTCGGGACGAAACTGTTTCCGTATCGCGAATACGCGCTCGCCGCCGTCGCGGCGGAGCGGCTCGGCCGCACGGTGAGCTGGGTCGCCGACCGCGCCGACCACTTCGTCGGCGACAGCCACGGTCGCGCCAACGTGACGACGGCGCGGCTGGCGCTCGATCGCGATCACCGGTTCCTCGCGCTCGACGTCGACATGATCTGCGACATGGGCGCGTATCTCTCCTGCTTCGCGCCCTACATCCCGTTCGCCGGCGCCGGCCTGCTGCCGGGCGTCTACGCGCTGCCGGCGTGTCATGTGCGCATCCGCGGCGTCCACACCAACACGGTGCCGGTCGATGCCTATCGCGGGGCGGGGAGGCCGGAGGCGGCCTACGTGATCGAGCGGCTGGTCGACACCGCGGCGCGCGACCTCGGCGTCGCGCCGGACGCGCTGCGGCGCAAGAACTTCGTCGCGCCGGGCGCGATGCCCTACACGACCGCGACCGGCAAGGTCTACGACTCCGGCGACTTCGCCGCCCACATGGCGCGCGCCCAGGAGATCGCCGACTGGACGGGCTTCGCGCATCGCGCCGCGATCGCGCGCCATCGTGGCAAGCTGCGCGGAATCGCGCTCGCCACCTATGTGGAGGCCTGCGGCACGGTCGGGCCGGAGACCGCGACCCTGCGGCTCGACCGCGACGGCGTCGTCACCGTGCTGATCGGGTCGCAATCGACCGGGCAGGGCCACGCGACCGCCTACGCCCAGATCGTGGCCGAGCATCTCGGCCTGCCGCCGTCGCGGGTGCGGGTCGTTCAGGGCGACACCGACGCGATCGCGACCGGCGCCGGCACGGGCGGCTCGAGCTCGATCCCGTGCGGCGGCGTCGCCCTCGACGGCGCCGCCCGGAAGCTCGCCGAGGTCGTCAAGGCCATCGCGGCCGACGCGCTGGAGGCTGCACCGGCCGACATCGAACTCGCCGACGGCGTGGTGCGCATCGCCGGCACCGACCGCACGATCAGCTTCGCCGGCGTGGCGACGGCGCCTGCCGCGACCCCCGCGCGTCTCACCGTCGCCGACACGTTCCGCCCCACCGCCGCGACCTATCCGAACGGCACCCACCTGGCCGAGGTCGAGATCGATCCGGAGACCGGCGCGGTCGAGATCGTCCGCTACGTCATCGTCGACGACGTCGGCACGACCCTCAATCCGCTGCTGCTGGAAGGCCAGATCCACGGCGGCGCGGCGCAGGGCATCGGCCAGGCGCTGCTCGAGAACACCGTCTACGATTCGGATTCGGGCCAGCTCGTCACCGCGACGCTGCAGGACTACGCCCTGCCGCGCGCCGGCGATCTTCCCGCCTTCACGTTCGAGACCCGCAACGTGCGCTGCACCGCCAATCCGCTCGGCGTGAAGGGGGCCGGCGAGGCCGGCACCATCGGGGCGGCCCCGGCCGTGATCAACGCCGTGGTCGACGCCCTGTGGCGCGCCCATCGCATCCGCGAGATCGACATGCCGGCGAGTCCGCAGGCGATCTGGGCGTCGCTGCGTGACCCCGCGCGCATGCACACGCTGTGATGCTCCGAGGGGGACGCCACTGCGGCCGTGACGCCACGGTCCGGCCCCTGCGTCATCAAGACACCGTCGCGAAGTCGTGATCCGAGGCTGGAACGCCCTGTCGTGCCACGGTACGTATTTGTCAGTACACCTCGTGCCCGGGCCGCCGCACGGTCGGCGTATCGCCCGGGCCGGCTCCCCGCCGGTGTCGAACGACTTCGATCACACCAAGCAGGAGACCTCATGACGAAGCGTCTGATCCTTGCCGCTGCCGTGCTCGGGCTGGGGCTGAGCACAGCCCTCGGCCAGGCCGACGTCGTGCGCGAACGGGCCATGCTGATGTACGAGCAGGGCGAAGCCTTCTACGCGACGCTCAACAGCATGGCTCGCGGCCGCATGGCCTACGATCAGGCCAAGGTCGATGCGGCCATGAAAGTTCTGCTCGAATCGGCCGAGAAGCTGCAGACCCTCTATCCGCCGAACGCGCGGGGCCAGTCGCCGGAGGCCGATTACTTCGCCAATGCCAAGGCGTTCGAGAACAAGGCCGACTTCGACGCCCGCCTCGCCAAGATGAAGGCCGAGATCGTCGCCAACGCGCCGAAGGCCAAGAGCCTCGACGGGCTGAAGGAGGCGGTCGGGGCCATCGGCCAGACCTGTTCCGGCTGCCACGAGCTCTACCGGGCCAAGAAGGGCTGATCGCCGGTGCGCCGTCTGCGCATCCTCGCGATCGCCGCGGCGCTGGTCCTGGGGACCGGCGTCGCGGTGTTCTTCGTCCTCACCGAGCCGACCCGCGTCGCCGCGACCTCGCTCGGTCCGCACACGCCGAACCTCGACAACGGCCGCGCGATGTTCTTCGCCGGCGGCTGCGCCTCGTGCCACGCGTCGTCGAAGGACGACCCGACGCGGCTCGGCGGCGGCGCGCCGCTGCATTCGCCCTTCGGCACCTTCTACGCGCCCAACATCTCGCCCGATCCGGCCGACGGCCTCGGTCGCTGGAGCGAGGCCGACTTCGTCTCCGCCATGCAGGACGGCACCTCGCCCGACGAGCGCCACTACTACCCGGCCTTCCCCTACACGTCCTACCAGCGCATGGAGACGGGCGATCTTCGCGATCTTTTCGCCTATATCCGGACGCTGCCGGCCGTCGCGGGCCGGGCGCCGGAGCATGCGCTGCCGTTCCCGTTCTCGGTGCGGCGCGCCGTCGGCCTGTGGAAGATGCTCCATCTCGACGGCCGGCCGTTCCGGCCCGATCCGTCGAAGTCGGCGGCGTGGAACCGCGGCGCCTATCTGGTCAACGGCCCCGGCCACTGCGCCGAGTGCCACTCGCCGCGCAACATGCTCGGTGGTCTCGTCGAGGCGCAGCGCTTCGCCGGCGGCCCGAACCCGGACGGCGAGGGGTGGATCCCCAACATCACCGGCAAGGGGCTCGCCAAGTGGTCGGCCGGCGACGTCGCCTACATGCTGGAGACCGGCGATCTGCCGGACGGCGACTCGGTCGGCGGCACCATGGCGGCCGTGGTCCGCAACACCGCGAAGCTCACGCCCGAGGACCGCGCCGCCATGGCCGAGTACCTGAAGTCGCTGCCCGCGGTCGACGGCCCGCCGCGCCCGGAGCGGAAGTGACAGGCCCGTCGTTCCGGGGCCGGCCGAAGGCCGGAGCCCGGAACCCATAACCCCTGTCTCTCGTAGGCCACGACACCGGGGGTATGGATTCCGGGCTCGCCGCTTCGCGGCGCCCCGGAATGACGAACTCTGCAAAGCCTTCGCAATCGCGGAGCACGACGGCGCCTCTCGCGTCGGCCCCGCACATCCGCCTCGCGCCATGAGTTGTTTTCGGAACCCGAGGACCGTGCGACAAGGGAGGCCCGCGTCGCGTCGCCACCCGCCCCCACCCATGATCTCCACGGCCAACGAGTCCGACGGTCTCCGTCACCCTGCGGTGCCCGGCCGCGCCGGGCCTGTAGTGCCCGGCCACGCCGGGCCTCGAAGGATGACGGCCCGTGCAGGGGCAGCATCCTTCGAGGCTCGCTTCGCGAGCACCTCGGGATGACGGGTCGGAGTCCGAGGCTGCTGGTATGAGCCTGCACGCCGCCATTCTGGTCAAGATCGTCTCGGTGTTGCTGTTCGCGGTGATGTCGGCGCTGGTCCGTTATCTCGGCGAGGCCGGGATTCCGCTCGGCCAGGTGGTGTTCTTCCGCAGCCTGTTCGCGCTGGTCCTGATCATCGCCCTCTACGCGGCCCGGAACGAGATCGGCGCGGCGGTGCGCACCAGCCGGTTGCTCGGCCATGTCGGTCGCGGCAGCATCGGGGTGGCCGGCATGTTCCTCAACTTCGCCGCGCTGCAGCGGCTGCCGCTGGTCGACGCGACCGCGATCACGTTCGCGGCGCCGTTGATCACGGTCGCGCTCGCGGCGATCGTGCTCTCCGAGCGGGTGCGGGCCTATCGCTGGACGGCGGTCGGGGTCGGCTTCGTCGGCGTCGTGGTGATGCTGTGGCCCTATCTCGGGCTCGGACGGCTCGTCACGGCGGCCTCGGCAGCGGCGACGGTCGGGGCGATGTGCGCGGTCGCCTCCGCCTTCTCGAACGCCTTCGCGGTGATCCAGACGCGTCGCCTGACCGACAGCGAGACGACCTCGTCGATCGTCTTCTACTTCTCGCTGATCTGCACGATCGCGGGCGGTGTCGTGCTGCCCTTCGTGTGGATCACGCCGTCGCTGCCGCAGCTCGTCGCGCTGATCGGCGTCGGGCTCCTCGGCGGTGCGTCGCATCTTCTGCTCACCGAAAGTTACCGCTACGCGCCCGCCTCCGTGATGGCGCCGTTCGACTATCTGGCGCTCTTGTTCGCCTTCCTGATCGGCTGGGTCGTGTTCGGCGAGATCCCGACCGGCTGGGCCTATGCGGGGGCCGGCATCGTGGTGCTGTCGGGCCTGTTCGTCATCTGGCGCGAGCGTCGCCTCGCCGCCCAGCGCCGCAAGGCGGCGAAGCCCGACGAGCCGGCGAAGCCCGACGACGCCGCGTGAGCGCGGCGCGGCTCAGAACGCCTTGAACGTGATGATCGTCTTGGTGTCGACGATGCCCGGGATCGTCTGCACCTTCTCGTTGACGAAGTGGCCGATGTCGGTGCCCGGCTCGACGTAGAACTTCACCAGGAGATCGTAGTCGCCGGCCGTGGAGTAGATCTCGGAAGCGATCTCGGCGTCCGCGAGCTGGTTGGCGACCTGGTACGACTTGCCGAGGTTGCACTTGATCTGCACGAAGAACGGAATCATCGGCTTTCCCTCGGGCCCCGCGGCGCTGCGCCGCCTATCGCGCCGCGCCGCGGCACGGTCGCCGCAATCGAGCAAAACCGGACCGATTTGACAAGCGAGACGGGCGGCGCGGCCGCCTTGCGCGGGGCCGGGGGAGGGACTAGTTTCGCCTTTGATCTCAGCGGGGTGTCCGGCCGAATCCGCGTCCGGGCTGAGAGGCGGAGCCGGCTCCTGCGGGCCGGCGTGCCAACCCGTCGAACCTGATCCGGGTCATGCCGGCGGAGGGATCTCGAGATGACGCGAACGGGCGACGACGCCCCTGTCCACGGGCGCCCCGATACAGGCGAGTTGGTCGCACGCGCCGCCGACGCGCTCGACGCGCTGCGGGCGAAGCGGCCGCGGGTCCACTGCATCACCAACACGGTCGCCCACACCTACACGGCCAACCTGCTGCTCGCCGCCGGCGCGGTCCCGTCGATGACCATCGCGCCGGACGAGATCGCCGCCTTCGTGGCCGGCGCCGACGCGCTCGTCGTCAACATCGGCACGCTCGACGAGACACGTCGCACCGCCATCGGGATCGCCATCGATGCCGCCACCGAGGCCGGCATCCCCTGGGTGCTCGATCCGGTGTTCGTCGATCGCTCGCCGGGCCGCGCCACCTTCGGCAAGGCGTTGCTCGCCATGCGCCCGAGCGTGCTGCGGCTGAACCCGGCCGAGTTCGCCGCGCTGTCCGGCCTGTCGGCCGAGGCGGACCATCTCCCGGGCTTCGCGCGCGAGAATCAGGCGGTCGTGGCGCTCACCGGGGAGACCGACCAGGTCGCCGACGCGGCCCGGTGCGCCGCGGTCGCCAACGGCCACCGCTGGATGGCGCGTATCACCGCCATGGGCTGCGCCGGCGCGGCGCTGGTCGCCGCCTTCGCGGCCGTCGACGAGGATCCCTGGCACGCCACGGTCGCGGCGCTCGTCGCGCTCGGTGTCGCGGCGGAGCGGGGCGCGGTGGTGTCGAGCGGCCCCGGCACGCTTGCCGTGCGGCTTCTCGACACGCTGTTCGATCTCGATCGCAAGGATCTGCTGGAGCAGGCGAAGGTGAGCTGAATGACCGTCGACGTGCGTCTCAACGCCATCCTGGATCCGGAGCGGGCCGGTGGGCGCCCGCTCGTCGATCTCGCCCGCGCCGTGGCGGCGGGCGGGGCGACGCTCGTGCAGCTGCGCGACAAGCACGGCAGCACCCGCCGCATGGTCGAGGCGGCGCGTGCGCTGATCGACGTGCTGGCGCCGTTCGGCGTGCCACTGGTGATCAACGACCGCGTCGACGTGGCGCTCGCGGCGGGGGCCGCCGGCGTCCATGTCGGCCCCGACGACATGACCGTGGAGGATGTGCGCGCGGTCCTGGGACCGGGCGCCATCGTCGGCCACTCGATCAAGACGCTCGACCAGGCCGAGCGGGTGCCGTTGGACCTCCTCGACTACGCCGGCGTCGGCGGCGTCTACACGACCCTGTCGAAGGACAATCCCGCCCCACCGATGGGTCCGGAGGGGCTCGCGAAGATCCGTGCGGTGCTGCGCCGGCGGGCGCCGGCGATGCCGGTGGTCGGCATCGCCGGCATCGCGATCGGCAACGCCGCCCCGGTGGTCGCGGCCGGTGCCGACGGCGTCGCCGTCATCTCGGCGCTGTCGCTTTCGCCCGATCCGGAGGCCGCGGCCCGCACGCTGCGGGCGATCGTCGACGGCGTCTTGGCGGAGCGCGCCGCGTGACGACCTCGCTCCCCGTCACGCCGCTCACCGTCACGCCGATCGCCAAGACGCCGATCGCCGTCACGGTCGCGGGCTCGGATTCGAGCGGCGGCGCCGGCATCCAGGCGGACCTGAAGACCTTCTCGGCACTCGGCGTCTACGGCGCCTCGGTGATCGCCGCGCTGACCGCGCAGAACACCCGCGGCGTCACGGCGATCCACGACGTGCCGCCGGAGTTCATCGCCGCGCAGATCGACGCGGTGTTCTCCGATCTCGCCGTCACGGCCGTGAAGATCGGCATGCTGTCGGTGCCGGCCGCGATCGTCGCGGTGGCGGCCGGGCTCGATCAGCATCGGGCTCGCAACGTCGTGCTCGATCCGGTGATGATCTCGACCAGCGGGGCGCGCCTCTTGGCGCCGGAGGCGGTCGACACGCTGATCCGCCTCCTGCTGCCGCGCGCCGATCTGATCACGCCGAACCTGCCGGAGGCGGCGGCGCTGCTCGACACGGGCGTCGCGACGACCGAGGCCGAGATGCGCGGGCAGGGCGAGGCGCTGCTCGCGCGCGGTGCCCGCGCCGTGCTGATCAAGGGCGGTCATGGCGAAGGCGCGGAGAGCGCCGACCTCCTGGTGACGCGTGAGGGCGTGACCCGCTTCGCGGCGCCCCGCGTCGCCACGCGGAACACGCACGGCACCGGCTGCACGCTCTCCTCGGCGGTCGCGGCCGGCCTCGCCAAGGGGCAGCCGCTCGCCGATGCCGTCGGCGCCGCGAAGGACTACGTCGCCGCCGCGATCGCGGCCGCCGACCGCCTGACCATCGGCACCGGCTTCGGCCCGATCCATCATTTTCACCGGTGGTGGTGAACGCGACGAATGGCCTGTTTTGATGCATCCGTCGTGAAGCTCCGGGCTGGCGGCATTCTCCGGTTCACCTCTCCCCGCCGGGGAGAGGTCGGATCTCACGCAGATGCGCGAGATCCGGGTGAGGGGGTGCCGAGTTCTCCGACAAACTCCGTAAACCCTCACCCCGGTCGCGAGCTTTGCTCGCGCCCGACCCTCTCCCTCAGGGAGAGGGTACGAAGGCCGCTGCATAGCTGGATCATCATTCGATACGAGTGTGCGGCCACCCGAAACGACGGACGTCATGTGTTCAGGAGTCCGAGATGAAGAACCTCACCCGACGTCGTCTCGCCGGCGGGGCGCTCGGCGCCGCGGCGACCGTCGCCGCGCCCGCGGTGGCGCGGGCGCAGACCAGGCGCTGGCGGATGGTGACGTCGTGGCCGAAGCGGCTGCCCGGTCCCGGCATGTCGGCCGAGCGCATCGCCGAGCGCATCGCCGCGATGTCCGGTGGTCGGCTGCAGATCACGGTCCATGCCGCCGGCGAGGTGGTGCCGGCTTTCGAGGTGCTGGACGCGGTCGGGGGCGGTGTCGTCGAGATGGGCCACACGGCGGCGTTCTACTGGCAGGGCAAGCAGCCGGCGGCGGCGTTCTATACCACGGTGCCGTTCGGCCTGACGCCTGCCGAGCACGTCGCCTGGGTCGAGGCCGGCGGCGGCCAGGCGCTGTGGGACGAGCTCTACGCGCCGTTCGGGGTGAAGCCGTTCATGGGTGGCAACACCGGCGTCTGCATGGGCGGCTGGTTCCGCACCACGCTGAAGGGTCTCGCCGATCTGAGGGGCCTCAAGGTGCGCTCGCTCGGGCTCGGCGGCGAGGTGTATCGCCGGCTCGGCGCGACGCCGCAGACGACAGCGCCGGGCGAGATCCTGACCAGCCTTCAGTCCGGCGTGCTCGACGGCGCCGAGTTCGTCGGGCCCGGCACCGACATCGCGCTCGGCCTCTACCGGGTGGCGCCGCATTACTATGGTCCCGGCTTCAACAAGCCGAACGGCACCGGCGAATGCCTGGTCTCGCTCGCCGCCTGGACCAGCCTCGATCCCGACCTCAAGGCGATCGTCGCCCATGCCTGCGCGACCGAGGCGACCTTCGCGCTCTCCGAGATGGAGCGGCTCAACGCCGAGGCGCTGGCCGCGCTGATCGAGCGCCACAAGGTGAAGCTCGAGACCTTCCCGGACGAGATCGTCGCGGCGGCGCGCGGCCAGGCCGTGGACATTCTCGCCGAGGTCGCGGGGCGCAATCCGCTCGCCAAGAAGGTCCACGACTCCTACACGGCGTTCCGCGACCGCGTCGCCGGCTGGTCCCGCGTCTCGATCCGGGCCGTCCTGGAGGCCCGGGGGGCCTGAGCCTGCTGCATCGCAGCAGGACGGTGTGCATCGCCGCGAGCCTGGGCGTGCCGCGCCTTCCCCGGTCGGACCACTTGTCATACCATCCGGCCCGATCGGCCGTGCCGCGGCCGAGGGAAGCCGGCCGCTCCCGGCCCGGCAGGAAGGCCCAGCCCGGACATCATGCGTATCGCCGCCGTTCACGCCGCCGAGGGCAAGATCTTCGGCACCGTCGCGCACGACGAGTTTAGACCGATCCTGATCGACGGCGCCCCCGCCGTCGACCTGCGCGACGTGATCACGCTCCTCGACCGCGCGCCCGACGCGCTCCGCCACGGTCCCGCCACGCCGTTGTCGAGCCTGACGCTCGCCGCGCCGGTCGGGCCGCTGACCAAGAACGTGATCTGCGTCGGCAAGAACTATCACGAACATGCGAAGGAATTCGCCCAGAGCGGCGTCGACCAGTCGGGCGACAAGCAGGAGAGCCCGGAATTTCCGGTGGTCTTCACCAAGGCGACGTCGTCGCTCGCCGATCCGCTCCAGCCGGTGCCGGCCTCCGCCGATCCGACCGGCACGGTGGATTACGAGGGCGAGCTCGGCGTGGTGATCGGCCGGCGCTGCAGCAAGGTGACGGCCGCCGAGGCGCTCGACCACGTGTTCGGCTACACGGTGGTCAACGACGTGACGGCCCGCACCCTGCAGCAACGCCACAAGCAGTGGTTCCTCGGCAAGAGCCTGGACGGCTTCTGCCCGGTCGGCCCGTGGCTGGTGACGGCCGACGAGATGGGGCCGCTCGACGGGCAGATGCTCACCACCGTGGTCAACGGCGAGCGGCGGCAATCGGCGCCGCTCTCCGACATGATCTTCGACACCGCGACCATCATCGCCACCGTTTCGGCTTATGTGACGTTGGAGCCGGGCGATCTGATCGCCACCGGCACGCCGGCCGGTGTGGGGATCGGGTTCCGGCCGCCGCGTTATCTGGTGGCGGGCGACGTCGTCACGGTGTCGATCGAGGGCATCGGCGCACTGACGAATCCGATCGCCTGACATCACCCGCGTTTCGTCACCCGGACCGGCGAGGCCACAGACGTGCTGCACTGCGGCAGGCTCGCTGCGACGCCGCGCCGCGTTGCGCGTATCGACGCCCGCCGGCCGCGATCTTTCGCGGCTCTGCGGCTTTTGCAGAGGCCCCATGTCCGGCGTCTTTTGCATGACTGATCGGAGGATTGAGCAACGAGATCGCCCGACTTTTCCGGCGCGCGCGGAATCAAACTCTGTAGAGTACCGGCCCGAGGAGCGAAACGACGGCCGCGCCGAAAGGCGTGGCCGCAGCGGCCGACAGGCGCCGAGCAACGGCGCCGATCAACGAGACGCAGCGCGAGAGGAGCAGCCAGATGGCGACTGAGCCGTGGAAGGCCAAGGACTGGTTCGTGAGCCCGTGGAACTACGCCGACGAGGCCGTCAAGGATCTGAACTTCGCCAAGCAGATCAAGGTTCACGACGTCACGCTGCGCGACGGCGAGCAGCAGACCGGCGTGATCTTCTCCAAGGACGAGAAGATCAGGATCGCCGAGGCGCTGGCGGAAGCCGGCGTGCATCGCATCGAGGCCGGCATGCCGGTCGTCTCGGCGTCCGACAACGAGGCCATCAAGGAGATCGTGAAGCGCAATCTCGGCCCCGAGATCTTCGCCTTCGCGCGCTGCATGGTCGACGACGTGAAGCGGGCGATCGACACCGGCGTCAAGGGCGTCGTGATGGAGATCCCCTCCAGCATGCATCTGGTCGAGAACGCCTATCGCTGGAAGATGGAGAAGGCGATCGAGACTTCGATCGAATCGACCCGCTACGCCCACGACAACGGGCTCGAGGTGGTGTTCTTCCCGATCGACTTCTCGCGCGCCGAGCTGAAATGGGCGATCGACCTGATCGAGCGCGTCGGCAAGGAAGGCCATATGGACGCGGTGGCGCTGGTCGACACCTTCGGGGTGCTGTCGCCGCACGCCGCCCGCTACTTCGCCCGCGAGGTGAAGAAGCGCCTGAACGTGCGGCTCGAGGCGCACTTCCACCAGGATTTCGGCATGGGCGTCGCCAACACCATCATGGCGCTCGCCGAGGGCGTCGAGGTGATGCACACGACCGTGCTGGGGATCGGCGAGCGCTCCGGCAACACGCCGATGGAAGAGGTCGTGATGGCGCTCAAGACCATGTACGGTCAGGACATCGGCATCGACACGACCAAGCTCACGCCGCTCGCCAATCTGGTGCAGCGGCTGGCCGGCGTGCAGGTGCCGAGCAACAAGGCGATCGTCGGCTCCGGCCTCTATCAGATCGAGTCCGGCATCATCGCGAGCTGGTTCAAGAACTGCGGCGAGCAGATGGCGACCGAATTGTTCCCGATCCGCTGGGACGCGGTCGGCCAGCCGCCCGCCGACATCGTGATGGGCAAGGGCTCGGGCATCGACTCGGTCAACATCTGGCTGCAGGATCTCGGCATGCAGGTGTCGGACGACGACGCCATGACGGTGTTGCAGGCCGTCAAGGCCTATTCGCTGAAGAACAAGAAGATGCTCTCGAAGGGCGAGTTCCGCGACCTCGCGAAGCGCGTCCTCGGCAAGGCGGCCTGAAGAGCCGCCGGCTCCGGGAGGTCCGGCGGGCGCGCCGCCGGGCGGCTCGTCCGGACGACAAACACCTGTCCAGAAAGAGCGGGCGCCTGCGGGCGCCCGTTTTCGTGGTTCGGGCCGACGGCTCTCGGCGCCGTCATGCCCGGACGAGCCCGGCCATGAGGGAATCAGAACGGGCCGAGCGCCGCGCGGACCATGATCAGAACGCGCCCGGGAACGCGCCGCCGTCGATCAGCAGGCTCTGCCCGGTGATGTAGCCGGCATGGGCCGAGCAGAGGAACGCGCAGGCGGCGCCGAACTCCTCGGGCGTGCCGAGCCGGCGCGCCGGCACGGTGGCCAGCCGCTCGGCCGCGACCTCCTCGGGCGTGACGCCGCGCCGCTCGGCCGTCGCCGCGATCATGGCCTTGAGCCGGTCGGTCTCGAAGATGCCGGGCAGCAGCGCGTTGATGGTCACACCGTCCGCCGCGACCGTGCGGGCGACGCCGGCCATGAAGGCGGTGAGCCCGGCGCGCGCGCCGGAGGAGAGATCGAGGCCCGGCAGCGGCATCTTCACCGAGCCCGACGTGATGTTGACGATGCGGCCGAATCGGCGCGCCCGCATGCCGTCGATCACGGTCTGGGTCAATTCGATCGCCGCCACCATGTTGGCGACGAGACCCGTCAGGATCGCCTCGCGGTCGAGCTCGCGGAAATCCCGGAAGGGCGGGCCGGCATTGTTGTTGACGAGAATGTCGGGCGCCGGGCAGGCCTCGAGCAGCGCCGCCTGGCCCTCCGCCGTCGCCACGTCGCCGACCACCGGGATCACGGCCGCCTCGGTGCGCTCGGCGATCTCGAATGCGACGGCGGTCAGGTGATCGCGGTCGCGCCCGTTGATCACCACGGTGCAGCCCGCCTCGGCGAGCTTTTGCGCGCAGGCGCGTCCCAGCCCGCGGCTGGAGGCGCAGACGATGGCGTTGCGGCCGGCGAGTCCGAGATCCATGGCGGATGTCCTGGGGCGAGAATCCTGGCGATCGGGCGCGCCGCGCCACGATGCCGGGACCAGACACCAGGAGACGACCCGCCGCAAGAGGCGTGGCGGATCCCGGCGCGCCGGTCCGGGCGAGCGGGCGCGGCGCGCCGGTGTGCCGGACGACGTGGGGTGCCGCTGCTCGGCGATGCCGGTCATGATGTCGGCCATGCCGATGCCGTCGAGCGAGGGCGGCGAGCACGGTCGTCCGGGCCGCGATCGTTCGGGCCGCTATCGTTCGGGTCGAATGTTGTCGGTCGACGGTGGCCGGCACGGGTCGCTCCCGTCCGATGGAAGGCCGTCCCGACCGGCCGAGCCGGCCCGTCTCACAGGTTCCGTGCGACGGGAAATACGGGACGGAGCGGCGGCGGACGCCTCGGCGCGGAGAGCCGGATTCAGGCGCCCGGCCGGCGCGTGGTCGGCGCCGCCCTCAGACGGCGCGTCCGTCGGCCTCGACGCGGATCTCGTTGCCGCGCCATTCGAAGGATTGGCCGAGCAGGCCGTCGAGCCACAGCGCCGGCAGCATCAGGTCGCGCAACAGGCCGTGCAGCGGGTACCAGCGGGAAAGGTGCCAGCCGGCGGCGCGCGCCAGCGCCATCTCGGCGCCGTACCAGCCGAGCCAGAACAGCATGAGCAGCGGCAGCACCGGGCCGCCGAGCTCGCCGACCGCGATCGCTAAGGCGAGACCCGGAAACAGCCCGCCGGTGAGGATCTCGGGCAGGAAGTAGCCCGGGAAGCAGGCCCGCCGCAGCCGCGCCCAGCGCGACTGCCGGCGCCACACCTCGGCCGGACGGCGGCGGCCGAGCGGCTGCTCGAACGGCGCGTCCGTCAGGCGGACCTTCAGGCCGAGCCCGCGCACCACCTTGGTCGAGGCGGCATCCTCGGCGACATCGGCGCCGAGCGCCTTGATGCCGCCGCCGGCCTCCAGCACGACGCGGCGCCAGAACAGCGTCTTGCCCTGGGCGAAGCCGAGCCCGATCGTGTCGGCGACATACTGGGCGCGCGCCTGATAGGTGTTGAGGAAGGCGCATTCCACCTCGGCCCAGAAGCCGTCCGGCCGGCTGCCGATCGGCGGGGCGCAGACGAGTCCGGTGTCGGCCCGCCAGGTCGCCAGCAGCCGCTGCAGATAGTCGATCGGCAGCAGCACGTTGGAGTCGGCGAGCACGATCCAGTCGTGGCGGGCCGCGTGCCAGCCCTTGACGCAGTTGTTCAGCTTGGGATTGCTGCTGACCGGATCGTTGCCGATCAACAGCCGCGCCGGCACGGTCGGGTGCCGTGCCATCAGCGCCTCGACCACCGGGATCACCGGGTCGGCCGGCGAGGCGACGCAGAACAGGATCTCGTAGGTCGGATAGTCGAGCCGGAACGTCGAGGCGAGCGTCTCCTCGATGAAGTTCTCGATGCCGCACACCGGCCGCACGATGGTGACGGGCGGCGTGCCGGGCCTCGGCGCCATGGTGCCCGACCGCACGCGGCAACGCCAAGCGGCGATGGCGACGCTCGCGACATGCACGAGCACGGTGAGGCCACAAAAGGCGACAGCGAGTCCGAGGAGTGTCATGTCCGGCGACTACAACGCCCGCATGACGAAGCGATGACGAAGGGGCGCGCAGGGTCGGTTCCCAGGCCCGGTGCGGTGCGTCATCGAACCGCAACAGGACTCTGTCAGAACCCGGAAATGTTCACGATCATTGATGCGATCATTGAAGGGGGCGCGGCGTGACGGACAACGGATTGCGGCGCTTCCGCACATTGTTCATCTCGGACGTCCATCTCGGAACCCGCGGCTGCCAGGCCGACAAGCTTCTCGACTTTCTCCGCTGGCACGAGGCCGACACGGTCTATCTGGTCGGCGACATCGTCGACGGTTGGCACCTGAAGTCGAGCTGGTACTGGCCGCAGGCCCACAACGACGTCGTCCAGAAGCTCCTGCGCAAGGGCCGCAAGGGCGCCCGCATGATCTACGTGCCGGGCAATCACGACGAGTTCCTGCGCGGCTATTACGGCACGCATTTCGGCGGCATCGAGGTGGTGGAGCACGCCATCCACGAGACGCCGGACGGCCGTCGTTATCTGGTCATCCACGGCGACCTGTTCGACTTCGTGATCTCCCAGGCGCGCTGGCTGGCGCTGCTCGGCGACAAGGCCTACGACCTCGCCATCACGATGAACCGCCTCGTCAACGGGCTGATGCGGCGGCTCGGCTTCGGCTACTGGTCGTTCTCGAAGTGGGCCAAGCTGAAGGTGAAGAACGCCGTCAACTACATCGGCGACTTCGAGAAGACGCTCGCCGCCGAGGCGCAGCACCACGGCGTCGACGGCGTGATCTGCGGCCACATCCATCATGCGGTCATGCACGAGAGTTTCGGCACCCATTACATCAATTGCGGTGACTGGGTGGAGAGCTGCACGGCCGTGGCCGAGCATTTCGACGGCCGCTTCGAGATCATCACCTGGACGAAGCGGCTCGAGAGCATCGAGCCCGAGCCCGCTCCGGTCGCCGCCCAGGCGGCGTGAGCCGGGGTGACGATGTAAGTCCACGTTCCGCCTCGTCCCGAGCGGCTCTGATCCGGAGCCGTTCGGGGGCGGGGCGGTTTTGCGTGTCGGTGAGAGCGCCCGGAACGAGGTGCGTCGCGCCGGAAGAACGACGTCGCAACAAGAACGCCAACGATCCTTCGGAGCAGCACATGGCCTTGTCGCCCCATCCAGACACCATCGCGGATCCCGAACGTCACGTCATGGAGAAGGCCTATGCCCGCTGGGCGCCGCTCTACGATATGGTGTGCGGGCCGATCTTCGAGAGCGGACGGCGTGCCGCCGCGGAAGCCGCCCGGCAGGTCGGCGGCCGCATCCTCGAGGTCGGGGTGGGGACGGGGCTCTCGTTCTCGGACTACGATCACGCGACCCGGGTGGTCGGCATCGACATGTCGGCCCCGATGGTCGCGAAGGCGAAGGCGCGACTCGCCACCGGGCAGTTCCCGCATGTCGAGTCGGTGATGGTGATGGACGCGACCGACCTCGCCTTCGGGGCCGGCTCGTTCGACTGCGTCGTCGCGCAGTTCGTGATCACGCTGGTCGAGGATCCCGAGCGCGTGCTCGACGAGTGCGCCCGGGTGGTGCGGCCCGGCGGCGAGATCATTCTCGTCAACCATCTCTATTCGGAGAAGGGGCTCACCGCCGTGCTGGAGCGTCTGGTCGCGCGGCCGGCGCGCAAGATGGGGCTGCGGCCGGAGTTTCCGTTCGCGCGGCTCGCCGCCTGGGCGGAGCGGCACGGCGCCGTCGCGCTGATCGAGCGCCGGCCGATCAAGCCGCTCGGCGTCTACACGCTGGTGCGTTTCCGCCGTCTCCCCGACGCGGCCCAGCGCGCGGCGGCCTAGCGACTGCGCCAGGATCCGCTGGTCCGCGCGAAGCCGCGTGATCCAGGGGCGACATGGCCGAGCCGTCCGGATCCCCGCTTGCGTGGGGATCAGTGGAGGCCGGTGCCGAGGCTGTTTTCCGGCATGCCGGGGACATCCGGCGCACATCTTGTCGCTCCGGGCGGTGCGGGCTAGGGTCGCGCGCCATGACAACCGACCCCGCCTCGTCCTTCGCTCCGCCCACCATCGCCGACATCGCCGCCGCCGCCGCCCGGATCGAGGGCGTCGCGGTGCGCACGCCGCTGGTCGCCAGCCCGGTGCTCGACCGCCTCACCGGCGCAAAAGTCTTCCTCAAGCCGGAGACGCTGCAGCGCACCGGCTCGTTCAAGTTCCGCGGCGCCTACAACACCTGCGCGTCGATCCCGCCGGAGCGCCGCGCCGCCGGCGTCGTCGCCTTCTCGTCCGGCAACCATGCGCAGGGCGTCGCCGCGGCGGCCCAGCTCCTCGGCATGCCGGCGACGATCGTGATGCCGGCCGACTCGCCGAAGAGCAAGCAGGTGCGCACCGCCGGCTACGGCGCCGAGGTGGTGCTCTACGATCGTGACAAGGAGGATCGCGAGGCGATCGCGCGACGGATCGCGGGCGAGCGCGGCGCCTTCGTGGTGCCGCCCTACGATCATCCGCTGGTGATCGCCGGGCAGGGCACGGTCGGCCGCGAGATCATGATCGATCTCGAGGCGCTGGGGCTTTCGCCCGACATGGTGCTCGTCAACGCCTCGGGCGGCGGGCTCACGGCCGGCACGGCGATCGCCGTCAAGGCGAAGGCGCCGCAGGCGCAGATCGTCACGGCAGAGCCGGAGGGCTTCGACGACTACGCCCGCTCACTGGTGAGCGGCAAGCGCGAGCGCAACGAGAGAACCAGCGGCTCGATCTGCGACGCGCTCCTGATGCCGACACCCGGCGCCGTGACGTTCCCGCTCAATCTCGGCCTGGGGGTCCGTGGCGTCACGGCGAGCGACGCCGAGGTCGGGCGCGCCGTGGCGCTCGCCTTCCACGAGCTGAAGCTCGTCGTCGAGCCGGGCGGGGCCGTCGGGCTCGCGGCACTGCTCGCCGGCCGCGTCGATGCGCGCGGCAAGGTCGTCGTGGTCGTGCTGTCGGGCGGCAATGTCGACGCCGAGATGTTCTGCAGGCTGATCGGCTGAGAGGCCAGTCCAGATAGAATTGTTGCGGTCGTCATTCCGGGGCGCGGGCGTCAGCCCGCGAACCCGGAATCCAGTGGCGAGCTCCGTGACCCGGGCTGGATTCCGGGTTCGCGGCTTTGCCGCGCCCCGGAATGACCGAGATGATCAGGCCGTGGCTGTGAACACGGCTCAGCTGAACAGCGCGATCTTCTCTTCCTCGGTCAGCGTCTTCAACGGCGCCAAGGGATCGATCGGCACGGTATGTACGGGCGGCGGCGGCTCCGGGGCCGCGGCCGTTCTCGCCGCCTCCGCCTCGTCGGCCGCCTGCGCCTCCTTGATGCGGGCGAGCAGGTTGAGGGCCGGGGGCAGGGCCGCGGTGCGAGCCCCGGCGGCGGCCACATCGCCGATCGAGAATCGATAAGCGCTCACCGGGTCGGGGCCGGTGCGGGCGGGGAGCGGCTCCGGCTCCAGGGCGACCGCGGGGCGCATGATCCCACCCGCCGCGGCGGCCGCCGCGGCGTCGTCGCCGACCAGCCAGGACGGAACGTGGAACGGCGTGATTCCGGTCGTGATGGTGCCGCGCGGTGCGTCGAGGAGTTCGGGCGCCGGCGCGTTCTCGGGCTCGCGCTCCGGCGTGGGCGCGGGACCGGGTGCGCTCCGCGCCTCGTGTCCGGGCGCCGCATCGGGGGGGCCGTCGGCGGCCCTCACGGGGGGCACGGCCGGCTCGCCCTCCGGCGATGCGGCAGGTTCCTCGGCGGGCCCGGTCACGACGGCCGGCGCCGCGGCGAAATCGAAGTCGATCACCGGGATCGGGCCGACCTCGGGCACCACGTCGGCGACGAGGGGCACCGCGGCCGTGACCGACGCTGCCGGCGTCTTCGGCTCGGCGGGGTGGGCCTCCGGCTCCGGCGAGACGGCTTCGGGCCCTGCCGTGTCGACGTCCGGTGCGGCGATCTCGACCACCACCACGTCGGCGAGCGGCTGCACGATCACCAGCGCCGCGGCCGTCTCGTCCGCCGGCGCCGTCGCTGCCTCGGCGGCCGCGGCGTGATCGATCTCGGCAGCCGTGATCTCGGCGCCCATGAGCGTGGTGTCGGGCAGCGCGGCGTCCGTCTCGATCTTTGTCGCGATCTCGGTGGCGATCTCGGCGGCGACCTCGGCCGATGCGGTCGCAGCCAGACGGTCGAAGTCCGCAGGCGGGGAGGTCGGGGCAGCGACGATCGCCTCCGGCGACGTCACCGCATCCGGCGGCGCCGGGGCGGCGGCCTCCGACCAGGCCGGCGGAGGCGGCGTCTCCGGCACGGCGGGCGCGGACGGCAGCCGCCCGACCATGTCCACCAGCCGGCGCAGCCACTCGTTCTGCTCGCGCAGCAGGGCCGCCATCGCCTCGGTCTGCGCGGCGGCGCGGCCGGGCTCGCTGGAGAGCGCCGCGACCGTGGTGCCGACGCTCGCGACGGCACCGGCGAGCGAGACGAGCTCGGCACGGATCTCCGAGACGACCGGCGACTTGCGGAGTGGGCCGAGTGTCGCCTCGACCAGGCTCTCCATGCGGTCGACGGCGGCGAACACCTCCTTGCGCACCCGCGCGGCGGCGCCCTCGGCGTCCGGCTCGCGCATCACCACGGCCTCGATGCGGGTGAGCGCGGCGACCAGATCCTCAAGAATTCCAGTGAGGGCCGGCGGGGCGCGCTCCTCGGAGAGCGCCTTCTCGATCCGCCCTAGCGCCGTGACGAGGTCGTCGGTCCAGCCGGTCGGCGGCACCGCGGCGTGCAGGGCCTCGACCGTCGTCTCGATTCGCCTGAGCGGCGCGAGATCGTCGGGCCCGATCGTCCGTTCGGTCGCCTTCCGGCCGGCGACCGCGGACTGCAGCTCGGCGACCGCCGCCTCGATCCGGGCGAGCGGCGCGAGATCCTCGGGGCTCACCGCCGGCAGCGGCGGTGCCGGGCGTGGCTCGGCGAGCGCCGTCTGAACGGCGCCGTGCAAGGCGACGAGCGTCGCCTCGATCCGGGCGAGCGGCGCGGTGTCGGCGGGGTGAGCGGGCGGTTCCTCGGCCCGCGGGGCGGTGAGGAACGCCTGCAGGTCGTCGAGCGCGGACTCGATCCGCGCCAGCGGGGCGAGGTCCGCGACCCGGACCTCGGGTTCCGGAATGGTCTGTGCGGCGATCGCGGCGACCGCGGCCCGCAGCTCCGCCAACGCCGCCTCGATCCGCCCGAGCGGGGCGAGGTCTTCGGCGCGAACCTCGGGTTCGGGAATCGTCCGCGCGGCGACCGCGGCTCGCAGCTCCGCCAACGCCGCCTCGATCCGCCCGAGCGGGGCGAGGTCTTCGGCGCGAACCTCGGGTTCGGGAATCGTCCGCGCGGCGACCGCGGCTCGCAGCTCCGCCAACGCCGCCTCGATCCGCCCGAGCGGGGCGAGGTCTTCGGCGCGAACCTCGGGCTCGGGACTCTTTTGCGCGGCGACCGCGGCCCGCAGCTCCGCCAACGCCGCCTCGATCCGCCCGAGCGGGGCGAGGTCTTCGGCCCGCACCTCGGGCTCGGGACTCTTTTGCGCGGCGAGCGTGGCGTGCAGATCGCCCAGCGCCGCCTCGATGCGCGGCAGCGGAAACAGATCCTCGGCGCGGATCTCCGGCTCGGGGAACTTCTGCTCGGCGATCGCCGCCTCGATGCGGGCGAGCGCCGCCGCAACGGCCTCGGGGTCGACGGTCGGGGCCGGCTCGGGGCGCGCCGCCACCGCCTCCTGCACGCGCTCGAGGGCGCCCAGCACCTCGTCGGTGCGGTCGGCCGGCGGGACGGGCAGGGCGGCGAGCCGCTCCTCGATGCGGCCGAGCGCCTGCGGCAGGGCGTCGAGGAGCGCCGGCGGCACGACGGGCTCGGCGAGCTTGGCGACCGTCTCGTCGCGGAAGTCGGCGACCGCGACCTCGATGCGGCCGAGGATGAGGGCGAGGAGATCCATCTCCTCCAGCCGGGTCCGGCGCGCGTGCTCCTCCAGGAACCAGCGGCCACGCCGCGTCTCCGCCAGCGCCGCCGCGATCGCCGAATACTCGATCTCGTCCGGCGACGGCGGCTCGGCCGGATCGGGATCCGGGTTCGGTGGGTAGGCGGAGAGCGCGTCGGACATGGTCACCCGGTGCGATCGGAACTCGTCGAACCGGCGAGGCCGATGCCGGCCCTTGACGGGGCGGACCGGCAAGGAACGGACCGGCAAGAACCGACATCGCCCGCGGGCGTCGAGTCCCGGGGCGGAGCGTTGCGCGGAGCCGGATGCGAAACCGGTTTTCACGTCGGCGACCGCGATCTAAAGCTCTGCCCGACTCGCCACCGGAGCGCAATCCGCGAGATGCCTTTACTTAACAGGACTTTGCCGGACGACGGATTCGCCCGGCGCATGGGCGCCTTCTATGCCGCCTATTTCGTCTTCGCCGGCATCCAGCTCCCGTTCCTCCCGGTGTGGCTCGCCGATCGCGGGCTCGATGCCCGCGAGATCGGCCTCGTCCTGGCGCTCGCCATGGCGACCCGGCCCGTGGTGGTGCCGCTCACCACCCGGCTGGCCGACCGGCATGGCTGGCTGAAGGGGCCGCTGATCGCCGCCTGCTGGGTGACGGTCGCCTCCTTCGTGCTGCTCGAGCAGTCCCGCGGCTTCTCGGCGATCCTGGTCGCCTATGCGGTCGCGTCGCTGACCCAGGCGCTGATCCTGCCCTTCGCCGACACCTTCGCGTTGAGGGGCCTGGCGGAGCGCGGCCGTGCCTATGGCCCGGTGCGCCTGTGGGGCTCGGCGAGCTTCATCGTCGCCAACCTGGCCGGCGGCTTGCTCCTGGAGCGGCTCGGGCCGCCCAACGTGGTGTGGTCGCTCGCCGCCGCCCTGGTGGCGGCTGCCGTGACGGCGAGCCTGTTGCGGCCGCTCCTGCCGCATCCCGACGGTGTCGGCCCGGCGGCGGATCGGCCGAACCCGTGGCGCTCGCCGCGTTTCGTCGCCGTCGTGGTGGCGGCGAGCCTCATCCAGGCGAGCCACGCGGTGCTGCACGGCTTCGCCAGCCTGCAATGGGCCGCCAAGGGCCTCGACGGGCTCGAGATCGGCGGCTTGTGGGCGATCGGCGTGGTGGCCGAGATCGTGCTGTTCGCCGTCTCCGGGCGGGTCGCGGCGCGGCTGCGCCCGGTCGACCTCTTGATGCTCGGCGGTGCCGGCGCGGTGCTGCGCTGGACCGTGATGGCGTTCGACCCGCCGGCTGTGCTGCTGCCGGGGCTGCAGGGCCTGCACGCGCTGTCGTTCGGCGCCGCGCATCTCGGCGCCATGCACTTCCTCGCCGAGGAGCACCGCGGCGCCACCGCCCAGGGCGACTATGCGAGCGTCGTCTCGGTCGTCTTCGCCGTGACGATGGGCACCTCCGGGCTCCTGGTGACGGCTTTCGGCAGCTTCGCCTATCTGGCCATGGCGGCTTCGGCGACGGCCGGTGTCGCGATCGCCCTGCTGGCCCGGCGATAGCTGCGCGGCGGCGCATTGCCGGCCGACCGCGGCGCCGACGCCACGCGCCGAGCGGTGCCTTCGCAGGGCGGCACCACGGCGGCGAGATCACGGCCGCGCATCATCAGCATGGTCGGGGTGAGGCCGCCGCGCCGCGCGATCCAGCGCCGCACGCTGCCCGGATAGAGGCCCCACAGCGCCCGGGTCGCGACCGGGCTGGTCACTCGGCGACCGGCCTGGTCGGGCAGCCAGGCGGCATGGAAGCCGAGCGCCGCGTTGCGGGTCGCGCAGATCCGGTCGCGCGGGATCATGCCGACCACGATGGTGCAGGCGGACAGGCAGGTGCCGTCGATCACGACTCGCTCACCGCTCTCACGGACGCGCTGCCAGCGCGTCACGTAGTCACCGATCATGCCGCCCGTGTCGGACCTGATCAGCACGTCGGCGGCGGCGGGCACGATTGCTCCGACGGCGAGCGACGCGCCGAGGCACAAGGTTGCGATCCGCATGCTCCAATCCCCCGTGAGAGCCGTCCCCCGACCGGCCTTGCAGGATTCGTACCTGCGGAGGATTGTTCCCTCAATCCGGAAAGTCTCAGCCCCACAACACGTCGGTAGCGGGATGGAGAATGCTGCCGTCGAAGGTCAGTCCGTGTGGCCTGTCGTCCACAAGCAGGAGCGGTCCGTCGAGGTCGACGAAGCGGGCGCCCTGGGCGAGGAGCACCGCCGGCGCGATGGCGAGCGAGGTCGACACCATGCAGCCGACCATGATCTCGAAGCCGAGCGCGCGCGCTTCGGCCGCGACGGCGAGCGCCTCGGTGAGGCCGCCGGTCTTGTCGAGCTTGATGTTGACGGCGTCGTAGCGGTCGCGGAGCTGCGCCAGCGTTCCGCGGTCGTGCACGCTCTCGTCGGCGCAGATCGGCACCGCATGCGGCACGGCGGCGAGCGCCGCGTCGTCCGCGGCCGGCAGCGGCTGCTCGACGAGCTGCACGCCGGCCGCCGCGCAGGCGGCGAGGTTCGATTCGAGATCGGCCGGCGTCCACCCTTCGTTGGCGTCGACGATCAGGGTCGCGGCCGGCGCCGCGGCCCGCACCGCGGCGATGCGGGCCGGATCGTCCGCGCCGCCGAGCTTCACCTTGAGGAGCGGACGGTGCGCCGCGGCCGCCGCCGCGGCGGCCATCGCGTCGGGCGTGCCGAGCGAGATCGTGTAGGCGGTGAGGAGCGGCTGCGGCCCCGGCAAGCCGAGCAGCACATGGGCCGGCACGCCGGCGCGCTTCGCGTCGAGGTCGATCAGGGCGCAGTCGATCGCGTTGCGGGCGGCTCCCGCCGGCATTTTTGCCCGGAGTGCCGTCCGATCGAGGCCGGCGTTCAGGGCCGGCGCCATCGCCGTGACCGCCGACAGCACGCTCTCGGCGCTCTCGCCGTAGCGCGGGTAGGGGACACATTCGCCGCGTCCGAGGTGTGTCCCGTCCGACACGCAGGCGACGACGACGCACGCCTCGGTCTTCGCCCCGCGGCTGATCGCGAACCTCCCGGCAATCGGCCAAGTTTCTGATGTTGCAGAGAGTTTCAATGCCATGAAACGGCCCCGATGCGGTTCGGTCGGACCTCGACAGGCCGGCGCTGCGGTGTCAAGTATCAGGGGCGGCGAATCGGGAGGATCCCGTATCGCACCCCCGGAGCCTACGATGAGCGACCGCCTGCTCGATGCCAGCGTCACAGACGGGCGGCTCGAGCTCGCCGCCGCCGGATCGTGGACGGCGGACCGGGCCGGCGATCTCGAGCGCCTGGTCGAGAGCGCGCTGCGTCGCGCCCGTGGCGTGCCGGCCGAGAGCCGCTGCGTCGAGATCCGCATGGGCGGCATCGAGCGGCTCGACACCTTCGGGGCGTGGCTCTTGGAGCGGCTGGTGCGCAGCCTCGACGCGACCGGCCGCGAGGCGGCCGTCGTCGACCTGCCGCCGCGCTATCGCACCCTGGTCGACGTGGTCCGCACGGCGAACCGCACGCCGCCGGCGCGGGGACGACCGAACCCGATCGCCGAGGCCTTGGCCCGGCTCGGCGAGACGGTCGTCGGCCTGATCCGCGACCTCCTGCTGATCGTCCAGATGCTTGGCGAGCTGGCCGTCGTCGCGCTGCGCACCGCCGCGATGCCGTGGACGTTCCGCCTCACCTCCACGGTGCATCATCTCGACCGGGTCGGCTGGCGCGCCGTGCCGGTGATCCTGCTGATGACCTTCCTGATCGGCTGCATCATCGCGCAGCAGGGGCTGTTTCACTTTCGCCGCTTCGGCGTCGACACCTATGTGGTCGACATGGTCGGCATCCTGGTGTTGCGCGAGATCGGCGTGCTGATGACCGCCATCATGGTGGCGGGCCGCTCGGGCAGCGCCTACACGGCCGAGCTCGGCGCCATGCGGATGCGCGAGGAGACCGACGCGCTGCGCACCATGGGCTTCGACCCTTTGGAGATCCTGGTGCTGCCGCGCGTCGCCGCCCTGGTGATCGCGCTGCCGGCGTTGAGCTTCATCGGCTCGATGGCGGCGCTCTACGGCGCCTTCCTGGTCTGCTGGCTCTACGGCGGCATGAGCCCCGACGTGTTCCTGTCGCGCCTGCACGATGCCATCTCGCTCGACGACTTCGCGGTCGGCATGATCAAGGCGCCGTTCATGGCGTTGGTCATCGGCGTCGTCGCCAGCGTCGAGGGCCTGCAGGTGAAGGGCTCGACCGAGTCGCTCGGCCTGCACACCACCGCCTCGGTGGTGAAGTCGATCTTCCTGATGATCGGGCTCGACGGCTTGTTCGCCGTCTTCTTCGCGACGATCGGGATGTGACCATGCTGGCAGACCCCACCAGTCGTTCCGGGGCACGGGCGGCAGCCCGTGAACCCGGAATCCACCAACGATCTCGGATGTGCTGGCTGGATTCCGGGTCCGGCGCTGGCGCGCCGTCCCGGAATGACCAGGGCCCGGCGGGAGCGTGACCATGCTGGCGCCCGCAAGCGAGATCGTCATCGGCGTGCGCGACCTGGTCAGCGGGTTCGGCGACGCGACCGTGCTGGACGGCGTGTCGCTCGACGTGGCGCGCGGCGAGATCCTCGGCTGCGTCGGCGCGTCGGGCATCGGCAAGTCGGTGCTGCTGCGCACCATCGTCGGCCTGCTGCCGCGGCGCTCCGGTACCATCGCGGTGTTCGGCGAGGATCCGGCGCGGCTCGGCGCGCGGGCGCGGCGCGCCCTGGAGCGGCGCTGGGGCGTCTTGTTCCAGCAGGGGGCGCTGTTCTCCTCGCTGACCGTGCTGCAGAACGTCCAGTTCCCGATGCGCGAGCATCTCGCGCTGTCGCGCCGCCTGATGGACGAGGTGGCGATCGCCAAGCTGGAGATGGTCGGCCTCGACGCGAGCGTCTGTGACAAGATCCCGTCCGAGCTGTCGGGCGGCATGATCAAGCGCGTCGCGCTCGCCCGCGCGCTGGCGCTCGATCCGGAGATCGTCTTCCTGGACGAGCCGACGGCCGGGCTCGATCCCATCGGGGCTGCGGAGTTCGACAACCTGATCAAGACCCTGCAGCAGACTTTGGGGCTCACGGTTTTCATGGTAACCCACGATCTCGACAGCCTGCACGCGGTCTGTGACCGGATCGCCGTGCTGGCCGACCGCACCGTCGTCGCGGTCGGCCCGATGGATGCCATGCTGGCGTCGGATCATCCGTGGATCCGGTCCTACTTCCGGGGCGTGCGGTCACGGGTCGGCGCCGCCGCCGCGGTCGCCTGACCGGCGACGAATGTCGCGGCGTGCGCCGCGGTCGGGGCGACGACGGCTACAGGTTCGGGGACGGGCGGGTTCGAGGGCGGGCAGGTCGACGATGGAAACGCGAGCGAACTACATCCTGGTCGGACTGTTCACGCTGGCCGTGGTGGTCGGCGCCTTCACGTTCGTCTACTGGTTCAGCGCACCGCCCGGCGGCCTCGACCGCAAGCGCTACGACGTCGTGTTCGAGGGCGCGGTCTCGGGCCTGCGGCCCGGCTCCTGGGTGCTGTTCAACGGCATCCGGGTGGGGGACGTGACCACGGTGCGCATCGATCCCGACGCGCCCCGCCAGGTGATCGTCGGCATCGCGGTCGACCGCGCCGTGACGCTGCGGACCGACACCCAGGTCGGGCTCGACTTCCAGGGCCTCACTGGTTTCGCCTCGGTGTCGCTGCGCGGCGGCTCGGCGACCGCGCCGGTGCTCGACCCGCCGATCCTGCGTGCCGACCTCACGGCCGGGCAGGACGTCACCTCGGCGGCGCGCAGCGTGCTGCGCCGGCTCGATTCGCTCGTCGCCGACAACGAGGCGTCGTTCCGCAACACGCTGCGGAACATGGAGTCGTTCACCCAGACGCTCGCCGACAATTCCGAGCGCATCGACCGCATCGTGGCGAAGGCCGAATCGGTGATGACCGGCGCCGAGGGCAAGCTCGAGGACGTCGCCGCCGCGGCCCGCTCGATCCGCACGCTCGCCGACAATCTCGACAAGAACATCAGCCAGATGTCGAGCGGCCTGACGCGGTTCAGCCAGACCGGCCTGCGCGAATGGGAGCGTCTGGCGGTCGACGGCCGCCGCGCCATCTCGACGCTCGAGCAGGCGGTCAAGAACATCGACCAGAACCCGAGCCGCCTCCTGTTCGGCGGCGCTCCCGCGGAGCCCGCCGGCCGACGCGCCACGCGGTAGGGCCGGGCGACCCGACGACGATCGCCGTCGGGTCGGTGCGGCGCGCAGCGCATGATCCGTCATCCCGGGGCGCGAACCGAAGGTTCGGGAGCCCGGGATCCATACGACCGGCGACCATGATTCACGAAGGACCGGGGCGACGGGATCCGGGGCTCGGCGCCGGCGCGCCGCCCCGGGACGACCGAGCACGTCTGCAGAGGCTTCTGCCCGGGAGAGGTGAAAGATGCTGGTCGAGGAGTCCTTGGTCACCGTCGTCTGACGGGTCGGGCCGGCGCGCGTGCCCGACCGAGGGGACACTGCCCCGTTTTCGGGGCACGGGAGCGTGCCGATCCCATCGCCGTCGCCATGACCGCACGAAAAAAGGCGGCGCCCGGGGGCGCCGCCTGTCGTCCTGTCGCTTGTCACGACTGTTCGGACGCCTCTCGTTCGTGTCCGGTCGTGCGGCTCAGTCGAACCGGCCGGCCGCGTGGGCCAGCATGGTGTAGACCTTGCCGGTCTCCGAGGTCAGGTAGGTGCGGGCGACGACCTGGCCGCGATCGTTGCGCGAGACCTCCTCGAGCAGCCGCTCGAACTCGCCGACGTAGCGGTCGACAGTCTGCTTGAACTCCCGGTCGGCCCGGTAGCGATTGCGGATCTCGTCGAAGGTCTTCTGGCCCTGCAGGGTGTAGAGCCGGCGCGTGAACACGTTGCGCTCGCCGCGATTGTAGCGATCCCACAGCTCGGCCGCGGCGTCGTGATCGATCATCCGGGCGATGTCGACCGACAGCGCGTCGAGGGACTCGATCGTGTAGCGGGTCGCCCGGTCGTCGGCCGGGGCCGGTCCCCGCGACGCCGGAGGCTGCGGCCGACCGTCACCGCCACGGCGCAGCGGCTGGTCGTCGTCGTCGTCCTGCGAGGCGCGGCTCAGGAGGTCGGAGAGCCAGCCCCCGCGGCCGCCGTTGGTCGGGGCGGTGGGCGGCGCCGGGCTCTGCGGCTCGGGGGCCGGCATGCGCTCGACCGGACGCCGCGCGACCGGCGCCTGCGGCGGGGCAGGGGGCGGCGCGGGCGGACCCATCGGCGCCTCGGCCCGGGGCGCCTGCGGCGGCTCGCGCATCGGGCCACGGGCGACCGGCTGGCTGCGGCCACCGCCGCCCGATGCGACGGCGAGCTCGGGCTCCTCGCGATAGACCCGCCGGGCCGGCTCGGCCGCGGTGGTGTCGAGGGTGCGGCCGTGACGGGCGACGATGCGGTTGAGCTCCGCCAGGGCCTCGATCTGGTCGACGATGACGCGCCGCATCTGGGCCGCGCTCTCGGCGGTCTCCTGCGGCAGCTCGAGGATGCCGCGGCGCAGCTCCTGCCGGGTGCCCTCCAGCTCCCGCTGCATCTCCGCCGTCATGTGCTTCATGTTCGACAGCACCTCGGTGAAGCGCTCGGTCGCCGTCTGCAGCATCGACTCGGCTTCGTTGGCGGTCTGCCGGAACAGGGCGTGCGCCTCGTTCGAGGCCTGCTCGTAGACGCCGCGCAGGCTCTCGGCGGTGCGCTGGCGCTCCTCCTCGGCCGTCGAGCGGACGCGCTCGTGGTTCTCGGCGATGGCGCGGGCGCCCTGCGACGAGGCCTCGGCGACGATGCGGGCGATGTCGCGGGCCCGGCCCTCGGCGGCGCCGAGCGACTCCTCGAGCAGATCCGAGAAGCGCTTGAGGCGCAGGTCGAGATCCTCGGTGCGGCCGTCGAGCGTCGTGACGATGCTCTCGAGCTCGGCCCGCCGCTCGGACAGCACCTCTTCACTGCGCCGGTTCGAGCCCTCGATCAGCTCGACCATGTCGGTGAGCGACCGGCCGTGGCTGTCGAACTGGGTGACGATCTCGCCGAGCTCGCTCATGACGCGGCCGGAGATGTCCTGGAACGTGCCGATATGCTCGTTCACCCGGTCGGTGGTCTGGTTGGTGCGGGCGAGCAGCTCGTTCATCGTGGTGACGAACTCGGTCACCCGCGCCGACAGGCCCTGCTCGATGGCGCCGAGATTGTCCTGGGCGCCGCCCAGCACCTCCTGGATCAGGCCGTTCGCCTCGCGCAGCCGCTCGAACAGCGCGGTCGTGTCGGAGCGCAGCATGCCGTGCGTCTCGAGGATCTCGGAGACGGTGGCGACGGCGGTCTGCTTCGACTGGTCGATCGCCTCCTGCGAGACCTTCTGCAGCTCCTCGATGCGGCCGAGGATCGACTCGGTCGACTGCTCGACGGCGAGCCGGGTCGCCGCCTGCAGCTCCTGGGCGCGTGCCGACAGGACGTTGCCGGACTGGCCGACCAGGCGTGTGGTGGTGTCCTGCAGCTCCTGGGTCTTCTGGGTGAGGGTCGCGGTCGACTGCGCCACCGTGGCGGTCGCGGCCTTCTGCATCTCCTGCGTCGCCTGCGCGAGGGCGGCGGTGGATTGTGCCACCACGCTCTTGGTCGCCTCCTGCAGCTCCTGCGCCTTCTGAACCAGCGCCGTGGTCGACTGGGCGACCGTGGTGCGGGTGACCTCCTGCAGCTCCTGCAGCTTCTGGGTCAGGCCGGTGGCCGACTGGGCGACGGTCGAGCGGGTGATCTCCTGCCAATCCTGCATGCGCTTGGTCAGCGCCGCGGCCGAGTCGGTGACGGCGACGCGCGACGTCTCCTGCAGATCCTTGAGGCTCTTGTTGACCGTGTCGGTGGCCTTGGTGCTGGCCTCGGTGATGACGCGGGCGAGCTCGTTGGAGTTGTCCATCATGGTCTGGGTGAAGGCGAAGGCCTTCGCCTCGATGGACTTCACGGCGTGGTCGGTGACCCGGCCCATGCCGGCCGTGAACTCGCTGCTCTTCGCCGTCATGGCGGAGAGCAGGCCGCTGCTCTTCTCGTCGAGCACGCGGTTGAGCTCGCCGGAGCGCTTCTCGATGGCGCCGGCGATCTCGTCGGCCTTGCCGACGAAGGTCGCGGCGACCTCGTTCGACAGCCCGGTCAGCGACTGCTGCACCTCGGCGGCGCTGCGCTTGAGCGTTTCGCCGAGATTGGTCGTCACCGCGGTGAGCGAGCGCTCGACCTCGGCGGCGTCGGACCGCAGCGTTCCGCTGACCTCGTTCGACAGGCCGGTGAGGGCCTGCTCGACCTCGGCCGTGTCCTGACGCAAGCGGCTCGAGATGCCGGTCGACAGCGCCGTCAGGCTGCGCTCGAACTCGCCGGCGTCGTGCCGCAGCGTCTTGGTGATGCCGTCCGTGACGGTCGACAGCGAACGCTCGACCTCGGCGGCGTCCTGGCGCAGCGTCGCCGAGACGCCGGACGACAGCGAGCGCAGCAGCCGCTCGATCTCGGCGGCGTCCTGCTTGAGCACGCCGCTGACGTTGGACGAGGTGGTCGTCAGGAGCCGCTCGAGATCGACGGCGTCCTGCTTGAGGGTGCCGGCGACGCCGGACGACACGGTGGCGAGCAGCTCCTGGATGTCGCTCACCACGGTGCGGAGCTGGTCGGTCGACACGCCGGAGGCGCGCAGGATGCTGCTCTCGGCGTCGGCCGCGCTGCTGCGGACCGTGTTGGCGGTCGTCTCGCCGAGCCGCTCGAGCGCGATCTCGGCCTCCATGGTGTTGACCTTGACGGCCTCGGCGAGCGCCTCGATGCGGCCGGCGAGGGTCGCGGTCGCCTCGCGGCTGCGATGCTCGATCTCGCGGGTCGCCTGCTCGAGCCGCGTCGCCAGCGTCTCGGTGGCGGCGTTGCTGCGGGCCTCGACGTCGCGCGTGGCGGTCTCGAAGCGGCTGGTCAGCAGCTCGGTGGCGGCGGTGCTGCGCTCCTCCAGGGCGCGAGTGGCACGCTCGGCGTGCTCGACCAGCAGCGAGGCGGCCGTACCGGTGCGGCTCTCGACCGTATGGGCCACCGTCTGGGCCCGCTCGGCGAGCGCCGTCACGATGGTGCCGGAGCGCGCCTCCAGCTCGCTGCCGAAGGTGTCCATCCGCTCGCCGAGGAACGACGCGGCGGTGTTGCTGCGCACCTCGATGTCGCGGGCGAAGCCGTCGAACCGGTCGAGCAGGAAGGAGGCCGACGCGCTGCTACGGCCCTCGATCTCGGCGGCGAGGCGGTCGATGCGGGCCGCGAAGCCCTCGGCCGCCGTGCCGGCGGTCTGCTCGATGTCGCTCGCCACCGCGGCGGTGCGCTCGACCAGGCGGTCGGCGGCGGCCCGGGTGCGGACCTCGATGTCGGTCGTCACCATGTCGGCGCGGCCGAGCAGCTGGTCGGCGATGGCACCGGTGCGGGTCTCCATGTCGACGGTCGCGGCCCCGATGCGGGCGACGAGCGTGTCGGCGACGGCGTTGCCGCGCGTCTCGATGTCGGCCGTGGCGGTGCCGAGCCGGCCGACCAGCAGGTCGGCGGCCGACAGGGTGCGGGTCTCGATCTCCTGCGTCACGGTCGCGGCGCGATCGACCAGCAGGTCGGTGACCGAGCGGGTGCGCGTCTCGATGTCGGCCGTGGCGGTGCCGAGGCGGCCGACCAGCCCCTCGATGGCGGCGGTGCTGCGCGTCTCGATGTCGGACGAGAGCGTCTCGACGCGGCCGAGCAGGGTGTCGGCGGCCGAGCGGGTCCGCATCTCGATCTCGTGGGTGACCGCCTGGGTGCGATCGACCAGCGCGTCGACGACCGCCTTGCTGCGCGTCTCGACCTCGCTGGTCAGGCTCTCGGCCCGCGCCAGCATCTCCTCGGCGGCGGCCTTGCTGCGTGCCTCGACCGAGGCGGTCAGGCTCTCGGCGCGGCCGAGCAGCAGCTCGGCGGCCGCCTGGCTGCGGCTCTCGATCTCGCCGCTGAGCGTGGCGGCGCGGGTGACGAGCAGCTCCTCCAGCCGCGCGATGCGGCCGTCGAGCGCGGTCGCGACCTCGTTCGAGCGGGTGGCGAGCGTGCCGTCGATCTCGCTCATCTTGCCGCCGACGGCGTCGATGAACTGCTGGCCGCCGGCGTTGATCAGGCCGGTGATCGCCTCGACGCGCCGATCGAGCGCGGCGACGACCTCCTTGCTGCTCTCGCCCACCGTCTTGCTGATGTCGGCGACGCGGGTCGTCAGCGTCTCGCCGATCGTCAGGGTGCGCTGGTCGAGCGCGTCCTGGAACCGCATCAGGCGGGTCTCCAGGAGGTCGGCGACCTCGGTCGACTTGGCACCGACGCGGGTGTCGAAGCCGTCGAGATAGACCTTGAGGGTCTCGTTGATCTCCTGGGTGCGCTCGCCGATGCGCTCGACGAGATCGCCGCCGTAGGTCTTCACGGTGCGGTCGAACTCGGCGAGGTGGCGGGTGATCAGGCTGGCCAGCGTGGCGCTGTCGCGGCCGATGCGCTCGGCGAGCTCGCTGCCGCCGGTCGTGAACATCTCCTCGAAGGCGCGCAGGCGCTCGGACAGCATGTCGCGGACCTGGTCGCCGCGCGAGCCGAGCTGCTCGGCGAGCTCGCCGCTGCCGGTGGTGAGGATCTCCTCGAAGGCGCGCAGGCGCGCGGCGAGCAGCTCGCGCACCTCGTCGCCGCGGGTGCCGACCGCCTCGGCCAGCGCATGGGCGCTGTCGGTGAGGGTGCGCGTGAAGGTCTCGCCGCGCTCCTCCAGCGTCACCGTGATGGTGCTGCCGGTCTCCTCCAGGCGGGCGACGATCTCACCGCCGCGCTGGTCGAGCGTGTCGGTGATGGCCGTGCCGGTCTCCTCCAGCTTGGAGACGATGTCGCCGCCGCGCAGGCTGAGGTCGAGGACGATCGAGTCGCCGGTCGCCTTGAGGGTGTTGTTCACCTCGTCGACGCGGGCCGCGATGGTCTCGGCGATCTGGCTCGAGGTGTCGACCAGCGTGCCCGAGATGGTGTCGGTGTGCTCCATCACCATGGCGGTGATCTCGCGCGACCGGTTCTCCATCAGCTCGACGAGCGAGATGGTCTTCTGGGCGAACTCGTCGGCGACGCTGTCGAGGCGGCCGCCCAGCATGTCCTGCATGTTGTCGGCGATCTCGACGATGGCGTCGTTGAGGTGGCCGGTCTTGATGTTGAGGCTGTCGGCGAGGCGATCGCTGACCGCCTCGATGGCGCGGGTCGCCTCGTCGCTGGTGCGCTCCAGGCGCTCCAGGAGGTCGCCGCCGCGCTCGGCGAGCGCCGCGATCATCGAGTCGCCGGCGGTGCCGAGCGCCAGCGTGATGTGTTCGCCCTTGTCGGCCAGCGCCCGGGTGATGCGGCCCGCCACCTCGTTGAAGCGCTCGCCCACCACCTCGGAGACCGTGAAGATGTCGTGCGACAGGTCGAGATGGACGTTGGAGATGGCGTTGCGCACCTGTTCGGCCTCGCCGACCAGCGTCTCGCGCTGCTGGGCGATGCCGTCGAGCAGGTTGCGGATGCGCACCTCGTTGTCGTTGTAGGCGCGCTCGAGCGCGGCGACCTCGTTGTTGACCAGGGTCTCGAGCTCGACCGCGCGGGCGATGGCGCGCTCGACGCCGTCGCCCATGGCGGCGACTTCGCGGCGGATCGCCTGGCCGACGTTCACGACGCTGTCGTAGGCGACGCTCTCCGGCTCGGCGAACCGCATGGCGGCGCGCGCCATCGCCTGGGCGACGATGCGCAGCTCCTGCGAACGCGACACCATGTTGGCGAGCACGAAGAAGAAGACGATCGGCGCGGCGATGCCGGAGACGATGCCGAACACCAGCGGGACGGCGACGGCCCCCTGGCTCATCAGCACGCCGATCTCGGCCGAGTAGGCGAGGACGAGGCCGAGCGCCGAGATCGCCCAGGCGGCACTGAACAGGCCGGCCGCCAGGTAGGGTGTGCGGGCCGGACGGCGCTGCAGCGACTGCAATACCTGGCCGATGGTCTCGCGGTCGTCGTTGGCCGGGACGGTGAGCGGCTCGTCCATCCGGCGGGCGATTGGATCCTGGAAGCCGGGCGGCGGCAGCGGCTCGGGCGCGAGCGAAGGCGGCGGCGAACGGTCGCGCCGGTCGTCGGGTTGGATCGCGGGAGAGTCCGAAGCAGGGGACGGGGCCGGCCCGGGGCCGCCCACATTCAGGGCCTCCTGAATGGCCGACAGAGCAACTTCTGTCGGATCCTTGGCCTTTTTCGGAGTGTTCGCCATGTCGCTCGTCGCCTCGCAAGCTACGCTGAACAGGACTGAGGCCCTGTGGATAAGGTGCCCGGGGCGTGCCACCGCACGCCGTCTCGGACACGCTGCCGCAGGCGGGACTGACGATGCCGCTGGGATTCCCGCCCGTGGTGTGACTATCCTAGAGAGGTGGAAGCCCCAGGGAAACCAAGTTCGGTAACCCTTTTTTAATCATCGTTAACGGGTGCGCCCATGCCAGCAGCCATGCCCGCTCGGCCCCGTCGCACGGACGACCGTCGCACGGACGACCATCTCCCGGACGACCACCTCCCCCTGGACCAGCCGCTTCATCTTGGGGGCGACAATGCGGCGGCTCTGCGGCCGACCGATCCGCAGCGCCGCTATCTCGAACGAGGCGTTAACGAGCCGGGTGGAAAACTCCCGCTTTTCGACCGGGACGGCCGCGCCGTGCCGCGCAAGACCGTCGAGGCCTGTGTGGCCCACGGCTGGGCGAGGCCGTGGTTCGACAACCCGCTCAAGCCCGACTGGCTGGTTTGCCGGCTCACCGAGGCGGGCTGGCGGGCGATCGGCCGCGAGCCGCCGAAGGCCTGAGCCGAGGCGGCTCGGCACCGTCCGGTGCGGAGGACGCGCGCCGGCGCGAGGGATCGTTGCGTCTCGGCGATCGGTGCGTCCCGGTGCATGTCGCGACGCCGGGTTAATCCACCATTGATGATGCTCGTGAATCCACCTGTTGCGGGGGCGCCACGCAGGCGCCCGCGTGCGTTCGCGTTTACCCGGGAGTGACGGTCGGCCGGCCACAGTGCGCGACAACAAGGTCGGGCGTCGAACCAAGACCGGGGCGTTCCATGCACAGCCATTTCCTCGTCGAGCCTCCCGCCGTGTCGTTGCCGCTGCCGGCGGCGGATCCGGATGCGATGCCGATCGATCTCGCGCACCTGTTCCGGATGACGCTCGGCGACGCCCGCCTGCAGGCCGAGGTGCTCGACCTGTTCGACCAGCAGATCGCGCTCCTGGTCGCCCGCATGGACGCGGCCCCGCCGGCCGCGATGGCGACCCTCGCCCACACGCTGAAAGGATCGGCCCGCGGGGTCGGCGCCTGGGCCATCGTGACGGCGGCCGAGGCGATCGAGGCGGCCGTCGCGACCGGCGCGGCGGTCGACGGTCCGCTCGCCGCCATGGATCGGGCCGGGTCCGAGGCCCGCGCCGCGATCGCCCGGCTGCGCCAGGATCGTGCAGCCGAGTGAAATCGTGCGTCAGAGTGAAGCGGGGCAGGGCGAAGCTTCGCCTGCTCCTTGCAAACTGCGCCGCCGCCCCCATGTCGAGTCGGAAGCTGGACGAGCCCCCCTCCCCCCCTCACAATCGTCCGGCCGACAGTGGCCCCGGTCCAAAGCCGGGGCCATCTGATTCTGCGGGGCCGGATTGCGGCTCTTCGCGACGACTCTTCGCGACGGGGCTTCGCGACGGGGCTTCGCGACGGTCCGCGGCCGCTCGGTGTTCGGCACCGACGGAGGCCACTTCGACCATCGCCCGAGACTCGGTTCTCCGGAGACTCTATAGAGGGCGTCCAGCACAGCCTCCGGTCCGGCGCCGCGCCGGGCCGATCTCGAACCCCCGAACGACCATTTCAAAGCGTCCCACACTCCCGATGGCCAAGATCACCTTCGTCAGCTTCACCGGATCGTCCCGCACGGTCGAGGCCCAACCCGGCGCGACCGTGATGGAGGCCGCCATCAAGAACGGCGTGCCCGGCATCGACGCCGAATGCGGCGGCGCCTGCGCCTGCGCCACCTGCCACGTCTATGTCGACGAGGCGTGGCGCGAGATCGTCGGCCCGCCGACCGCCATGGAGGAGGACATGCTCGACTTCGGCTACGACGTGCGGCCGAACTCGCGCCTGTCCTGCCAGATCAAGGTCCGCGACGAGCTCGACGGCCTCGTGGTGCAGACGCCCGAGCGGCAGGCGTGAATTTCGGTCGTTCCGGGGCGACGCACTCGGGTCGGCACTTCGCGCCGCCCGAGCACAGGCTTCGCGCCGAACCTGGAATCCAGCCGAGACGACGGAGCTTGCGGTTGGATTCCGGATTCGCCGCTTCGCCGCGCCGCGGAATGACGGCGCAATGCTCGGTCGCGACCGGTCTCACCCCACCTCGGGCACGGCACCGCCGCCGGCGCGCAGGCGCGTGACGATGTCCTGCGGGAACGGCCGTGGTTTTCGCGATTCCCGGTCGATCAGCACCAGGGTCGACTGGGCGAGACCGGCGCAGCGGTCCGTGTTGAACACCGCCTGATCGAAGATGAGCGAGCTTGTCCCCACCCGCGCCACGCGGGTGCCGATCACCACCTCGCCCGGATAGTGAATCTCCGCCAGGTAGTCGATGGTCAGGTTGGCCTGCACATAGGCCGCGCCCTCGACCCACAGCCCGTAGCGGGGATCGCGCAGCAGCGGCACCCGGCCGCCCTCGAAGAAGGTGAGGAAGACGGCGTTGTTGACGTGGTTCTGCGCGTCGAGGTCGCGGAACCTGATCGTGTGGACGACCCGGTGGGGGAAATCGTCCGGCCGGGGCGGCTGGCGCCGGCGCGCGGTCCTCTCGTCGGTCACGGGTTGCAGTCCTCACGGGGGTGGCTTACAGGCTCGGACCCCGAGCCACCGCGGTCGCGGCGACCTGTTGTGCGGCGCCGCCGGGCGCGCCGCAAGCCGCCCGCGCGCAGCCGTGGTCTGCGCGGCGCCGCGCGCCGGCACATCCCCCGTCCGCCGCATCGAAGGCACCATGAGCGATCCGCTGACCGATCCGATCCCGACCGACCCGATCAAGACCGACGCGCTGATCATCGGCGCCGGCCCCTGTGGCCTGTTCGCCGTGTTCGAGCTGGGGCTTCTCGACATCAAGGCGCATGTGGTCGACGTCCTGCCCAAGGTCGGCGGCCAGTGCGCCGAGCTTTATCCGGAGAAGCCGATCTACGACATCCCGGCAGTGCCGCGGATCACCGGCCAGGGCCTCGTCGATGCGCTGATGGAGCAGATCGCCCCGTTCGGTCCCGCCTTCACGCTCGGCGAGATGGTCGAGACGGTGGAGAGGATCGGCGACCCGCTGTTCCGCTGCACCACCGACCGCGGCACCGTGTTCGAGGCCAAGGTCGTGGTGATCGCCGCCGGCGGCGGCTCGTTCCAGCCCAAGCGGCCGCCCATCAAGGGCATCGAGGCGTTCGAGGACTCCGCGGTCTTCTACGCCGTGCGAAAAATGGAGGCGTTCCGCGACAAGCGGCTGATGATCGTCGGCGGCGGCGATTCCGCCCTCGACTGGGTCGTCGCCCTGCATCCGATCGCCCATCGCATCACGCTCGTGCACCGGCGCGACGAGTTCCGGGCGGCGCCCGCCACGGTCGACAAGATGCGGGCGCTCGTCGCCGACCGGAAGATGGACCTGATCATCGGCCAGGTGATGGACCTGGCCGGGGAGGGCGGGGCGCTGGAGGCGGCGCTGGTGAAGACCGCCGATGGCCGCATGATCGAGGTGCTGTGCGAGGCGATGCTGCCGTTCTTCGGGCTGACCATGAAGCTCGGCCCGGTCGCGACCTGGGGCGTCGAGCTGAAGGACGGGCTGGTCGCCGTCGACACGGAGAAGTTCGAGACCAGCCAGCCTGGCCTGTTCGCCATCGGCGACATCAACACCTATCCGGGCAAGCTGAAGCTGATCCTCTCCGGCTTCCACGAGGGCGCCCTGATGGCCCAGGCCGCCGCCCGCTATGTGTTCCCGGACAAGCGGGTGGTGTTCCAGTACACCACCTCCTCGACCAGCCTGCAGAAGAAGCTCGGGGTGAGCTGACGTCGTCCCCCGGCGGTATAACGTTCTGTGACGTATCGGTATTTTTTTGATTGGTGCGACGATCCTGCTCGTCGCCGAGATGTGTTGTCGTGACGACACGCGCGGCGCGATTCCGGCGGGACGTGGCGGTCCACCCATTTTTCCCCAGTTGTGCTTATCGGCGATTTTGGTCCGTAATGACCCGTATAGCGCGGTCGGGCTAGGGCGCCCGGCCGCGATGTGGGGCGGGCCGTGCATCCGCCCTGCGTCACGGGGGGCGTGGTGTGGATCGTGAGCCAAAGGAGTCGCCGGGCGCGACGGTCAGCGTGATCGAGACGCGGGATCGGAGCCGCTCCGGACCGCACGTCCTCGCCAAGCGCCGCGCAGCGGCGCTGCTCGCCGGCACGGCGCTGCTGGTGCTGCCGGCGGCGGCGCGCGCTCAGAACGCCGACTGGACGGGGGCGTCCAGCACCACCGCGAACTGGAGCGACCCGGCAAACTGGACCGCGGGGGTGCCGACCGCCACGGCGACCTTCCCGAACACCCCGAACACCGTCGCCGTCGTCGACGTCGCCTCCTCGATCGAGACGATCGTCTTCACCGGCGACGCGCCGGCCTACCTGATCAACGTGATGGCCGGGTTCGACATCACGGGCGCCGGGGTCGTCAACAACTCGTCGGCCGTTCAGACCTTCGACGTGTTCGGCGGCGGCCTGATCGTGTTCCAGAACGCGAGCAGCGCCGGCGACGCGACCTACAACCTCTTCACCGGGGCGCTCACCTTCGACCACGGCAGCACGGCCGGCAGCGCCACCATCGTCAATTCCTCCAGCAGCACGCTCAGCTTCACCGGGGCGAGCAGCGCCGGCAGCGCGACCATCACCAACGACGGCTCGCTCCTTCAGTTCTACGGCACCGCCACGGCCGGCGCGGCGACCATCACCAACACCAACTACGGCACCATGCTGTTCGCGGCGTCCACCACGGCCGGCACCGCCACCATCACCAACACGCAATACTCCGGCCTGCAGTTCGGCGACACGAGCACGGCCGGCAATGCGACCATCACCAACAGCCAGTGGGGCCAGCTCGCCTTCACGGGCGACGCGACCGCCGGCTCCGCCACCATCACCAACCAGGCGATCGGATTCACGAGCTTCGGGCTCGGTTACGGCACCGAGACGACGTCGGCAGGCTCGGCCCGGATCGTCAACGACGGCGGCACGACGCTGTTCTGGTCGCACACGACCGCCGGCAACGCCACGATCGTCAACAACTCCGGCGGCGAGACGGTCTTCAACGCCTGGAGCACGGCCGGCAGCGCGACCATCGTCACCAACTCGGGCGGCCGCACCGACTTCTACGACTTCGCGACCGGCGGGCTCGCCGCCTTCGTCACCAACGGGACCGGCGTCGTCGACTTCGGCGGCACCACCGGACCGGACGGCAACGGCCGCGTCACGGCCGGCTCGATCGCCGGCAGCGGCCGTTATTACATCGGCGGCGGCAACACCCTGGTGGTCGGCGGCAACGACCAGTCGACCACCGTGACGGGCCGGATCGCCGACTACTCGGCTTGCGGCTGCGGCACGCCGGGGCCGGGCTCATTGGAAAAGGTCGGCACCGGCACGCTGACGCTCGCCGGCATCAACACCTACACGGGCTCGACCCTGGTGACGGGCGGCACCCTGATCGTCAACGGCTCGATCGCCTCGTCGAGCGGCCTGGTCGTCGCCGACGGGGCGGCGATCGGCGGCACCGGTGCGCTGCCCTCGGCCACCATCGAGGGGACGCTCGCGCCCGGCAACTCGATCGGCACCGTCACGATCGCCGGCAACCTCACCTTCGGATCGGGCAGCGTCTATGCGGTGGAGCTGTCGTCGACGGCGTCCGATTTCACCCGCGTCACCGGCACGGCGGCGCTCGCCGGAACGGTCGCGATCACGCTGCTGCCGGGCGAAACGGCGGCGCGCCACTATACGATCCTCACTGCCGCCGGCGGTCTGACGGGGTCGTTCTCCGGGATGTCGTCGGCCGGGCTGCCGCCCTGGTACAAGGCCGTGGTGGGCATCGTCGGCAACGACGTGGTGCTCGACATCGAACTAGCGCTCGCCGGCCTCGCGGGATTGAACGAGAACCAGCGGCAGGTCGGCCGCACCCTCGACCGCGCCTACAACACCGGGCCCGGGCTCGGCGGCCTGTTCGCTACCGTGCTCGGCGCGCCGTCGATCCCTTATGCGCTGACCCAGCTCTCCGGCGAGATCGCGACCGGCGCGGCGACCGCGGGGTTCCGCCAGACCGACCAGTTTCTCGAGCTGATGCTCGACCCGTTCGCCGGCTCGCGCGCCGCGGGCGGTCCGGCGCACGGCGGTCCGGCGCTCGCCTATGCGTCGGCGCCGCCGGCCGGAGCCGCGCGCGGGGCGGGCGCCGCGGCGATCGACCGCGCCGTGAAGGCGCCGCTGGTGCCGGATGTCGGCCCGCGCTGGCGGCTCTGGGCCGGTGCCTTCGGAGCCGACGCGACCCATGGAGGTCGCGCGGCGATCGGCAGCCACGATCTCGGCGCGCGCAACTGGGGGCTCGCCAGCGGGGCCGATTACCGGGTCTCGCCCGACGCGGTGCTCGGCGTCGCGCTGGCGGGCGGCGAGACGTCGTTCTCGCTCGGCGGGCTCGGCTCGGGCCGCGCCGACACGCTGCAGCTCGGTGGCTACGGGAGCTGGCGGGCCGGTCCGGCCTATGTGTCGGGTGCGGTCTCGTATGGCTGGCACGATGTGCGCACCGACCGCCTCGTCGCGCTGCCCGGCGTCGCCGACCGTCTGCTCGGCGATTACTCCGGCCACGCCGTCGGCGGTCGGGTCGAGGCGGGCTGGCGCACCGTGGCGACCAGCGGGATCGGGATCACGCCGTTCGCGGCGATGCGGGTGCAGGCCTTCCACACGCCGAGCTATGCCGAAGCCGATGCGTCGGGCCTCGCCGGTTTCGCGCTGCGCTATGCCGAGACGACCGCGACGGCGACCCGCAGCGAGCTCGGCGCTCGCTTCGACGCCGCCGCCTGGCGCTCCGCCGACGCGGCCTTGACGGTGCGCGGGCGGCTCGCCTGGGCGCACGAGTTCACCACCGAGCGGGCGCTCGACGCGAGCTTCGTCAATCTCGCCGGCTCCGGCTTCACGGTGTTCGGCGCGACGCTGCCGGGCGACTCCGCCCTCGTCTCCGCCGGCGCCGAGCTGAAGGTTTTCCGCGGCGTCACGTTGCGGGGCAGCTTCGACGGCCAGTTCGCGGCCGGCACGCAGATCTACGGCGGCATGGGCTCGGTGGCGGTGGTGTGGTGAGCCGCCGCCCGCGCCGCGGCTCCGTCCACGTCAGTACACCTTGCCGGTCATCTTGATGTCGGCCCACACCTCGCGGACCGTCTGGGTCATCTCGATCTTGCGGTCGGTATAATAGGTGTGGAGCAGGTGGTGCGCCTTCTCGGAGTTCGGCGCGCCGAGATAGTCGCGATAGAGCGCCTGGACCTGCTCGTTGCGGTGCGACTGGCGTACCGCCCGATTCTTGTCGATGCCGAACAGCGTCTCGCGGCGCTTGAGCGCATGCGGCAGATAGGCCTTCTTGGAGCGCAGCGTGCCGCCGCCGTCGACGCAGCCGCCCGGGCAGGCCATGATCTCGACGAAGTCGAGATCGGAATTGCCGGAGCGCACCTGCTCGACGATCTGGCGGGTGGGTTTCAGCCCGTGGCACATGGCGATCTTGACGGCGCCGATGTCGCCGCCGAGCTCCACGGTCGCGGTGCGCACGCCCTCGAAGCCGCGCAGCTGCTCGATCTCGACATGCTCCAGCTCGCGGCCGTTGACCACGTAGTACATGGTGCGAATCGCCGCCTCCATGACGCCGCCCGTGGTGCCGAAGATCGCGCCGGCACCCGAATATTCGCTCATGTAGGGATTGTCGAAGGTCGACGGCGGCAGTGTCTTGAGGTCGATGCGCTCGCGCTGCAGCAGGCGGGCGAACTCGCGGGTGGAGAGCACGACGTCGACCTCCGGCACGCCGTCGTGGACCAGCTGGCGGCGGACGATCTCGTCCTTCTTGGCGATGCAGGGCATGATCGAGATGACGCGGACGCGCGCCGGATCGATGCCCATCTTCTCCGGCAGGTAGGTCTTGGCGAGCGCGCCGACGCATTGCTGCGGCGACTTGGTCGACGACAGGGACGGCATGATGTCGGGATAGTGCCGCTCGACGAAGTTGATCCAGGCCGGGCAGCAGGACGAGAAGGTCGGCCTCTTCCTCTCCTTGAGCCGGTGCAGGAGCTCGGTGCCTTCCTCCATGATCACGAGGTCGGCGCCCCAGTTGGTGTCGAGCACGATCGAGGCGCCGAGCTGCTTGAGCGCCGTGATGATCTGGCCCTCGACATTGGTGCCGGGGGGCAGGCCGAACTCCTCGCCGAAGCCGACCCGCACGGCGGGGGCGAACTGCACCACCGTGATCAGCTCGGGATCGTACATCATCTCGAGCGCCCGGTCGGTCTCGTCGCGCTCGCCGAGCGCGCCGGTCGGGCAGACCAGGACGCACTGCCCGCAGGTGACGCAGGCCGAGTTCTTCTGGGTCAGGCCGTGGCGCAGCCCGACCGCGGTGTCGAGGCCGCTGTTGATCTGGATGAGCGCGTCGACACCCTGGCCGTCGCGACAGATCGCGATGCAGCGCTGGCAGCGGATGCAGCGCTTCATGTTGCGGATCAGGGCGGGCGAGGACTCGTCGATCGGCCGCGCGGCGACGCGGGCCGGATCGAAGAAGCGATTCTGCCGCAGGCCGACGAACTGGGCGACGTCCTGCAGGTCGCACTTGCCGTGGCGGATGCAGGTGGCGCAGTCCTGGTCGTGGTCGGCGAGCAGAAGCTCGACCTGCAGGCGCTGCATCTCGCGCAGCTGCGGCGTGCGGGTGTTGACGGCGAGCCCGTCCTGCAGCGGCGTCGTGCAGGAGGCGACCAGATGCGTCTTGTCGGCGTGCGGCATCTTGATCTCGACCAGGCAGACCCGGCAGGTGCCGGGCGCGTGGTCGATGTCGTGCAGCTCGCACAGCGTCGGGATGTAGACGCCGTTGCGGCGCGCACATTCCAGGATCGTCTCGCCGGGCCGGCCCGTCACGGCCTTGCCGTTGATGGTCGCGGTCAGGGGCGCGGCATCGGCGGCGGGCACTCCGGTCGGAGCCATGTCGGCTGGAGCCATGTCGGCTGGAGCCGTGTCGGTCGTGCTCATGGCGAGGCTCCTTCGGGAATCGCGCGCTCGGTGATCACCGAGTAGGTGCGATAGCAGCGCATGCAGCGCTTGGCCTCGCGATAGGCCTGCTCGGGGCTGATCGTCTGCTCGACCTCCTCGAACATCAATTTGCGCACGGTCGGGTCGAGCTCGGGATGGTGGACGCGGTATTGCGGCTTCACCGGCACCTCGACGGCGTCGTCGGCGAGCATCTTGTTGTCGTTGAGAATCTGGCGCATGCGCGTGCGCGCCTGGAAGCAGGTGTGGCCCTTCTGGATCCAGTCGTCGATCGAGCGGGCGGCCTTCAGGCCGTTCGCCATCGCGTGGATGAGGGTGGACGGACCCGACGCGCAGTCGCCGCCGGCGAACACGCCCGGGCGCGACGTGGAGAGGTCGAACGTGTCGATCGCGACGCAGTTCCAGCGGTCGAAGGCGATGCCGTCGTCCGCCGTCAGGGCGCCCTTGACGACCTGCTGGCCGATCGCCGCGATGAGGGTCACGCAGGGCATCACGCGCTCGGTGCCGGGCACCGCCTCGACGCCGCGGCGGCCGTGCCGGTCGGGCTCGGTCTGGCGCATGGTGGCGAGCTCGACCCCGGTGATGCGGCCGTCCGCCGAGACGATGCGGACCGGGTTGGTGAGGAAGTGGAAGACGACGCCCTCGGCGATCGCCGCCTCGACCTCCTCGCTGTCGGCGGGCATGTCCTCGCGGGTGCGACGATAGACGACGTGGACCTTGTCGGCGCCCATGCGCAGCGCCGAGCGGGCGCAGTCCATGGCGACGTTGCCGCCGCCGACCACGATCACCTCGCCCGACAGCGACACGGTCTTCAGCCCGGCGACGTGGTCGTGCACCTCCAGAAGAAAGCCGATGCCGGACTTGTAGCCGGGCATCGAGGGATCCTCGTCCTGGACGCCGAGCCGGATGCCCTGCTGGCAGCCGATGGCGAGGAACACGGCGCGGTAGCCGCGGGCGAACAGGTCGTCGATGGTGAAGTCGCGGCCGAGCGCGCGGTTGAACAGGAAGCGGCCGCCGAGCTCGGTGATGATGTCGGTCTCCTTGCGCAGAACCGACTTGGGCAGGCGGTAGGACGGGATGCCGATCGCCGCCATGCCGCCGGCCTCGCCCATCGCCTCGAGAATGTCGACGTGATAGCCGTGCAGCAGCAGATGATAGGCGCAGGAGACGCCGGCCGGGCCGGCGCCGACCACGGCGACCCGCATGTCGGCACCGAGCGGCTGGGCGATCAGCTCGCGCCCGAAGGTGAGGGCGCGCGATCCCGTCTGCTGGTCGGCGACATAGCGCTTGAGCGTCTTGATGCCGACCGCCTCGTCGACGAACTTGCGCCGGCACGCCATCTCGCAGAAGCGCACGCAGACGCGCCCGCAGGTCGCCGCCATCGGGTATTTCTGCAGGATGACGCCGAGCGAGTGCTCGGGCTTGCCGTCGCGGATGTAGTCGATGTAGCGCGGCACGTTGATGCGCGACGGGCAGGCCTCGATGCAGGGCGCCGTCATGTAGGCCATGCCGTGCTGCTCGGGCTGCGGTCCGCGGGCGATCTCGGCCTCGATCACGTCGCGGAAGCCGCGCAGCGCGTCGAGCAGCGCGCTCGCGCAGGTCTGGCCGAGGCCGCACATGGAGGTGGCGGTCATCTGCTCGGCGAGCCGCTCGATCTCGGCGAGGCCGAGCGGGCTCGGCCGGCCCTGGCGCAGCGCGTCGAGCGCGTCGCGCACCAGCACGGTGCCCATCCGGCAGGGCGTGCACTTGCCGCAGGACTGGTCGGCGGCCTCGACCATCTGGCGCCACAGCGCGTCGACGAGGCTGACGGTCGGGTCGAAGATGAAGAAGCCGCGGTCGCCGAAGAAGGCCCTGATGCGATTCTTCGGATCGAAATCGTCGACGTTGGCGAGCTCGGGAAAACCGCTCGCCGGAAACGGGGAGGCACCGTCGCGATTGTCGAAGACGATGCCGTCCCAGACGCCGTAGCTGACCTCGGTCATGGCTGCCCACACTGTCTGGGGTCGGAGAGCGGGGGTGCGCCGGCCATGGCCATCGTACTCCACCGATCCGTCCGAAGTATCCGGTGGAACCCGCGGTCGTCCTCGCGCGACCTAACGGTCGCGGCGGGCCGGGTCACAGGCTCGCACGATGGAGCGGTCGTCCGCTTCCGGGACGTTTTGGGGGTGCGCTGAAACGTGCCGGGCGACTCGCGGCGCGACAAGTCGTGCCGTCCGCAAGGCCGCGTTGCAGGAGCGGCCATGCGGCCGGAGCATGCGCCCGCGCCCGACTTGGCACGACAGTTTCGTGACGCGCCGACCTTCTCGGGCGGTCGTTGCGTGCGCCGATGCGCGTGGACCGTCAGCGTCCGGGCAGGGCGCCCGAGCCGGCCGTCTGCGGCACCGGAGCGACGGGCAAGGGACCGGCTTGACCGGCTGCGCCCGAAGCGGGCAGGGCGGGCGGCAGCGGCTCGGCCGTGATCGTCGTGTCCGGCTGCGGCAGGCCCAGCACCGTGCGGGCGGCCGGCAGGGCGGCGTCGGCCATGGCGGCATGGCCCTCGGCAGTCGGATGGACGGCGCCGCCGTAGACGGCGGAGAGCACGCCCCAGGTGGCGTCGTGCAGGTCGCTCGGCTGCATGGTCGGCGACACCCCCTCCGGGAACGTCATGGCGGCGAAATAGCTGTCGTTCGCCGTGCGGATCCAGCGCGCCCGCGGGGCATAGGGACGGAAGTCGGCAGGGCGCGCCGCGCAGGTCAGCGGGGCGGTCGCACCTTCGACCGGACTGGTCGCGAAGCTCGTCCCGTCGGTGGCGAAGCAGTCCCGGTCGAACGGCGGATCCTCGGCCGAGCGGGCGCAGAATCCGTGGTCGGCGAACACGGGCTGGTGGGCGTCGACGAAGGTCATGCGGTCGCGGGTCGGGTCGGCGCAGGCGACGCCGCCCGTGCAGGTCGCGAGCGCCTTCAGGCGCGGGAAGAAGCCGCGCTCGACGAACTGCGAGATGCGGGCGAGCCGGTCGCCGTCGACCCCGAAGGCCGGATGCACGTCGAAGCCGTCGCGGCTGGTCGGGCAGGCGCCGCCCTGCGGGGCCAGCGCCGGATGACCGTAGGAGACATAGACGAGGCGGTCGAGGCTGCCGCCGAGCAGCGGCTTGAGGGCGGAACGCAGCCGGTGGAAGCCGGTCGGCAGCGTCGTGTCGATGGCGCGCTGCGCGCCTTCGACGCTGCCGATCACGCCGGCGCGGCGGAACAGCGTGCGCTCGGCCGAGGCGTCGATGATCACGTCGGCGACCAGCCCGGAGAAATCGACGTCGTTCGCTCCGACGGTGAGGAACACGAGATCGAGGCCGCGCTGCGGGTGCGCCTTCCGGGCCTTGGCGAGGAGGTCGCGGAGCTGCGCGATCTGGCCCGGCATCTGGCGCGGGCAGGAGGCCGAGCCGCTGGTGCCGCAGTTGAGCTCGCGCGACGGCTGGCCGGCGAACAGGCCGGTCTCGATCGTGGCGCCCGTGCAGGCGAGCGGCAGGAACGTGACGGCGATGCGCGGGTTTTCGACCGCCAGCGCCAACGCGGCGCGGAGCTGATAGCCGTAGAGCGAGCGGTGACAGGGCGCGCTCATCCAGCGCGCCGAGAGGCGCGCCCATTCGGCGCGGTCGCCGTCGCTGCCGGCGCTGCCGCCGCCCGACTCGCAGGCCTTGTCGCCCTTGAAGCCCTGCCGGCCCGGCCGGAAGAACTCGTTGCGGCCGCCGCCGCCGAAGCGGCGGAAGCAGAAGCCCTCGTCGGACAGCACCACGGGGCGGTCCGGATTGCCCTCGCCCGAGGCGATCGAGTCGCCGAGCCCGGCGATCAGCAGATCCTGGACGAGGATCTCCGTGGTGGCGCGGCGCGGCGGCTGGCCGGAGGTCGCCGCGTCGGGTGCCACGATGTCGACCACCGCGATGGTCGGCTTGCCGAACACCACGCGCAGATTCACCGGCTCGGCGCACGGCGCCGTCACGCTGCGCGGCAGCGAGTCGCCGTCCTCGAACGTCCAGGTGCATCGGGCGGCCGGATCGACGGCGCCGGCGAGCCGCGCCTCGACGCGATGATCGGCCGGGGCGAGATACGACTCGCGCACGCCGTCGCGCAGGCACTCGTCGGCGACCCGCCCGGCCGCGTCGGTGCACAGCCGCACCACGGTGTCGCGCGCCCAGCCGCGCCCGTCCGTCTCGGCGGCGAGCGCCTGCTCGGTCGCCAGCACGCTGCGCCCGGCCGCCGCCGTGACGTGGCGCAGGAAATCCTTCTCGTCGCGGAACAGGCGGAACCGGTTCTTCACCTGCCAGTCGATGGTCGCGCCGATCGCCGGCTCCGGCAGCGGCGCGGGCGCGACGGCCGGCGCGGCGTTCGGGTCGGGATGGACCGTGATCGAGGGCCGCCCCGACTCGCCGCCGGACGTCGGCAGCTGGAGCGGCGTCTGGGCGTTCACCGGCTGGAGCAGCACCGCCGCGAGGACAGCCGCCAGCGTTGCCGCACGTGCTCCCGTCGCCGTTCCGTCGCACCACCGCATCGTCGTCTCCCGTCGGCCGCCCGCCCGGCTCAGGCCTCGCCCTCGTTCTATACGGCGGCGCGGCGACAACAGGGCAAAAGCGTGACCGGTGGGACGAATCGTCGGGTCGAGACGCCAGGTCCGGCTCGCCTCCGAGCCTGCGCCTCCGAGCCTGCGCCTCCGAGCCTGCGCCGGCCGGGGCTGCGCCGCCGGGGCTGCGGCGGTCGGGCGGTCGCGGCTCGACCGGTCGCCGGCGGGCGTTATACTGCGCCATCCACACCGCCAGGGACGACGTGGCCCGTCGTCCCGGCCGGAGAGCCCGATGTTCATCAGCTTCTTCCACGCGCTCAAGAGCGCCGGGCTGCCGGTGACGCTGCGCGAGTATCTGACCCTGATGGAGGCGATGGACGCCGACCTCGCGGGCCGCAAGGTCGAGGACTTCTACTATCTGGCCCGCGCGCTCCTGGTGAAGGACGAGCGCAACCTGGACAAGTTCGATCGCGTGTTCGGCACCGTGTTCAAGGGCTTCGAGAGCACGGCCGAGGCGATCACGGCCGAGATCCCGGCCGACTGGCTCAAGACGCTCGCCGAGAAATACCTCACCGACGAGGAGAAGGCGCAGATCGAGGCGCTGGGCGGGCTCGACAAGCTCCTGGAGACGATCAAGCAGCGCCTCGCCGAGCAGAAGGGCCGCCACCAGGGCGGCAACAAGTGGATCGGCACCGGCGGCACCTCGCCGTTCGGCGCCTACGGCTACAATCCCGAAGGCATCCGTATCGGCCAGGAGACCAACCGCAACTTTCGCGCCGTGAAGGTGTGGGACAGGCGCGAGTTCAAGGATCTCGACGACACGGTCGAGCTCGGCACCCGCAACATCAAGATCGCGCTGCGGCGGCTGCGAAAATTCGCGCGCACCGGCGCGCCCGAGGAGCTCGATCTCGACGGCACCATCAAGGGCACGGCGCACAAGGGCTATCTCGACATCCACATGCGGCCCGAGCGCCACAACGCCGTGAAGGTTCTGGCCTTCTTCGACGTCGGCGGCTCGATGGACTGGCACATCTCGCTGACCGAGGAGCTGTTCTCGGCCGCGCGGCTCGAGTTCAAGCACCTCGAACACTACTACTTCCACAACTGCCTGTACGAGCGCGTGTGGAAGGAGAACAAGCGGCGCTGGGACCACGCCACGCCGACCTTCGACGTGCTGCACACCTATCCGCACGACTACAAGGTGATCTTCGTCGGCGACGCCTCGATGAGCCCCTACGAGATCGTGACTCCGGGCGGCTCGGTCGAGCACATGAACGAGGAGGCCGGCCAGGTCTGGCTCGACCGCGTCACCCGCACCTACCCGGCCTGCGTCTGGCTCAACCCGGTGCCCGAGGACCAGTGGGAGTACACGTCCTCCATCCGCATGATCCGCCAGCTGATGGGCGGCCGCATGTTCCCGCTGACGTTGGAGGGATTGGACAGGGCGATGCGGGAGCTGGTGCGGTAGCGAACCGCCGCATCTTTCGTCATGCGCGGGCGAAGACCCGCGTATCCATCCGTTTCGCGACAAGCGTTCTTGTGAAGGGATGGATGGCCGGGTCACGGCCTTCGGCCGGCCCGGCCACGACGGGGAGAGCCGCTCCCCGGAGTGCGCTCTCCTCACTCCCCCGGCGCCAGCGCGTCCTTCGTCGCGGCCGTGGTCGGCACGGCCGTGCCGATGCCCTGGGCGAGCGCGGAGGGGCCGGAGGGCGGAACCGTGGCGGGCGTCGTCGGCGGGGCGGTGGCGCGGCGCCAGGCATCGAGCAGATTGACGAAGACGCCCAAGAGCGTCGGGCCGATGAACAGGCCGAGGAAGCCGAAGGCGAGGAAGCCGCCGAGCACGCCGAAGATGATCAGCGTGAGCGGGAGCGCCGCGCCGAAGCTCACCAGCCAGGGCCGGATCACGTTGTCGACGGTCGAGACCATGATGCCCCAGGCGATGATGAAGATCGCCCAGCCGGTGTGGCCGAGCGTGAACAGCCACCAGCCGGCGCCGCCCCAGATGATCGCGAGCAGGATGCCGAACTGGCTGAGCGCGATCAGCATCGAGACGAAGCCGAGCACGGCGGCGCCCGGCACCCCGGCGAGCAGCAGCCCGAAGGTCATCAGCCCGGCCTGGATGGCGGCCGTGCCGACGATGCCGTAGGCGACGCCGCGCACCGAGTCGGCCGCGGTGTCGAGTGCCGCGCCGGCCGTGTCGCCGCCGAGCCGCACCGTCACGTCGCGGATGGCGTGGCCGATGGTGTCGCCCTGCAGCCACAGCAGCGTCGCCACCGCGAGCGACACCAGCACCTGGAAGATGCCGTCGGCGAACGCCTTGGCGATCTCGACGAGCGCCCGCTGCAGCTCGGCCGAGTAGGACTTGAACACCTCCTGGACGATGCTGCTCGGATCGGCGAGGTCGGTCCAGATGCGGCGGATCGGCTCGTCGACGAACGGGATGTTGGCGAGCCAAGTCGGCAGCTCCGGCATCCCGGCGAAATAGGTCTGTGCCTGCTGCAGCCCCTTCACCAGCCGCTCGGCGAGGCCGGGCGCGAGGAAGACGGCGGGTAGCCCGATGGTGGCGATGGCGGCGAGCAGCAGGAGGCTCGCGGCCAGCACGGTCGACGAGCCGTGCCGCACCAGCAGGTCGCGCAACGGCCAGGTCGCGATGGCGAGAATGCCGCCGAACAGGATGCCGGTGATGAACGGCTTCACCACCAGGAACACGCCGAGCAGGAGTGCGACGAAGACGGCGAGCGCCGTCATCCGCTCGATCAGGCTGGCCGTCGAGGCGAGCTTGGCGGCCAGCACCTCCTTGGAGGCGTCCGGGTGGGCGGGATCCTTCGGGGTCGTCATCGGGGGGCTCGTCGGTCGCGTTGCCGGCGCGACGATCGCGGCGGCGGCGCGAGAATAGCCGACCTCACAGTGCACCGCATCCGGCAGTCTCCGGCATGTCGGACGACCCGCAAACGCCCGTTGCCGGAGCGGCGCGGCCGCGATCTAGAGCGGTTTTCGGTGTGGCTGAATCGCCGGGGGATTCCCTGGGCGGGTG